>JBOHIG010000175.1:0-1940 GCA_050725815.1 Xanthobacteraceae bacterium
ATGACGTCGAAGGTCGAATTGTGGACCGTAAATGCGCCGATCGCGCAGAGCACGAGGATGATAGGCGCAATGATGCTGAATGGGATGCGCAAGATCGCAGCGAGCAGCGGCACACAGGTCAGCACGATCAGCAGACCCGCGATGTTGCCGAGATACATGCTGGCGATCAGACCCCAGACGAAGTCCTTGTTCTCGACGAACAGCATCGGCCCCGGCTGCAATCCCCAGATCAGCAAGCCGCCGAGCAGCACCGCGGCGGTCGGCGAGCCAGGAACGCCGAGTGCGAGCATGGGCAGCAGGGCCGAGGTACCCGCGGCGTGTGCCGCGGTTTCCGGCGCGACAACGCCCTCGATCTCGCCGTTGCCGAAGTTGCGTCCCTTCTTGGAGACGCGCTTGGCGATGCCGTAGCTCATGAACGAGGCTGGCGTGGCGCCGGCCGGCGTGATGCCCATCCAGCAGCCGATGATGCAGGAGCGCAGCGATGTCATCCAGTAACGCGGCAGCTCCATCCAGGTCTGAAACACGACACGTGGATTGATCGTGGCCGAGCGGCCCTTGAACAGCAGCCCCTCCTCCATGGTGAGGAGGATCTCGCCGATGCCGAACAGGCCGATGACCGCAATCAGAAAGTCGAAGCCGGTCAAGAGCTTCTCGAAGCCGAAGGTCAGGCGCAGCTGGCCGGTCATCTCGTCGAGGCCGACGGAGGCCAACGCGAAGCCGATCATCATCGCGACCACGGTCTTGGCCGGCGGCTCCTTGCTCATGCCGATGAAGCTGCAGAATGCGAGGAAATAGACGCCGAATTTTTCCGCCGGTCCGAACCGCAGCGCGAAGGCCGCGACCAGCGGTGCGATCAGCGTGATCATGATGACCGCAAACAGCGCCCCGACGAACGACGAGGTGAAGGCGGCCGTGAGCGCTTCGCCTGCCCTACCCTGCTGCGCCATCGGATGGCCGTCGAACGTGGTCGCCACCGACCATGGCTCGCCGGGAATGTTGAACAGGATGGACGTAATTGCTCCGCCGAACAGCGCCCCCCAATAGATGCAGGACAGCATGATGATGGCGGATGTCGGCGACATCGAGAACGTCAGCGGCAGCAGGATCGCAACGCCGTTTGCGCCGCCGAGGCCCGGAAGCACGCCAATGACGACGCCCAGCAGGATGCCGACGATCATCACCCCGATATTGAACGGCTCGAGAACCGTGGCGAAGCCGTGAAACAGGTTTGCGAATTCTTCCATCGTCTCTACACGTCCCGCACGCGATCGCGCACGCCCTTCAACACAACTCGACTACCGGTCCGGAGAACTTGCCGGTTGCGATCGAACCGGCCTCCAGATGTTTCTTGTGCCGCGCGATCGCCCTCCGGACAATCCACCCATGTCCGCGGATCGCGCCCTAGAAGCCCAGGTACTCCTCGACCGGCCCCTTCGGCAGCGGCACCAGGAACCACCGCTCGAAGACAATGAAGGTGAGAAGCGGCATGCCGATCGAAATCGCCAGCACCAGGCCCCACTTGTAGCGGCCGAGCCACTTCATGAAGAAGGCGATGAGGATGGCGGAAGACACATAGATCCCGATGAACGGGACGAGGAAGACGTAGATTCCCGCCGGGATTACGACGGACATCACCTGGCGAAGCTGCGCCCAGTCCGCGAACGGACCGCGCTTCGTTCCGACGGTGAAAATCTGTACGAGATTGACGACGCTGGCGCCGAGGATCAGCACCCCGACATAGAACGGAAAGAAACCGGCGCGCGGTCCCTCGAGGCCCCAGCCGATTCCGGCATTGATGCTTCCAAATATAACGATCAAGGCAAATATCGAAGAGGCGATCCCCACTCCGACTTCGACCGACCGGTGAGAGGGGCCCGCGTTGACCGCGCCCTCGGTGTTCTCGGTCATTCCGTTACTCCCACACCCTCACAAACAGCCGT
>JBOHIG010000176.1:0-5732 GCA_050725815.1 Xanthobacteraceae bacterium
TCGTTGGTGAACTTGCAGAAGTTGACCTTGTGGGCGTGTGTCGCACCGGCGAGCATGCGGATATTGGCGCCGGCGCAGAACACGCGCGGCTTGGCCGAGCGCAGCAGCGCCACCTTGACCTGCGGGTGCTCGAAGCGCAGCCGCTCGATCGCATCGGCAAGCTCGATGTCGACACCGAGATCGTAGGAGTTGAGCTTGAGCTCATAGCCTTCGAACAGCCCGCCCTTCTCGTCCACGTCCATGGTGAGCGTGGCGACGTCGCCGTCGACAGCGAGCCTCCAGTGCCGGTAGCGCGATGGGTCGGTCTGGAAGTCGATCCGGGTCCGGCCGCCGGTCAGTTTGCGATCCGCGTCGGCCATCTCACACCCGGCCTCCACACCGCCGATCGCCGCTTCCAAGGCCGAATTTTCCTGCACGATGTCGCATCATTGTATCCACTATGCATTATAATTCATATCGTCGCGTTCGTCGCAAGGGCCAGATCGCCCTCGTGGTGGTCGCGCAGGATGCGGTTGACGAAGCCGGAGGCGGCCGCCAGCAGCACGTCGGGCGCCTCCCGGTGCGGGGCATGGCGCACGCCCGGCAGCAGCGCCACCTCCACCGGGCAATAGCATTCGCGCTCCGCCGCCTCGACCTGCTTTGCCGTGCCGTACTGGTCGTTCTCGCCCTGCACGATCAGCATCGGCACGCGGATATAGGCCAGCGCGTCGGTGATGTCCCAGCTGCGGAATTGGGGATCGAGCCAGGCGTCGTTCCAGCCGACGAAGGCGTTGTCGACATCGGCATGCCAGCGCGCGAGCTTCTGGCGCAGGTCCGTGTCGCGGTATATGTCCTTGGCGCGGGCGATCTCGGCGATGCCCATATCTTCGGTGAAGAAATGCGGCGCGATCAGAACGAGGCCGCGCACGCGGTGATCCTGGGCCGTCCCCGCATAGATCGCCGCAATCGAGGCCCCGTCGCTGTGGCCGAGCAGGATGCCGCGCCGGAAGGCGATCGTGTCGAGCAGCTTCGGCAACGTCTCACGCGCCTCGTCATGCATAAAGGTGAGCGGGCGCGGCAGCGCCGCCGGCGACGAACGGCCGTAGCCCGCGCGCGAATAGACGAACACTCCGGCGCCGGTCGCGCTTTGCAGCCGTTCGGGGACGTCGCCCCACAGCCCGACGCAGCCGAGTCCTTCATGCAGCATGACGATGGTCGGCGCCTGGTCGGGAGGCGGGCCGAGCATACGGTATTCGAGCCGCAGGTCGGCGCCGAGATCAAGGAAACCCTGGTCGGCGAGCGTCATCGCGGGCTTCCTTCGGCATGGCGCGCGGCGATTTCGGCGAGCTTCGAAAAGCTCCGTTCCACAGTATCTTCCGAGGTGTCGAGCACAGCGGCCGCGCGTGCATAGTCGGCCCGTCGCGCCTCCAGGATCGCGACCAGGTCGGCCATCGCCTCGCGATTCTGCGCCATCGGGCGGAAATCGCCCTGCTCCATCACGCGCGTCATGTGATCCTCAGGCCGCGCCTTGATCCACACCGTATGGGTGCGACGGAGCAGCAGCGCGTAGGTCTCCGGGCTCGAGACAATGCCGCCGGCGGTCGCGATCACTGCGGCCTCGTGCTCGGCGATGACGCGCTCCAGACAGGCGCGCTCGTAGCGGCGGAAGGTGGCGATGCCCGCCATCTCGATCAGGTCGGGGATGCGCGCGCCGTAGTCCTGCTCGACGACGCGGTTGAGCTCGATGAAGACGACGCCGAGACGGTTCGCCAGCATGCGTCCGAGCGTAGACTTTCCGGCGCCGCGCAGGCCGACCAGCGCGAACCGCCGCGCGCGGTCAGGCGCGGCGTCTCGCGCGGCGCGGCTCTCGATCAGGTCGGCGATGGCATGCAGGTCGGACGGCGGCAGGCGGACGATGAGATCGACGATGCGGTTGAGATCGGCGCCGTCGGTGCGCGGCATCAGCGCGACGATGGGCACGTCGAGCGCCTCCGCGATCGCCTTGAGGATGATGACGGAGGGGTTGCCCTGCCCGCCTTCGATCTGTGCGAGGTAGCGTTCCGATGCGCCGGAGCCTTGCGCGAGCTGCCGGCGGGTCATGCCCCGCCTGGCGCGCGCGCGCCGCACCAGGCGGCCGACCTCCACGGCGAAGGCGTCAGCATTCGACCGCGCCGCCGAACCGGCGGCTTCATCGGCTGGTGCCGCTGCTGCTGCGGTGGCGCGGGCCTTCGGATCGGGTTTGGAAGCGGGCACGGTGCGTCCTGACGACCGGAACTATAGTGCAGATAGAACTATCCCCTGGCCCTGCCTTCCGCAAGCCCCCGCCAAAAACTTCAATAAATCAATACGTTTTGAAATCCGTGGCCCACAGCCGCTCGAGCCGCGCGATCGCCTCCGTCGGCAATGGCCCTGCCTCCACCGCCGCCAGGGCCTCCTCCATGTAGCTGAGCTGCGCAATCCCGATCACCCGCGTGGAAAGGTCGTAGTTGCCCAGCACGAAGCGCAACGCAGCCTGCGCCGGCGTGCCGTAGGCATCGCCCAGCGCCGCGCGCACCGCAGCCGCGCAGCGCACCTCGTTGTCGACGTCGGTGCCCGACGTGAACACCGTAAGCCGTTCGGGGCGCTTCGCGCTCGCCAGCGGCCCGCCCGCCCACAGACGGATGTTCAGCGTACCCATGTTCTGCCGGAAGCAGGCCGCCATTACGCCGGAGAAGTCCTGCGCTTTCCACGACGAATGCGGGCGCAACCAGGACGCGGTCGGATTGATGGCGTTGAAATAGATCTGCGCGCAATCGAAACGGCCACTTTCGATCACGTCCAGGATCGCCCGCGTCTCGCCGGCCGCGGTCATCCCGCTTGCCTTGAACAGGCCCTGGTCGCGCAGCCGGTCGAAGGTGTCGGCCACACCTCCCGTCCCGAGCACCTGCTCGGGCGTGAGCTGCGGGCGATCACCGACGGCCTCGCCGAGCTGGTTGTGAAGCTGAAACAGGGCGATGCTGTCGACCTGCAATCGCTTCAGGCTTGCGTGCAGGCTGCGCTCGATTGCGCTTGGAATATCGCGCATCTGGTCCGGCTCGATGCGCACCTTGGTCGAGATAAAAGGCCGCGGCACGAGCGTTGCGATGTGACGCCCGATGGTCGATTCGGACGCGCCGTTGCCGTAGAGCGGGGCGGTATCGATCCAGTTGATGCCGCCGGCAATCGCGCGCCGCAGCGTCGTCACGCGCGTGATCTCGTCGCCCGTGATCAGGATGCCGCCGGTGACGCCGCCGCCCAGCGCGATCTCGGAGACGAACAGGCCGGTGCGGCCAAGCAGGTTCTTTCTCATGGTGGTGTTCTGATTTCCCCCGTCATCCTGAAGCGCGTAGCGAAACCCACCTCGCTCGCACCTCAGAATGGCAAATTGAATGAATTGATTCGGCTAAAAATCAATGAGCGCCCCCAATCTCCGCCCGCAGCTTGAAGCGCTGGATCTTCCCGGTCGCTGTCTTCGGCAAATCGGCCCGGAACTCGACCCAGCGTGGATATTTGTACGGCGCGAGACTTTGCTTGCAGTGGTCCTGCAACGCGAGCGCGAGCGCGTCGCAAGCCTTGTCCGCCGCTTTGAGCACCACGAACGCCTTGGGCTTGATCAGCTCATCAGCGTCCGGCCAGGCGACGACTGCTGCTTCCAGCACGTCCGGATGGCTTTGCAGCGCGCCCTCGACCTCGAACGGGGACACATACATCCCCGAGACCCTGAGCATGTCGTCGCGGCGGCCGCAGTAGACGTAATAACCATCGCTATCTTCGATGTACTTGTCACCCGATCGCGTCCATTCGCCGAGAAATGTCGTGCGGGACTGCGCGCGGTTGTTCCAGTACATCACCGCCGCCGTCGGCCCGCGCACCTGCAATTCGCCCATCTCGCCGCGCTTGCAGATCGCGCCGTCGTCGCCGACCAGGCGAACGTCATAGCCCGGCACCGGCTTGCCGGAGGTGCCGTATTTGACGTCGCCGAGGCTGTTGGAGAGGAAGATGTGCAGCATCTCGGTCGAGCCCAGGCCGTCGAGGATATCCACGCCGTAGCGCTCCAACCAGCGCCGGCCGATGTCAGGCGGCAACGCCTCGCCGGCGGAGACGCAACGGCGAAGTTTCAATTCGTCGCGCGTCGGCGCATCGGGATTCGCCAGGAACGCCGCATAGAAGGTCGGCACTGCATAGAACACCGTGACCTGATGTTTCTTCAGGATCGTCGCGACCGAAACCGGCGTCGGCCGGTCGGGCAGCAGCACGGTGGTCGCGCCGACCGACAACGGGAACGTCATCGCATTGCCAAGGCCATAGGCGAAGAACAACTTGGCCACCGAATAGCAAACGTCGTTTTCGGTGATGCCGAGGGTTGGCGCCGCATAGAGATCGTTGGTCAGCCGCAAGTCCGCATGTACGTGCACCGCCGCCTTGGGCTGGCCGGTCGAGCCCGACGTGTAAAGCCAGAACGCGATGTCGTCGGTGGTCGTGGGGACCGTGTAAAGGTCGGCATTGGCTCGGGACAGCAAGTCCTCTAACTCCTGATGTCCGTCGCTGTTCTTGCCCGACACGACAACGTACTGCAGTTGCTGGTCGGACACGTTAAATAGGATGTTCTGAAACTTCGGGTATAGCGCTTCGGAAACGACCAGCACGCGCGCGCGGCTATCGGCCAACATGAAGCGGTAATCCTCTTCGGTCATGAGCGTGTTGACCGGGACTGCGACGACGCCGGCCTTGAGACAACCGAGAAACGCGGTCGGCCAGTCGATGGTGTCGGTGAGGCAGATCAGCACCCGCTCCTCGCGCCGGACTCCAAACCAGCGCAGCACGCCGGCAAAACGCGCCACGCGGTCGGCGAGTTGCTCGTAGGTCCAGGCTCCGTGGTGATCGATATACGCAACCTTCGCGTTGCGCCCGGCCTCGAGATTGCGCTTGAGAACATCGTCCGCGAAATTGTAATCGCGCGGGATGGCCTCAGCGGTGGGCTGTGCCGGTTCCGGGCTCATGGCGCGCGCGTCCTCCCTGCGTTGCCGGCATTATGCAGCCGCCGTGAAACGCCGCAACGTGGCTTTCAACCCCACGGCACGGACGTGCTATAGATTGGCCACGACGCGCCTCATTGGCGCATTCCCGATCAAGACCAATAGGAGCCGCCCCATGGACGACACCGTCCGCAAGATCACCGCCGAGGACATCAACCCGCGCTTCAATTGGGGCCGGGCGCTGCCGGCGCTCGGCACGATGGGGGTCGATTTCGAGGAGCGCGTCGACTACCGCCGCCTCCACCGCTACCGGCTGTCACGGACGCGCATGGCGCTGGAGAAATCCGACCTCGGCGCGCTGCTGGTCTTCGACGTCAACAACATCCGCTACATCACCTCGACCAAGATCGGCGAATGGGAGCGCGACAAGCTCTCGCGCTGGGCGCTGCTCACCCGCACCGGCGAGCCGATCCTGTGGGACTTCGGCTCGGCCGCGGTCCATCACAAGCTCTATACGCCCTGGCTCAAGCCGGAGAACTGCAAGGCCGGGCTGATCGGCCTGCGCGGCACCGTGAACCCGGCCTTCGGCCTGATGAAGCGGCACGCCGAGGAGATCGCGTCGCTGATCCGCGAAGCCGGCGTCGCCGACATGCCGATCGGCGTCGACATCGTCGAGCCGCCGATGTTCTTCGAGCTGGAGAAGGCGGGGCTGAAGGTCCGCGACGGCCAGCAGGTCATGCTGGAAGCGCGCGAGATCAA
>JBOHIG010000177.1:0-3509 GCA_050725815.1 Xanthobacteraceae bacterium
GGCGACGGTCGCGATCCACAACGGTCCATGCACGGATCGCGGGTTGGGCTTCACCACGCCCAATCCGATCAGAACCAGGAATAGCCCCATGCCGACGGCCAAAAGGCCGCAGAACATGGTCGTTCTGGGCGATGGGGGCTGATTTTGGCGCATGGCTGCAGTCCGCTCCTGCCTGAGGTAGCGGTGCAGTTTGCATCGCCGTGATTGCCAATTGGTTGAAGCGCGCGGCGGGAGCGGCGCCTGACAATGGGCGCTTGACGATGACCTGGGGCTGACCGAAGACATTCCCCGAACGGGAATTCGAATATGCCTGCATTCGCCTGGCCGGACGGCAAGCGCATCGCCGTCACCGTCAACGCCATGCTGGAGACCTGGTCGGAGGGCAAGGCGCCGCCCTACGGCGTACAGGCCTCGCCCAAAGCCGGCGCGGTCGATCACAGCGGCATCGCCTGGGGCAGCTATGGCGGCAAGGTCGGCGTATGGCGGATCATCTCGCTGCTCAACCGCCACCGCCTGCGCGGCACCTTCTGCGTCAACGCCCGCTGCGCCGAGATCTTCCCCGACGCGGTGAAGGCCATCGTCGCGAACGGCCATGACGTCGCCGGCCACGGCTATCTGCAGGATCAGCTTCAGTCCGCGATGACGCCCGACGAGGAGCAGGCCTGCATCCGCCGCTCGATCGACATCCTCGAACGCGCGACCGGGACGCGCCCGCAAGGCTGGATCAGCCCGGTCACCGCCTACACCGAGCACACCCGCAAATTCCTCGCCGGCGAGAAGCTGATCTGGCACGGCGACGCCCGCGATAGCGATCTGCCAAGCATCGTGGAGACCGGCAACGGCCCGATCGTGCTCATCCCGTCAAGCGACTTCACCGACAACCGCGTGCTGCGTTCGTCGCCGCAGGACCTGTGGGACGTCTACAGCGAGACCTTCGACTATCTGCGCGCGCACGAAGCGCCCGGCCTGCTCGCGCTGTCGATGCACTGTCATTTCGGCGGCCGTCCGATGATCGCGGCGGTGTTCGAGAAGATCCTCGGCACCATGCGCAGGCACGACGATGTGTGGTTCGCGTCGTTCGGCGAGGTCGCGCGCTGGGTCATGGACACGCAGCGTGCCGCCGACATTCATGCCCGGCGGCTGATTGCGACATAGGAGAAGCCATGGCGTTTGCATCCACGCCCGCGTTGCGCGCCGAGGTCGTCACCGCCTGCAAGGTGCTGACGCAATTCCGCGTCGTCGAAGGCTTCGGCCATGTCAGCGCGCGCGTGGGCGAGGATCGCGTTCTGATCACGCCGCGCCGTGCGCTCGGCCTGGTAACCGACGCGGAGCTGGTCGAGCTTGATCATGACGGCAAGCAAGTCGCCGGAGAGGGGGGGCCGCCGCTCGAAGTGGCGATGCATCTCGCCGTCTACCGCCGCCGTACCGACGTGATGGCGATCGCACGCGGGCATCCGCGCCATGTCGCCGCCTATGCCTGCGCCGGCGAGCCGATGAAGGTGGCGCACGGCTTCGGCGCCAATCTCGGCGCAACGGTGCCGGTGTTCGGCCGGCCGTTCCTCGCGGCGAGCGCGGAGATGGCGGACGGCGTTGCCGATGCGCTCGGGCAGGGCGAGGCGGTCATCCTGCAATCGAACGGCATGCTCGCGGTCGGGCAATCGGTGCCGCATGCCTGCGTGCAGGCGCTGTTTCTGGAAGAGACCGCCGAGCTGCAACTGCTCGCGCTTGGCGCCGGCCTGACGCCGAAATACTACAGCCCGGAAGGCGCCGCACGCCGCCATGGCGACGACCGCGCGCATGAGCCGATCCGCGCGTGGGAGTATTACGTCGCGGCGGCGGAGGGAAAGCTCCGGTAAGCGGACATTCCTCACTACGGACGGCCGCCGGCCCGGTCCGGCGGGCCGTGAGCTATAGAAAATCTCCCTATAACTCACAAATTCTGATATCATGAGCTATAGAAGGGAGTTCTATAGCTCATGACTTGGAATTGGGAGCGGCCGGAATGGCCGAGTTTCTCATATAAATCAATGGCTCTGGCCCAACTAGAGCAGCAATTCCTGCTTCAGTCCGGCGAGTTCGTGGGTGCCTGCAAGCATATCGGGCCGGACGATCAGGAAACCCTGAAGATCGACCTTATCAGCGACGAGGCGGTCAAGACCTCCGAGATCGAGGGCAAGATTCTGAATCGGGACAGCGTCCAATCCTCGCTGCGCTATCAGCTTGGCCTCGGCGCGGAAAAGCCCGGCGTCGATCCGGCGGAACGCGGCATCTCCGAAATGATGGTCGATCTCTATCGCAACTACGCTAAAGCCCTCGACGACGCGACGACGTTCGCTTGGCACAAGATGCTGCTTTCGGGCGACAAGACAATCAGCGTCATCGGAGCCTACCGCGAGCATGCCGATCCGATGCAGGTGGTCTCAGGCCCCGACTACAAGCGCACGGTCCATTTTGAAGCGCCGCCGTCATTGCGCATGAAAGAAGAAATGGCGCGCTTCAATGCTTGGTTCAACGACACGGCTCCGGGCGGTAAAAACCCACTGTCCCCGCTCACCCGCGCTGGGATCGCGCACCTGTATTTCGTGTGCATCCACCCGTTTGAGGACGGCAACGGCCGAATCGGCCGCGCGCTTGCTGAAAAGTCGCTCGCGCAGAATCTCGATCGGCCGAGCCTGATCGCGCTTGCCTATACGATCGAGCGCAAGCGCAACGACTACTACGCCGCGCTGGAGCGCAACAACAAGGAGCTGGAAATCACGGCGTGGCTGACGTACTTCGCGAACACGATTCTTGAGGCCCAACGCAACACCATCAAACGTGTCGATTTCTTCGTCGCCAAGGCGAAGTTCTACGAGAAATTCCGCGACCAGCTCAACGAACGCCAGGACAAGGTTATCGCCCGCATGTTCAACGAGGGCATAGACGGCTTCAAGGGGCGCCTAAGCGCCGACAACTACATCAACATCAGTAAGACCTCACGCGCCACGGCGACCCGCGACCTGCAAGACCTCGTCGATAAAGGTGCGCTCAAAAAAGCGGGAGAGCTGCGGCATACCAGATACTCTTTGAATCTCGGTGAGGTTTCTTTGGGTGAGCGATAACGACATCAGCGAGGTGATCCGCTGGCGATCTTCAGCTATCTGGCGGCGAGCGAAATCCGTTGGTGCGGCCGTCTTGCGGAGTCGGCGCCAATCTCGGCGCGACGGTGCCGGTGTTCGCGCAGCCTTACCCCGTGGCGAGCATGGCGATGGCGGACGGCGTCACCGATGCGCTCGGTCAGGGCGAGGCCGTCATCCTGCAATCGAACGGCATGCTCGCGGTCGGGCAATCGATGCCGCATGCCTGCGTGCAGGCGCTGTTTCTGGAAGAGACCGCCGAGCTGCAACCGCTCGCGCTCGGCGCCGGCCTGACGCAGAAGTTCTACATCCCGGAAGGCGCAGCACGCCGCCATGGCGACGACCGCGTGCACGAACCGGTGCGCGCGTGGAGTATCGCGTGGAGTATTATGT
>JBOHIG010000178.1:0-6133 GCA_050725815.1 Xanthobacteraceae bacterium
CCCTTGAGGATGCGGACGCCGAAGCCCAGGGCAAGAAGCCCGGGGCCGAGGATGCGGTCGAAGCGGGCGACGATGACATCGAGATCGACGAGACCCTCGACGATTCCAACCTCATCGAGGAGCAGGAAGAGTCCGACGACGACGTCACCGACATCATTGGCGACCGCGAGGATGAGGAGGAGACATGATCGACGGGAATCGGTAATCGGGGTCAGCGGACGGAACCGTCGCTGATTTTACGTTTGATTGCCGATCGCCGATTCCTGTTCCCTGGAGGGGCCATAGCTCAGTTGGGAGAGCGCTTGAATGGCATTCAAGAGGTCGGCGGTTCGACTCCGCCTGGCTCCACCACCCCGGATATTCCACCACCCCGGATAATCGTCTGCTGCCAGCGGCGGCGGCCGCCTCCTGCAATCAACAGATCATTGCGCAGCCGCGACTTTGCGCGGCTCGTATGCAGATGGACACCCGTCGGAACATCCTGGCCGGGACTAGGCCAGGTTCAGCAGGGTCTCGGCATTGCCGCCGAGAATCCTGGCGCGGTCGGCATCGGTAAGATTCGGCACGCGCTTGACGAGTTCGACGGGATCGTTGTCGCCCATGTCGAAAGGACGGTCCGATCCCATCAGCACGTGATCGACGCCAACGAGCGCGATCAGATAGGCGATGGCCTCGGGCTCGAACACCACCGTGTCGAAATAGATGCGCTTGACGTATTCCTTCGGTGGCTTCTGGATGTGCACGCGGCATTCCTTGCGCTCATGGAAGGCCTGCTCGAAGCGCCCCAGGTAGAACGGCAGGAAGCCGCCGCCATGCACCGCCAACACCTTCAGGCGCGGGAAGCGCTCCAACGTCCCCCCGAAGATCATGTGCGCGAGCGCGAGCGTCGTTTCGAGCGGCTGGCCGACCACGTTGGTCATGAAAAAGGGTTCGAGCCGGCGCGGCTCGGTGAAGCCCATTGGGTGTACGAACACCACCGCGCCGAGATCCTGCGCCGCCGCCCAGAACGGATCGAAGCGCGGATCGCCCAACTCATCATTGCCGATATGGGTGGCGACGAAGACGCCCTTGAAGCCGAGCTCTCTCACGGCGCGTTCCAGTTCCCCGGCGGCGTCCTCGGGATGCTGCAATTGCGCAATCCCGAAGCCGATGAAGCGGCCACGGTTGTCGGCGGCGACGCGGGCCACGTAATCGTTTTGCAGCGCGGCGACCTTCTGCGCCAGCTCGCGGTCGGCTTTGTAGAAGCCGGGCTGTGGCGTCGGCGACAGCGCCATGGCATCGACGCCGGTCGCGTCCATGTCGGCAAGGCGAGCGGCCATGTCGTACAGGATCGGCGTGCGCGCCGGATCGCTGATGCCGCCAGGGGTCGGCATTTGCGCGCCCGCCTGCCCGCCGCCGCCATGCACGCCGGCTCCCGAACCGAGCAACGCGCGCACGCCGGGCACGTTGAGATGGCCGTGTATGTCGATGATGCGCGTCTTTTTGCCGCCTGTCGCCGCCATATCGCTCCCCCGATGATGATCCGCCGCTCCCGCCACCATTCGCAGGATCGCCGCAGCCATATAAACTGTCAACAAACGGGGCTATCAGGACGCCCCAAGCCGGGAGATGACGATGCCGCTGAAGAACCGTTGCGCGCCCTTCGCGTCCGCACTCGCGCTATCCGCCATCACACTCGGCGCGGCCGCCGAGAATGCGCGCGCCGAATCCGTCGCCGACTTCTACAAAGGCAAGACCGTCGTGATCTATAGCGGTCTCACGCCCTCAGGCGCCTATTCGGCTTACGCCCGCCTGCTTGAAACCCATATCGGCAAGCATATTCCCGGCAAGCCCAACACCATATTGAAGAACATGCAGGGCGGCACCGGCCTGGTGCTGGCCAACTGGCTGTACAACGCCGGTCCCAAGGACGGCCTCGCGTTCGGTACTTTCCACGAGCGCATGGGGCTGGAGCCTGTGGTGTCGAACCAGGGCACGCGGTTCGACGGCAGCAAGTTCACCTGGATTGGCAGCATGGCGAAGCAGACCAGTGTTTGCTTCACTTGGCACACATCCAAGGTGCAAACCGTGGCCGATGCGAAGGCGATGAGCATTCCGGTCGGCTCCGCCGCCGCTGCGGCGTCCGACTCGGTGATGCCGCGCATGATGAACGAGATGCTCGGCACCAAATTCCAGATCGTCCGTGGCTACGGCGGCGACCTGCTGGTCGCCGTCGAGCGCGGCGAGGTGGAAGGCCGTTGCGGCTTCGGCTGGGCCAGCTTGAAGGCGACCCGTCCCGACTGGTACCGCGACAAGAAGATCAACCTGCTCGCCCAGTTCTCCTTCAAGCCGCACCGGGAACTGCCCAACGTGCCGGTGATGATGGATCTCGTCGAGAAGAAGGAAGACAAGCAGGCGCTCGAACTGATCTTCGCCACGCAGGAGATGGGCCGGCCGTTCGCTGCACCGCCCGGCATCCCCGCCGACCGCGCCGCTGCGCTGCGCGCCGCCTTTGATGCCGCCCTCAAGGATCCGGCGTTGATCGCGGACGCGAAGAAGCAGAACCTTGAGCTCGACCCGATCACCGGTCAGGAGATCACCGATTTGATGGTGCGCCTCTACGGCACACCCAAGACAGTGGCCGAACGAGTCCGGAGCTTCCGCACGGGCAAAGCCGGCGAACGGGATGTTAAGAAGGGAAAGAAGAAATAGCCTCAGGGCATTCCCTCCGTCGCTTGCGCCTCGCTGGTTCCGGTATCCCCGCATTCCGTTAACCGGAATTGGCGTGGCGAAGCGACGCGCGGCCCTGTTCTTGTGCGGCACGGGTTCATACAATGGCCGGGATGCGACGACGACGTCGCGAACCCGACGAGAAAGGGCCATGTCCGACCCGTCACGGCTGATTGCAGTTCTAGCCGCCGGCACCCTCGCCGCGTTGGCTGCGTCGCCGGCCTGGGCACAAGCTCCCGACCTCTCCGGCAAGACCGTACAGATGATCATCGGCTTCGGCAGCGGCGGAGGCTACAACCGTTGGGGGCGCGCGGTCGGACGCCATATCGGCAAGCACCTGCCGGGCAAGCCGAACGTCGTGCCGCAGAACATGCCGGGTGGCGGCAGCCTGACCGCCGCCAATCACATCTACAACGTCGCGCCGAAGGACGGCACCGTCATGGGCATCATCGCCCGCGACGCCACGTTGGCTCCGCTCAGCGGGATGAAGGGCGCGCGCTTCGATCCGCTCAAGATGACCTGGCTGGGCACGCCAACCACCGATACCAACGTCTGCTTCGTGCATCGGCGAGCCAAGGTGCAAAGCTTCCAGGATCTGCTCGAGCATGAGCTGATCGTCGGCAACAATGGCGTCGGCACCGGCACCTACGCCTATCCGAAGGCGCTCAATGGTCTGCTCGGCACCAAGTTCAAGCTGGTGTCCGGCTTCAAGGTATCGACCGATGTCCTGCTTGCGATGGAGCGCGGCGAGGTCAACGGCTACTGTCAGACCTGGGACAGCGCCTACAACGCGCGTCCCAACCTGTTCAACGACGGCACCTTCAAGGTCCTGTTCCAGGCCGGCGCCGAGCTGAATCCGACCATCAAAGCACCATCCATCTTCAGCTTCGCGAAGACGCCGGAGCAGAAGCAGGCGCTTGAATATCTCTATGTCGGCCAGGGGATCGGGCGTCCGTTCATTGCGCCGCCCGGCCTGCCGCCCGCCGTCCTGAAGATGGTGCGCGACGCCTTCAACGCCACAATGAAGGACTCCGACTACATCGCGGAAGTCAAGAAGATGAGGTACGAACACGATCCCAAGGATGGAGTGTATCTGGAAAAGCTTATCAAAGGCGCGTACGGGACCCCGAAGGCGATCATCGATCGGGTCGGCGCGCTGATAAAGTGAAGCAAGACACCCGGGCGACCGTCGACAATCGCGGCATGGCAATGTCTAGCCGCCTCCGATCGCCTCCCATCACAAGCCAAATCGCATCGTAGGAGATAAAGAACCATGCTCGACATAACCAAGCTTTTGGCACTTCCGATCGGCGTTCTGAGCGTGCTGGCGGTCGCGAGCGCCTCGACGGCGTCGGCGCAGGCCCCTGATCTCGCCGGCAAGAAAGTACAAATGATTATCGGATTCGGAGCCGGCGGCGGCTACGACCGATGGGGCCGCGTCGTCGGCCGCCACATCGGCAAGCATCTGCCCGGCAAGCCGACCGTCGTTCCCCAGAACATGCCCGGCGGCGGCAGCTTCAATGCCGCGAACTTCATCTACAATGCGGCGCCGAAGGACGGCACGGCGATGGGGATCATTGCCCGCGACGCTCCGCTCGGTCCGATCAGCGGCATGAAGGGCGCGCGCTTCGACCCGCTCAAGCTGACCTGGCTCGGAACGCCGACCACCGAGACGAATGTTTGCTTCGCCCACAAGCGCGCGAAGGTGAAGAACTTCAACGATCTGCTCAAGCACGAGCTGATCATCGGCAATACCGGCGTCGGCACCGGCACCTATTCATACCCGAAGGCGCTCAACGGACTGCTCGGAACCAAGTTCAAGCTGGTGTCCGGGTTCAAGGTCTCGACCGACGTCCTGCTCGCCATGGAGCGCGGCGAGGTCGATGGGCTGTGCGAGAGTTGGGACAGCGCCTACAGCAAGCGGCCGCAGTTCTTTAAGGACGGCACGTTTAACGTGCTGTTCCAGGCCGGGCCGGAAGTCCTCGCCGACATCAAGGCTCCGTCCATCTTCACGTTCGCGAAGACGCCGGAGCAGAAGCAGGCGCTCGATTATCTCTATGTCGGACAAAGCATCGGACGTCCGTTCATCGCTCCGCCCGGCCTGTCACCGGCCGTGCTGAAGATGGTCCGCGGCGCATTCGATGCGACCATGAAAGACCCCGAATACATCGCGGACGTGAAGAAGTCGAAGCTCGACCACGATCCCAAGGACGGGGCTTTCCTGGAGAAGCTGATCAAGCACGTCTATGCGACGCCGAAGCCGCTGGTGGAACGGATCGCGGCCTTGATCAAGTAGAGTAGACGGGCGTCGTCCGTGGCTCTTTGCCGGCGCGGGGCCGCAAGGCCCGCGCCGGTTCCGTTTCTGCGGGAGCGACAACCGGCTCCAAAAACAATCGGAGGCGCACCTCAGAACGCCGCCTGCTGCTGCCGTTCCGGGCATTCTTGAAGCCTTAACCGGAAACCACCATATTGAGGTTCGACCGAACCCGGCCCCGCATGTCGCGGTCGTCAGGACCGGTCGAACAGGGGGGCGCCGAAAGGGCCCCGTCAAAGTCGCTTGTAGAGGGCTTTGAAACCATGTCCCGAGTTCCATCGCTGTCCAGCCCGTTCCTGCTTGGGTTCGACGAGATCGAGCGTGCGCTCGATCGCGTTGCCAAGGCGGCGGATGGCTACCCGCCCTACAACATCGAGCGGATTGCCCGCGACAACGGGAATCCCGAGCGCCTGCGGATCACGCTGGCAGTCGCCGGTTTCACGCGCGAGCAGCTCGACGTCACGGTCGAGGAAAGCCAACTCGTCATCCGAGGGCGGCAAACCGAGGACAAGGCCCGGCACTATCTCCACCGCGGCATCGCGGCGCGCCAGTTCCAGCGCACCTTCGTGCTCGCGGATGGAATGGAAGTGCTGGGCGCAGACCTCAGGAACGGGCTGTTGTCGATCGATCTTGCCCGGCCGGAGCCGGAACGGATCGTGAAGACGATCAGCATCGTGGATCGCGACTGAACTCACAACCGGGACTCGACAGTCACAGTAGAAAGGAGTCGAGGGCCATGACCAACAACAACAGCAACAGCAGCAGCATCACCGAACGCAGCTCGGCGATCTCACCGCAAGCGCTCGCGCTGCTCGGCGGCGGCAAGATCGCCTATGTCAAGGCGATCCGCTCCGAAGACGTGCAGTCCATGTTCCCGCAGGCGCCGCAGCTTCAGCCCGGCATGCAGTTGTTCGCGCTGCACGCCGCCGACGGTACGCCGATCATGCTCACCGACAGCCGCGAGGCGGCCCTCGCCAACGCCTGGAGCCAGGAGCTGGAAACGGTGAGCGTGCACTGACTGCCCGCGCGGGCGGGCGGGCACGTCATCAGCTGACATCGCTTCTGGACTACGCGGCGCTCGCGGACGGCAACGCGAGCACGGCGTAGATC
>JBOHIG010000179.1:0-6394 GCA_050725815.1 Xanthobacteraceae bacterium
CGCCTATCGCCGCGCGCTCGCCGGCGTCATGGTCGAGCGCGCGCTGCTAGGCGCGGCGACATAGCACCATGCCGACCACATTCCAGGTCAACGGAAAGCCGGTCAGCGTCGAGGTCGAGGCGCGCACCACCCTCGCCGACTGCCTGCGGCATCACCTGCGGCTCACCGGGACCCACGTCGGCTGTGAGCACGGCGTGTGCGGCGCCTGCACGGTGATCGTTGACGGCGACGCTGTGCGATCCTGCCTGATGCTGACGGCGCAGGCGGAAGGCTCGAGCGTGGTGACGGTCGAAGGATTGTCCAACGACGAGGCGCTAACGCCTTTGCAGGCCTCGTTCCGCAAGCATCACGCCTTGCAGTGCGGCTTCTGTACACCCGGCATGATCACCACGGCGCATGCGCTGCTCAGCGAGGAGCCGGACTGCGATGCCGACCGCGTGCGCGAGGTGTTGTCCGGTAACCTCTGTCGTTGTACCGGCTATATCTCCATCGTCGAGGCGGTGCTGGATGCGCGTAACGCCTATAAGAAGGCGGATGGTCAGCGATGAAGAACGCATTCATCGGCAGCCCCATCGAGCGCCGCGAAGACCTTCGTTTCCTGCGCGGCAAGGGCGAGTATGTCGATGATCTGAGCCCCGAGGGACTGCTCTACGCGGTGATCCTGCGCAGCTCAGTCGCGCACGGGCGCATCGTCTCGATCGATACATCTGCCGCGCTGACGATTCCCGGCGTACACGCGGTCATCACCGCCAAGGACATGCCTGGCGGCCCGCCCATCATCCCGATGCGATTGCAGCCGCTGCCCGAGTTCAAGCCGTTCGAGCAGCCGGTGCTCGCGCACGACAAGGTTCGCTATGTCGGCGAGCCGATGGCGGTGGTGCTGGCAACCAGCGTCGCCATCGGCGAGGACGCGCTGGAAGCGATCGGCGTCGAGATCGAGCCGCTGCCGGCGGTGGCGGACTGGCAGGTCGCGAAGCACGACCGTAGCCTGCTGTTTGAGGGCGCGGGCACCAATCGTTCGCTCACCTTCCATGCCGTGAAGGGCGACGCCGACGCGGCGTTCGCCAAGGCGCCTTATGTGCGTCGCGAGACCTTCCGGGTGCAGCGCCACTTCGGCCTGACCATGGAGCCGCGCGGAGTCATGGCGCAGTGGGACGCAGCCAACGGCCGGCTCACGGTATCGGGCGCGGCCAAGGTGCCGTTCTTCAACCGCCGCATCCTGGCGAAGCAGATCGATCTGCCGGAAGACGCCATCGAGATGATCGAGAACGACGTCGGCGGTGGCTTCGGCGCGCGCGGCGAGTTCTATCCGGAGGATTTCCTGATCCCGTTCGCGGCACGCCGCACCGGGCGGCCCGTGAAGTGGACGGAGGATCGCCGCGAGAACCTGATGGCTATGAACCACGCCCGCGAGGCGGAGGTGGACGTCGAGATCGCCTGCACGCGCGACGGCACGATCCTCGCGTTGCGTGGCCACGCCCACGCCGACATGGGCGCCTATATGCGCACCAACGGCGCGGTCGGCGCGCGCAACATCGCGCAGTTCATGGCCGGGCCGTACCGCATTCCGGACGTCAAGCTCGACGTCTCGCTGTGGATGACCAATAAGACGCCGGTCGGCACCTATCGCGGGCCGGGCCGCTTCGAGACCGACTTCTTCCGCGAGCGACTGTTCGATCTGGTTGCCCAGGACTTGGGGATCGATCGCGTCGAGTTCCGCCGCAAGAACCTGGTTGCGACATCGGAGATGCCCTACCGGATCGCGGGGATCGCGCCCTATCCGCACGAGGACGAGTACGACAGCGGTAACTACCGCGCGACGCTGGATCGCTGCCTTGATGAGATCAAATGGAGTGAAAAATCGAAGCTACAAGGAAGGCTAGTCGATGGTCGCTATCACGGCATCGCGGTTGGCTGCTTCATCGAAGGCGGCGCCGCCGGGCCAAAGGAAACCGCCGGGCTGGCGATCAATGACGACGGCTCGATCTCCGTCTTCATCGGCTCATCGGCGGTCGGCCAGGGCGTCGAGACGGTGTTCGCGCAGATTGCCGCCGATGCGCTTGAGATCCCGATCGACCGCATCCGCGGCGTCTTCCACGGCTCCACCGCCTATGTCAGCGACGGCTACGGCGCCTACCATTCGCGCTCCGTCGTAATGGGTGGCTCGGCGCTGCTCGACGCGACCAAGAACTTCCAGGACGCGCTGCGCGCCGCGGCGGCAAAACGCTTCGGCTGCGCCGCCGCCGACATCACCCTCGGTGAGGACAAGGTGAGCGGGCCGAGTGGCAAGTCGGCACCGCTTGCAGAGTTCGCCGGGCTGTCGGCCGAAGGCGCGTTCCTCAACAAGAAACACACCTACAGCTACGGCGCTCAGGCGGCGCACGTCGCGATCGATGTCAAGATCGGCCACGTCGAGATCGTCGACTATGTCGTGGTGCAGGACGCCGGCCGGATCATCAATCCGCTGACGCTGAAGGGCCAGGTGATCGGCTCACTGGTGCAGGGCCTCGGCGGCGCGTTCATGGAGCATCTCGTCTATGACGAGCAGGGCCAGCTCTTGACCGGCTCGCTCGCCGATTACCTGCTGCCGACCGCCAGCGACTTCCCGCGCCTGCGCGCCATCGTGATGGACGAACACCCCTCCCCGATCAATCCGCTCGGCGCCAAAGGCGCCGGCGAAGGCGGCATGGTCGCCGCCGGCGGCGTGATCGCGAACGCGGTGGCGAACGCGTTGCAATCATTCAATGTCGATCTGCGCGAATTGCCGCTCTCCCCCTCGCGTGTCTGGGAGATGGCGCAGGGACGCAAGGAGGCCGCCGAGTAGCGCGGCCGGGTTTCGTTGACGCCCCCCACGGGCGAAGCCTACATTTGCTCAAATACACCGTTTGACAGGAGGCTCATATGAGCGTCGCACGCCATCCACGGCCGCCGGAACTCGTCGATATGCCGGTCGAGGAGATCATGAAGAAATTCGTCGGCCGCTACAGCGAGAAGCGCGCCGACTGGGCCGCCTTCGAGGACGCCAAGATCGAAGGATACAAGCGCGCGCAGCATCGCTTTATCGGTGCAGGCGGCTCCGGCAAGCACGACGATCCGACCGTGATCCCGGCCAAGAACTTCACGCTCTCGATCATGTTCGTTCCGCCCGGACAGGGCAACGCCGCGCACACGCACGAGGTCGAAGAATGCTTCTTCGTGCTGCAAGGCCACCTCGACGTGTTCTGCGAGGACGAGAACGGCAAGCGCATCACCACCCGGCTTGGGCCGTGGGAATGCATCTCGTGCCCGGCCGGCGTGATCCACGGCTACCAGAACGACTCGCTCGAGCCGGTGTATTTCCAGGTGATGCTGGGACGCGCGCGTCCCGAAGCCATGGGTTATGCCGACGACGACCTTTACAAGCGCCGCGACGCGCATCTGAAGGCGGTGTAAGCTTCAACCCGTCATCCTGAGGTGGCCGCCATAAGCGCGTTTACGCGCGTCCTTCGACGCGCTATGGCGGCCCTCGAAGGATGAACGGCCGGGGCCATCGCCCTTCGAGGCCCTCGCTTCGCTCGGGCACCTCAGGGTGACGGATTACGAACTTTGGCGGAAACCAATTCATGGCCAACCTGCGACTGACCTTCGCCTGCGGGCCCTACGACCGCACGCAGGCGCTGCGCGACGGAACGATGCGGCCGGAAGGCATCGACTTGACCTACATCGCCCTGCAGCCGGCCGAGATCTTCTGGCGCATGCTGCAGTACAAGGAGTTCGACGTCTCCGAGATGTCGCTGTCGAACTACACCACGCTGGTCAGCAGTGGCGAACCGCCGTTCATCGCGATTCCCGTGTTTCCGTCGCGCGTCTTCCGGCACGGGTATTTCTTCATCAATACCGACACGAGAATCCGGGGCCCAAAGGACCTCAAGGGCAAGCGCGGCGGCGTGCCGGAATATTCGATGACGGCAGCCGTCTATATGCGTGGCTTGCTCGAGCACGAATACGGCGTGAAGCCCGCCGACGTCGAATGGGTACAGGGCCGTGCCGACCGCCTCGGCCACAAGCTGCCGAAAGACATCCGCCTGACGCAGGCGCCGACCGGAACCGAGCTCGGCGACATGCTGGAGCGCGGCGAGATCGACTTCCTGATGACCGCCAACAACCCGCTGTCGTTCCGCCGCGGCGCGCGAAACGTCAAGCGGCTGTTCCCGAACTACGCCGAGGTTGAGAAGAATTATTACCGGCGCACCAAGATCTATCCGATCATGCACACGGTGGTGATCCGCCGCGACATCTACGACCGCGATCCCTGGGTGGCGCTCAGCCTCTACAAGGCGCTATGCCGGGCCAAGGACTATTCCTACCGCCTGCTGGAAGAAGCGGGCTCTCCCAAGGCGTCGCTCGCCTGGCTACAGCCGCTGCTGGAGGAAGAGCAGGCGATCATCGGTCCCGACTGGTACCCCTACGGCCTTGAGCAGAACCGGCCTTCGATCGAGGCTCTGCTGCAATACTCGCACGAGCATGGCCTGACCGGCCGCCGCCTCAAAGTGGAAGAGCTGTTCGCGCCGAGCACGCTGCGGGATATCCCGCTGAGCGAAGGGCAGTTGGTTTAGTCGTAGACCGTATCGATGTAGTGCTCGGAATCGACCACCGCTTCGATCACGGTCGGCCCATCGGCGGCAAGCGCGGTTTTTACGGCAGCCTCAAGCGTGTCGGCACTGCGGACGCCGTGTGCGGGCACGCCGAAATAATGTGCCGGAGGCTCGCGATAATCTTCCTCCTGAAGCTCCGTGCCGTAGAGCGGGAACTGGCGGCGGATCTGCTTCACCTTGATCAGCGCCAACCATTTGTCGTCGAGGACGACGATAGGCAGCGCGATCCCGAGCCGCTTGGCGGTCGCGACCTCGCCGCAGGTCATCTGGAAGCAGCCATCGCCGATCAGGCAGACCACGGGCAGGTCGGGGCGCGCGAGCTTGGCCGCAATCGCACCCGGCAACCCGAAGCCCATCGACGACCATCCGTTGGTGATGAGGAAAGTCTTCGGTGCGTGCGCGGTCCACTGGCTGCCGATCTGGTGTGTGTGTGCTCCGACATCGAAGGACAGGATGCCCTCGCGCGGCAACGCACGGCGCACGGCGTCGATGGCGGCATGGGCGGTGAAGCTTGCGCTGGTCGGACGCAACGATGCCTGGAATTGGCTTCGATGCCTTGCCACAGCATCCGCCGGCCAGGCAT
The DNA here is from genome assembly GCA_050725815.1 of Xanthobacteraceae bacterium. Classification (GTDB taxonomy): domain Bacteria; phylum Pseudomonadota; class Alphaproteobacteria; order Rhizobiales; family Xanthobacteraceae; genus VAZQ01. The sequence goes on from JBOHIG010000179.1 coordinate 5,218, forward strand.
TCGTTGTACCGGGCATCGTGGAGAGACGCGTCAGCGACGCATCGAGGTCGCCGGTGACCTGATGCGCAAGCGTGACCGACGGTGCGATATCGACCGGATCGATATCGATCTGCAACAGCGGCGCGTCGCCGATCCAAGCTTCGTATTCGACCTCGACGGTGTCGTAGCCGAACCCGACGATCAGATCGGCGGAGCGCAGGAGGCGCCGCTGCACCTGCCGGCAGGCGCGCTCGATGCAGCCGAGCGATAGCGGATGATCCTCGTCGATCATCCCCTTGGCCATGACCGTGGTGGCGAACGGCAGGTTGAACCGCTCGATGGTTCGCTGTAGCAGCGACGGGCCGGTCATACGCATCGCGGTCGAGCCGAGCACGGCGATGGGGCGCTTGGCGGCTGCGATTAACGCGTGAGCGCGGGCGATATCACCGTCAGCGGCAGGCGCCATCCTTGCGGGTCCCGCGAGCGCCGGTACGGATTCGTTGGTCGGCGCCAATGCCACGTCCTCGGGCAGGTCGAGATGCACCGGACCTATCGGCTCGCTCACGGCGATGCGGATTGCTTCCGCCACCGTCTCGGCAATCTTGCCTTTCTCCAACCTGAACGACGCCTTAGTGATCGGCTTGAATAGCGCATGGTGGTCGATCCACATCTGGATACGCCGGCCGAGCTGGTCGGTGTTGAGGTTGCAGGTGATTGCGATCATCGGCGAGCGGTCGAGCCAGGCGTTGCCGACGCCGGTCGCGAGATTGGTGGCGCCGGGGCCGAGGGTCGCGATGCACAGACCGGGCGCGCCGGTCAGGCGGCCGGTGACGTCGGCAGCGAATCCTGCCGAGCCCTCATGCGCGGTCAAGACAAACTCGATGCCGCCCTTGCGCATCGCCTCCATCAGCGGCAGCACATTGCCGCTCGGGATGCCAAAGCCGCGATGGATGCCGGCTGCTTTCAGAATGGCGACGATCAGGTCGGCGTTGTTCATGGAAGCATGATCCCGAAAAGTGGAAGCCGGTTTTCGGACAAGATCATGCGCGGCTCAAGTCGTCATCGCCCGCACGAAGGCTTTGATCTGCCCGATCGCCGATATCGAAGCTTCCGCGCCCGGGTCCTTGGTGATGAAGGTGTGCGGCTGGCCATCGAACTTGCGCAGATCGACGTTTCCGCCCGCCTTGCGATATGCAGC
>JBOHIG010000180.1:0-2723 GCA_050725815.1 Xanthobacteraceae bacterium
TTTCTGGATCACGCGATTCAAGTGCCGCGCGCCGTAAGCCGGGTCGTAGCCCTTCTTGCCGAGCCAGTCCTTGGCGGCATCGTCGAGCTCGAGCGTGATCTTGCGCTCGGCGAGCAGCTTCTGCAGCCGCGCGATCTGGATGTCGACGATCTTGCCCATCTGCTCGCGCTTCAAGCGGTGGAACAGGATGATCTCATCGACACGGTTCAGGAACTCGGGACGGAAATGCCCGCGCACGACGTCACTGTCCTCGCCCTCCGGCTGGTTCACCAGATATTCGGAGCCGAGATTGGAGGTCATGATGATCAGCGTGTTGCGGAAGTCGACGGTGCGGCCCTGGCCGTCGGTGAGCCTGCCGTCGTCGAGCACCTGGAGGAGCACGTTGAACACGTCGGGGTGCGCCTTCTCGATCTCGTCGAACAGGATGACCTGATAGGGCCTGCGGCGCACGGCCTCGGTGAGCGCGCCGCCCTCTTCATAGCCGACATAGCCAGGCGGGGCGCCGATCAGCCGCGAGACGGAATGCTTCTCCATGTATTCCGACATGTCGATGCGCACCATCGCCTGCTCGTCGTCGAACAGGAATTCAGCCAGCGCCTTGGTCAGCTCGGTCTTGCCGACGCCGGTGGGTCCGAGGAACATGAACGAGCCGATCGGCCGGTGCGGGTCTTGCAAGCCGGCGCGGGCGCGGCGCACCGCAGTCGACACCGCCTTTACCGCTTCCGCCTGACCGATGACGCGCTGGCCGAGCTGTTCCTCCATACGCAGGAGCTTTTCCTTTTCGCCCTCGAGCATCCTGTCGACGGGAACGCCGGTCCAGCGCGACACCACCTGCGCCACATGGTTGGCGGTCACAGCCTCCTCGACCATGGCGCCCTTGCCCTCGCTGCCCTCGACGTCCGCGAGCTTCCTCTCGAGACCCGGAATGCGGCCGTAGGCCAATTCGCCCGCGCGCTGGTATTCGCCCTTGCGCTGCGCGTTGGCGAGCTCGACGCGGAGCGCGTCGAGATCGGTCTTCAGCTTCTGCGCGTCCGAAAGCTTGTCCTTCTCCGCTTTCCAGCGCGCGGTGAGATCGGCCGACTGCTTCTCCAGCGTCTCCAGTTCCTTCTCGATGTTTTTCAACCGGGCCTTGGAGCCGGCATCGCTTTCCTTCTTGAGTGCTTCCTGCTCGATCTTCCGCCGCACGATCTCGCGATCAATGGAGTCGAGCTCCTCGGGCTTGGAGTCGACCTGCATTTTCAGCCGCGCCGCCGCTTCGTCGACGAGGTCGATGGCCTTGTCGGGCAGGAAGCGGTCGGTGATGTAGCGGTTGGAGAGCGTCGCCGCCGCCACGATCGCCGAGTCGGTGATGCGGACGCCGTGATGCGCCTCGTACTTCTCCTTCAAGCCGCGCAGGATCGAGATGGTGTCCTCGACCGTGGGCTCGCTGACGAACACCGGCTGAAAGCGCCGCGCCAGCGCCGCGTCCTTCTCGACGTGCTTCTTGTATTCGTCGAGCGTGGTCGCGCCGATGCAATGCAATTCGCCGCGCGCGAGCGCGGGCTTGAGCAGGTTGGACGCATCCATGGCGCCGTCCGCCTTGCCGGCGCCGACGATGGTGTGCATCTCGTCGATGAACAGGACGTAGGCGCCCGCCGCGGAGGTGACCTCCTGCAACACGGCCTTGAGCCGCTCCTCGAATTCACCGCGATATTTCGCGCCCGCGATCAGCGCCCCCATGTCGAGCGCGAGCAGCTTCTTGTCCTGCAGGCTGTCGGGCACGTCGCCATTGATGATGCGCTGTGCGAGGCCTTCGACGATCGCGGTCTTGCCGACGCCCGGCTCGCCGATCAAAACGGGGTTGTTCTTGGTCCGGCGCGAGAGCACCTGGATGGTGCGGCGGATTTCCTCGTCGCGGCCGATGACCGGGTCGATCTTGCCGTCACGCGCCGCCTGGGTAAGGTCGCGGGCGTATTTCTTGAGCGCCTCGTAGGCGTTCTCCGCCGACGCGGAGTCGGCGGTGCGGCCCTTGCGTAGCGCCTCTATTGCGGCGTTGAGGTTCTGCGGCGTGACGCCGGCGCGAGCGAGAATCTGTCCGGCCTCGCTGTCCTTCTCCAACGCGAGCGCCAGCAGCAACCGCTCGACGGTGACGAAGCTGTCGCCGGCCTTTTCGGCAATCTTCTGCGCCTGATCGAAGACGCGGGCCAACGCCGGATCGAGATAGACCTGGCCCGCTCCGCCGCCGGAAACCTTCGAGCGCTTGGCGAGCGCGGCTTCGACGGCGGCCAGCGCCTCGCGCGAGCGGCCGCCGGAACGGTCGATCAGCCCGGCGGCGAGCCCTTCAGGATCGTCGAGCAACACCTTGAGCAGGTGCTCGGTGGCGAATTGCTGATGTCCCTCGCGCAGGGCCAAAGACTGCGCAGACTGGACGAAACCACGAGCGCGGTCCGTGTATTTCTCAAAATCCATCGATGGCTCCCTTCGGGCCCTCTTGGAGGCGCCCGCATGGCGGATCAATGAAGCATCCGCCGGCAATACATGTAGGCGCAGTTTTGGGGTGCGGAAGGGGGGCGCTAGTGTCCCGAATCCGAAGTTCGCAAGAGCCAGTCCGCGAGTCCATTTGCGAACTTCGGATTCAAAGGGACACTAGAATCAATATGTTGCTAGTGTCCCGAATCCGAAGTCCGCTTCATTCTGCGGCGTGCTCGTGAGCGGACTTCGGATTCGAAGGACACTAGCAAGCC
>JBOHIG010000181.1:0-4601 GCA_050725815.1 Xanthobacteraceae bacterium
GGTTCAGAAGTCCGCATTTCGGACTCACGGCAAGAATAGTGCGGACTTCTGAACCGCCACACTACTCCGGCTGGAGAACAGACGATTCAGAAGTCGGTCGTTACAAGGTCGTATGAGCCCTTGCGACCGCGCCCGTATACCTTGATCGCGATCTTGTAGATCAGTTCGCGATTGGAATCGAAGGCGTCGAGCAGTCCGGCCTCGTCCATCTGCACGTCCGGTTGAACGCACTGCAAAGCATCTTCGGTCACAAAAAAAGAGGCTTCCATCGCGCGATCATAACCCCAGAACCGCACCGCGCGACGCGTCGCGTCGTATGAACGGCTCCGATTCGGAAAAGTCAACGACACCCGGTGATCCTCGCGGAAGCTGCGCTCGCGGGCAGATCTCATCCGCACTGCAATTCTTTCACTAACATTCGCTCGACAACCGTTCGAAATCGCGGAGCACGGCTTCAATCAGCTTCCGTCTCCTTGGATCTTGTCCGTTCGGAGTGGTGGCAAATAGTCCTATCAGATAGCACGCCTTCGCGGCGGCTTCGCGCCAGTCCAGGGCCGGCGCGGCGAGAAGCTGAATTTCCAGCTCGTTTTGCCGCAGGCGCAGCGACTGTTCATTGGCCTCCACTTCCAATAGCAAGCGGCGCAGCTCCGTGGCCTTCTGTGCCGCCATGCCTCGGTGCTGGTCCAGATCGACGGCTCGGTCGGTCATCGCGGCGTTCCGCTATTGCTACGAAGCCATGCGGCGCTTCAGCGGAAATCGCTTGCTGTCGTACAGTTTGCGAATATCGGCACTGCCGAAGCGCTGCTCCTCGACCTCCAGATAGGCTCCCAGCAGGAGGTCGCTCGGCAGCTCTTCGATGGCAAAGCGGACCGCGTCGGCGGCTTTGGCGAATCGCTTGTAGGTGACCGGATTTCGGCGCGGCTTGCGGCTTCGGGTAGGGAACAGTTCCGCAGCCCTGTTATAGTCGAATGCGGTCACGGTCGCCGATGCCGCGGCAAGCGCCGCCCGATCGGATTCGGGTGCTTGGGCGCTCGCGTCGTCGATTTTACTGTCAACCATCGGGCGTTTGGCGGAAGTGGCGGTGCTGGTCATGTCAATTTCTCCAATACTTCCGCAAATAGCCGAATAGTTCATCTTTCAGACGCTATACCTATATAGGGCTGGAGAGCCCCAATTCCAACCTAATCTGCGGAATTATTTTGAGAACTGCTGCTTCTACAGCAGTTTTTAAGGAGTGCGATGACTATATATGCAGCCTACAACCAATAAGGACAATCAGATGGTAGCGCGAGTCACCGACCTGCGCGGCGAGGACCCTGCCGCAGAGACTGCCGTGCGCATGACGCAACGCAAACGGCCCGAAACCGGCCGATATCTGCTTCAGGTCGATCGCCAAACGAAGGCGTCGTACCCGACGGTTGAAACGGCAGAGGCAGCGGGAATGGTCATCAAGACCGGCTACCCGCTTGTTCAAATCAGCGTCTATGACAGCGTCGAATGCCGCAACACGTCCGTGGCGCTGCCGATCGCCCCACAGGAGCAAGCCCATTTGCCTGAATCGCCGGTCGTTGAGGGGCGCAAGTCGCGTCCCCGAACGAACACGCCTGCGACAAAGGAAGCAACCGCGTGAAGAAATCCATACCCGATACGATGTTCGTCGATCGCGAGCAGGTTCGCATCTCCGCATTGAGCAACTGGGTTTTGGATCACGGCGTGACGGAGATCGTCATGACCGAGCGGCAATTCTGGAAGTTTGTCACCGCGCAGCCGATCGCGGAAAAACCGTGGACGACATTCATGGGACGGACGCTCAGCGTTCCGGACATGCCGGAAGCGAGCCAGCGGAACCTGGGGTTGTTCAACAAACATGGACCAGGACAGATCTGATTGGCGGAACGAGGGAGATCGAACCCGCGCTTCGCACTGAATGTCGATTGAGGCGCCCCCGCAGAGTCCACGGCCGACATCCGAGTACCCCGACCCCTGATCAGAGCTATTGCCAGCCCCGGACATTGCGCATGTCGGGCAACTGATGCGCGATGCCCTTGTGACAGTCGATGCAGGTGCGCTCGCCGGTAAACAGCAGGCGCTGGTGAGCATCGACGGCGCGGGGGCTTTGGCGGGTAATGTCCATCGATTGAGCGCTGTGGCAGTTGCGGCATTCGAGCGAATCGTTGGCTTTCATCCGCGCCCATTCGTGCATCGCCAACTCGAGCCGGTGGTCGAGGAACTTCTCCCGGGTATTGATGGTGCCGAACAGCCAGCCCCACACCTCCTTCGAAGCCTGCATCTTGCGGGCGATCTTGTCGGTCCAGTTATGGGGGACGTGGCAATCCGGACAGTGCGCGCGCACCCCCGAACGATTGGTGTAGTGCACGGTCGTCTTCAGCTCCTCGAAGACGTTGGTGCGCATCTCGTGGCAGCCGGTGCAGAAGGTCTCGGTGTTGGTGAGCTCGAGCGCTGTGTTGAAAGCACCCCAGAAGATGATGCCGGCGATGAAACCGGCGAACACCAGCGCGCCCAGGCTGAACACCGCGCTCGGGCGGCGCAGCACGCCCCAGATTTCCCATCCGAACGCCCAGACCCGCCGCCAGAGAGCAGGCCGCGGAGCTTCAGTGACGGTCATCGCCGCCCTCCCGGCGTCGAACGGGTCAGCAGCGTGTCGATGTCAACGAAGTCGTTCTCGACCGGAACCCTGACATTGTGCTGCGGCACGTGGCATTGGGTGCAGAAGTAGCGCCGCGGCGAGATCGACGCCAGGAACTGTCCATCGCGATCCGAGAAGTGGGTGATGCTGACCATCGGCGCCTGCGACTCGCGGATGCGCGTGCGGGCATGGCATGACAGGCAGCGGTTGGCGCGTACGCTGATCTCGTAGCCTTCGATCGCATGCGGGATCAGCGGCGGCTGCTCGGGATAACTCCTCGGCTCCCGTATCGATGTGTTCTGCTGGGGGGTCATCGGCTCCGCCGGCCCCACCTGGTCGAGCGGCGTCGTGCCGCGTAATGCGGAGAACGGCTGCGCCAGCAGGGCCGTCGACGCCAAGGCCATGAACGCAGAGGCCACGATGGTTCGAAGCTTGCTTCGTCTCATGATCCCGCTCCTCACACGCGCTCGATGCGAACGGCGCATTTCTTGAAGTCGGTCTGGAACGAGATCGGGTCGGTGGCGTCGAGCGTCACCTTGTTGATGAGCTGGCTCTCGTCGAACCAGGGCACGAACACGACGCCGCGCGGCATGCGGTTGCGTCCGCGCGTCTCCAGGCGGGTGCGGATGTAGCCGCGCCGCGACTGGACTTTCACCTCGTCGCCGCGGCGCATCTTGAGCGCGACCGCGTCGTCGGGATGCACGAAGCAGACGGCATCCGGGAAGGCACGGTGCAGCTCGGGGACCCGGCGTGTCATCGAGCCGGAGTGCCAATGCTCCAGCACACGGCCGGTCACCAGCCAATACGGGAATTCGTTGTCGGGAGATTCCGGCGGCGGCTCGTAAGGCAGGGCGAAGATGCGCGCCTTGCCGTCCGGGAAACCGTAGAACTGCACGCCAGTCCCGGCTTTCACATAAGGATCGTAGCCTTCCCGGAAGCGCCAGCGCGTTTCCTTGCCGTCGACGACGGGCCAGCGCAGACCGCGCACCTCGTGATAGGCATCGAACGGGGCGAGGTCGTGCCCGTGGCCGCGGCCGAACGAGGCATATTCCTCGAACAGGCCTTTCTGCACATAGCAGCCGAACGCCTTCGCTTCGTCGTTCTGATAGCCGTCGGCGACCTGTGAGGCCGGGAATTTGTCGACCTCGCCGTTCCGGTAGAGAACGTCGAACAGTGTCTTGCCCCGGTACTCGGGTTTTTTTGCGATTAGCTCCGCCGGCCAAACTTCCTCAATCTTGAAGCGTTGGGAGAACTCCACCAGCTGCCAGAGGTCGGAGCGCGCCTCGCCCGGCGCGCTCACCAGCTGGTGCCAGAAGTGCGTGCGCCGCTCGGCATTGCCATAGGCGCCCTCCTTCTCGACCCACATGGCGGACGGCAGCACCAGGTCGGCAGCCTGCGCGGTGACGGTCGGATAGGCGTCCGAGACGACGATGAAATTCTCAGGATTGCGATAGCCGCGATAGCCCTCTTCGTTGGTGTTGGCGGCAGCCTGCAGGTTATTGTTGACCTGCACCCAATAGGCGTTGAGCAGCCCGTCGCGCAGCATGCGGTTCTGGACGACCGCATGATAGCCCGGCTGCGGATTGATCGTGCCTTCCGGCAGTTTCCAGATCCTCTCGGCCGTCTCGCGATGCGCCTTGTTGGTCACCACCATGTCCGCCGGCAGCCGGTGCGAGAACGTGCCGACCTCGCGCGCGGTGCCGCAGGCGGATGGCTGGCCGGTCAGCGAGAACGGGCTGTTGCCCGGCTCGGAGATTTTGCCGGTCAGCAGATGGATGTTGTAGACGAGATTATTGCACCAGACCCCGCGGGTGTGCTGGTTGAAGCCCATGGTCCAGAAGCTGACCACCCTGGTATTCGGGTCGGCGTAGAGCTCGGCCAGCGCCTCGATGCGGTTGGCCGGCACGCCGGAGATTTCCGCCGCCTTCTCGATCGTGTATTCGGACACGAACTT
>JBOHIG010000182.1:0-6221 GCA_050725815.1 Xanthobacteraceae bacterium
CCTCTGCATACCCTTCGCTCATAATTTGATTACGGCGTCGCGACGGCGTTCACCACTTACGGTACCTGCGGGGTCAAGGTCTGGATCTTCAAGGGCGAGCTCCTGGAGCACGATCCGATGGCGCAAGACAAGAAGATGGCGGAAGGCGACGCCGGCCGCCCGCGCCGCGACGCGGCTTGAGCGGGCGCGGGAAGGTCGAAGGAAAGAGCGTAAGCCATGCTGCAACCGAAGCGCACCAAGTTCCGCAAGGCGCACAAGGGCCGGATCAAGGGCCTTGCGACGTCCGGCGCGTCGCTGGCCTTCGGCCAGTTTGGCCTGAAGGCGGCGGAGCCGGATCGGATCACGGCCCGGCAGATCGAAGCTGCGCGCCGTGCGCTCACGCGCCACATGAAGCGTGCGGGGCGGGTGTGGATTCGGGTCTATCCCGACGTGCCGGTGTCGAAGAAGCCGCTGGAAGTGCGTATGGGCTCGGGCAAGGGCGCCCCGGAATTCTGGGTGACGCGCATCAAGCCCGGCCGCATCATTTTCGAGATCGACGGCGTGCCGGTCGGCATCGCGCGTGAAGCGCTCGCGCTCGCCGCCGCCAAGCTGCCGATCAAGACGCGTTTCGTCGAACGCATCGCCGAATAGGTCGCGGGGAGCCAGGAATGAAAGTTGCCGATGTCAGGGCGATGACCGTCGATCAGCTCGACGACGAGGTCCTGAAGCTGAAGAAGGAGCAGTTCAACCTGCGCTTCCAGCGGGCCACGGGTCAGCTCGAGAACACCTCGCGCGTGCGCCAAGTGCGCCGCGATATCGCCCGGATCAAGACCGTCGCCGCGCAGAAGCGCGGGGGTCAGCCAACAGCCGCGGTCGCGATCGAGCCGCAGTCCACAACCAAGCCGAAGCGTGCGTCGCGCTCGAAGGCGAAGTCCAAGTAGAGGTTTCGAGATGCCTAAGCGCACGCTTCATGGGGTCGTGGTGAGCGACAAGCAGGACAAGACCGTCGTCGTTCGGGTCGAGCGCCGTTACACCCACCCGGTGATGAAGAAGACGGTTCGTCGTACGAAGAAATACCATGCCCACGACGAGAAGAACGAGTTTCACGTGGGCGACATCGTCTGGATCGAGGAGCGGCGGCCGATCTCTCGGCTCAAATCCTGGGAAGTGATCCAGGGCGAGAAGAAGAAGATCGTCTAGAGCATGATCCCGAAAAGTGGGAACCGGTTTTCGGACAAGATCATGCTCAAACCAGAGGCTGGCGCGCAGCGCGGGAAGAGAACGAGGAGAGCATCGTGATTCAGATGCAGACAAACCTCGACGTGGCGGATAACTCCGGCGCGCGTCGCGTGATGTGTATCAAGGTGCTTGGCGGTTCCAAGCGCAAATACGCCACCATCGGCGACGTCATCGTCGTTTCGGTGAAAGAGGCGATTCCGCGCGGACGCGTCAAAAAGGGCGAAGTGATGAAGGCCGTGATCGTGCGGGTTGCGAAGGATATCAAGCGCGCCGACGGCTCGGTCATCCGCTTCGACCGCAATGCGGCGGTGCTGATCAATCCGCAGATGGAGCCGGTCGGCACGCGCATTTTCGGGCCGGTGCCGCGCGAACTGCGCGCGAAGAACCATATGAAGATCATATCGCTTGCGCCGGAGGTGCTGTGATGGCGGCAAGGATCAGAAAGGGCGATCGGGTGATGGTGCGGACGGGGCGCGACAAGGGCCGCCGCGGCGAGGTGATCGAGGTGCGGCCGGCGGAGGCGCGTGCGCTGGTGCGCGGCGTCAACATGGTCAAGCGTCACCAGAAGCAGACCGGTGCGCAGGAAGGCGGCATCGTTTCCAAGGAAGCCCCGGTGCATCTCTCCAACCTGGCGCTGCTCGATCCCAAGGACAACAAGCCGACCCGCGTCGGGTTCAAGTTCGTGGGCCAGGGGCTCGACCGCAAGAAAGTGCGCTTCTCCAAGCGCTCGGGAGTTGAGATCGATGGCTGACACGGACGAAAAGGCGCCGAAGGCTGAACGCGCGCCGAAGGGCCCGAAGCCTGACAAGGCGGAGAAGCCCAAGCAGCAGCAGGCCAAAGGCGACAAGGGTGCTGACAAGGGCGGCGAGAAGCCCAAGGCCAAGCGTCCCGAGCAAAGCGTGAGGCCGCGCCTGCGAACCCATTTTGTCGACGTCGTCAGCAAGAAGCTGATCGAGCAGCGCGGCTACAAGAACCCCATGGAAGTACCGCGCCTGCAGAAGGTCGTCATCAACATGGGCATCGGCGAGGGTGTTGCTGATCGCAAGAAGGTCGATTCGGCCGCTGCCGATCTTGCCTTGATCGCCGGCCAGAAGGCGGTGGTCACCAAGGCGCGCAAGTCGATCGCCACCTACAAGCTGCGCGAGGGCCAGGCCATCGGATGCAAGGTGACGCTGCGCAAGACCCGCATGTATGAGTTCCTGGACCGGCTGATCAATATCGCGCTGCCGCGCGTGCGCGATTTTCGCGGCCTGTCCCCGAAGAGCTTCGACGGCCGCGGCAATTATACGATCGGCATCAAGGAGCACATCGTGTTCCCCGAGATCGACTACGACAAGGCGGCGGAAGTCTGGGGCATGGATATCACGGTGTGCACCAGCGCGCGCACGGACGACGAGGCGCGCGCGCTATTGGCCGAATTCAACTTCCCGTTCCGGCAGTGAGGACGCGTCCTCAAACGCGGAAAGGCATGGAGACTTAGATGGCGAAGACCAGCTCGATTGAAAAGAACCAGCGGCGGACCAAGCTCGTGAAGAAGTTTTCGGGCCGCAGGGCGCGGCTGAAGGCGATCGCGCGCGACAAGAATAAGCCGATGGAAGAACGGTTCGCGGCAACCCTCAAGCTCGCCGAGCTGCCGCGCAATTCCGCGCCCTCGCGCATTCACAATCGTTGCGAAGTATCCGGCCGGCCGAAGGCGTTCTATCGCAAGCTCAAGATGAGCCGCATCGCGCTTCGCGATCTCGGTTCCAAGGGCCTGATTCCCGGCCTTCTGAAATCGAGCTGGTAAGGAGCATCGCACGATGGCTTTGAACGATCCGCTCGGCGATATGATCGCGCGCATTCACAATGCGCAGATGCGCAACAAATCGAAGGTTTCGACGCCGGCCTCGCGGCTGCGCGTCAGCGTGCTCGACGTGCTCAAGAGCGAAGGCTTCATCCGCGGCTACGCGTCAGTGGAGCATTCCAACGGGCGCGGCGAGATCGAGATCGAGCTCAAATACTTCGACGGTGAGCCGGTGATACGGGAGATCGCCCGCGTCTCCAAGCCTGGGCGGCGCGTCTACGCCTCGGTGCGGGCATTGCCGCGCGTCAACAATGGCCTCGGCGTCGCAATCCTGTCGACGCCCAAGGGCGTGATGGCCGATCACGACGCGCGCGACGCCAATGTCGGCGGCGAAGTCCTTTGCACGGTGTTCTAGACGGCTGCGATTGGATCAACGCCAGGGATTAGCACTATGTCTCGTGTCGGAAAAAAACCGGTCGCCATCCCCTCGGGGGTCACGGCCAATGTCGAGGGCCAGACCGTCAAGGTCAAAGGCCCCAAGGGTGCGCTCCAGGTCGTGCTCCACAGCGACGTGTCGGCCACGATGGACAAGGGCTCGATCAAGGTCGATCCGCGCTTCGAGACCAAGCGTTCGCGCGCCATGTGGGGCACCTACCGGGCGCAGATCGCCAACCTGATGACCGGCGTCACCACGGGCTTCGAGCAGCGCCTGGAGATCACGGGCGTTGGTTATCGCGCAGCGGTGCAAGGCAAGAACCTGCAGCTCGCGCTCGGCTATAGCCACGAGGTGCTCTATCCCATCCCGGACGGCATCGCGATCGCCACGCCCAGGCCAACGGAGATCGTGGTCAGCGGCATCGACCGGCAGAAGGTCGGGCAGGTGGCCGCGGAGATCCGCGATTATCGGCCGCCCGAACCGTACAAGGGCAAGGGCATCAAATACGCGAACGAGTTCATCTTCCGCAAGGAAGGTAAGAAGAAGTAGGAAACCGGACAATGTCCAGGCTCAGCGATCGAACCGCACGGCGGACGGCGAAGGTGCGACGGGTCATCCGGCGCGCCGGCGGCCGCCGCGTGCGCCTTTCCGTGTTCCGTTCCTCCAAGCACATCTACGCGCAGATCATCGACGACGCGAAGGGGCAGACCCTGGCCGCCGCTTCCTCGATCGAGAAGGATATGCGCGGGGGTCTCAAGACCGGCGCCGACATCGCGGCTGCCAAGGCGGTCGGCAAGCTGCTAGCGGAGCGCGCCACGGCGAAGGGCGTCAAGGCCGTCGTCTTCGACCGCGGAAGCTATCTCTATCACGGCCGCGTCAAGGCGCTGGCGGAAGCCGCGCGCGAGGGCGGGCTCAACTTCTAGCAAAGGGCGGGCACGGCCCGAACGGATTGGAACATCGATATGGCACGTGAACCACACGAGCGCGGCCGCGGCCGGGAGCGCGAAGAAAGCGAATTCACCGACAAGCTCGTCCACATCAATCGTGTGGCGAAGGTGGTGAAGGGCGGCCGGCGTTTCGGCTTTGCTGCGCTTGTCGTCGTCGGCGACGAGAAGGGCCGGGTCGGCTTTGGCCATGGCAAGGCGCGCGAGGTGCCCGAGGCGATCCGCAAGGCGACCGAGGCGGCCAAACGCGGGCTGATCCGCGTTCCGCTGCGCGAGGGCCGCACGCTGCACCATGACGTCGCCGGCCGCCACGGCGCCGGCAAGGTCTACCTGCGCGCGGCGCCTCCCGGCACCGGCATTATCGCCGGAGGTCCGATGCGCGCGGTGTTCGAGACGCTCGGTATGCAGGACGTGGTGGCGAAATCGCTCGGCTCGTCCAATCCGTACAATATGGTTCGCGCCACCTTCGATGCGCTCAAGCGCCAGGATTCACCGCGTTCAGTGGCCGCGCGCCGCAATATCAAGGTATCGACCTTGCAGTCGCGCCGCCGCGAGCTTGGCGACGCCGAGCAGAGCGCGGATTAAGCGCCGGGAGCCGATCGAGATGAGCAAGACAGACAAGGTGATCAAGGTCGAACAGATCGGCAGTCCGATCCGTCGCCATCACACCCAGCGCGAGACGCTGATCGGGCTCGGCCTCAACCGCATCGGGCGCGTGGCCGAGGTGCCGGATACGCCGTCGACCCGCGGCATGATCGCGAAAGTGAGCCACCTCGTAAGGGTGGTTGCCGCGAAGTAAAGTTTTCATGCCCCGGGTCGCGCTCGGGGATGACGCAAGAGTCGAGGACGTCGCAATGAAACTCAACCAACTCGCCGACAAGCCGGGAGCGCGCAAGTCCCGCATGCGCATCGGGCGCGGCATCGGTTCCGGCAAGGGCAAGACCGGCGGCCGCGGCGGCAAGGGCCAGACCGCGCGCAGCGGCGTGCGCATCAAGGGCTTCGAAGGCGGCCAGATGCCGCTTCATCGCCGGCTGCCCAAGCGCGGTTTCAAGAACACGCGGTTCGCCCTCAAGCTCAACGAAATCAATCTCGGGCGCGTGCAGGAAGCGGTCGACGCCGGCAAGATCGAGGCCGGCTCGACGGTGGATGCCGACGCGTTGGTGAAGGCTGGCGTGCTGCGACGTGCAAAAGACGGCGTACGGCTGCTCGGCGCCGGCGAGATCAAGGCCAAGCTCACGTTCTCGGTCTGGGGGGCTTCGAAATCGGCCGTGGCGGCGGTGGAGAAGGCGGGCGGTTCGGTGACGATCCTGGCGCCCGCGCGGCCGGCGGCGGAGGAAAAAGAGCCCGCCTAACCCATATAAGTAAGCGGCAATGGCCCCCATATTGGGCGTGCGGCCAAGGGGCAGCGGTACCGGAGGTTAAAGGGATGGCTTCAGCAGCGGAACAACTTGCAGCCAACCTCAATTTCTCGGCGCTAGCCAAAGCCGAGGAACTGAAGAAGCGTATCTGGTTCACGCTCGGCGCGCTACTGGTCTACCGCTTCGGCACCTACATCCCGCTTCCCGGCATCGACCCCTCCGCCTGGGATCAGATCTTCCGCTCCCAGGCCGGCGGAATTCTCGGCATGTTCAACATGTTCTCCGGCGGCGGCATCCACCGGATGGCGATCTTCGCGTTGAACATCATGCCGTACATCTCCGCGTCGATCATCATCCAGTTGATGACGACGGTGTCGCCGACCCTCGAACAGCTCAAGAAAGAGGGCGAGCAGGGCCGCAAGGTCATCAACCAGTACACGCTCTATCTCTCGGTGTTTATTTATTAGCTCCAATCCTATTGG
>JBOHIG010000183.1:0-3295 GCA_050725815.1 Xanthobacteraceae bacterium
AGATGGCGCAGGGCGCCAAGCCCGGCGAAGGCGGGCAACTGCCCGGGCACAAGGTCGACCAGACCATCGCCAAGGTGCGCCACTCGACGCCCGGCGTCGGCCTGATCTCGCCCCCGCCGCACCACGATATCTATTCGATCGAGGACCTCGCGCAGCTCATTTTCGATTTGAAGAACGTCAATCCCGACGGCCTGGTGTCGGTGAAGCTCGTCTCCGAAGTCGGCGTCGGCACGGTTGCCGCCGGCGTGTCGAAGGCCCGCGCCGACCATGTCACGATCGCGGGCTTCGAGGGCGGCACCGGCGCTTCCCCGCTCACGTCGATCAAGCATGCCGGCTCGCCGTGGGAGATCGGCCTTGCGGAAACCCATCAGACGCTGGTCGCCAACCGGCTGCGCGGGCGCATCTCCGTGCAGGTCGACGGCGGCATCCGCACCGGCCGCGACGTCGTGGTCGGCGCCATGCTGGGCGCCGACGAATTCGGCTTCTCGACCGCGCCCTTGATCGCGGCCGGCTGCATCATGATGCGCAAGTGCCATCTCAACACCTGCCCGGTTGGCGTCGCCACCCAGGACCCGGTGCTGCGCGCGCGCTTCGTCGGCAAGCCCGAGCACGTGATCAACTTCTTCTTCTTCGTCGCCGAAGAGGTGCGCGAGCTGATGGCGGCGATGGGCTTCCGCATCTTCGCCGAGATGGTCGGTCAGATGCAGATGCTCGACAAGCGCCAGGTGGTCGAGCACTGGAAGGCCAAGGGCCTCGATTTCTCCAAGCTGTTCCACAAGCCGCAGGCCGACAAGGGCACGGCGATCTACAAGTGCGAGCCGCAGGACCACAAGATCCATACCATCCTCGACCGCCGCCTGATCGCCCAGGCGCAGGGCGCGCTCGACACGCGCACGCCGGTCGAGATCGTCGAGACCATCCGCAACACCGACCGGACCGCTGGCGCGATGCTGTCGGGCGAAGTCGCCAAGCGCTACGGCCATGAGGGGCTGGCCCACGACACCATCCATGTGAAATTCACCGGCACCGCCGGGCAAAGCTTCGGCGCCTGGCTCGCCCGCGGCGTCACCTTCGAGCTCGAAGGCGACGCCAACGACTATGTCGGCAAGGGCCTCTCGGGCGGACGCCTGATCATCCGGCCGGCCGCCGACGCCGGCATCGTCCCGGAGGAATCGATCATCGTCGGCAACACCGTGCTCTACGGTGCGATCGAGGGCGAATGCTATTTCCGCGGCGTCGCCGGCGAGCGTTTCGCGGTGCGCAATTCCGGCGCCATCGCCGTCATCGAAGGCGCCGGCGATCACTGCTGCGAATACATGACCGGTGGCATCGTGGTCGTGCTCGGCCAGACCGGGCGCAACTTTGCGGCCGGGATGTCGGGCGGCATCGCCTATGTGCTGGACGAAGACGGCAGCTTCGAGCAGCGCTGCAACATGACGATGGTCGAGCTCGAGCCACTGCCTGCGGAAGAGGAGGCTGCGGCAAATATCTATCACCACGCCCAGGACCTCGAGACGTCCGGCTGGGTCGAGGTGTTGGAAGACATGACCCGCCACGACATCGAGCGGCTGCAACTGCTGATCAGCAGGCACGCGCGGCTGACCGGCTCCAAGCGCGCCGCCGACATCCTCGCGGCCTGGGACGACCATTGCCCGAAGTTCCGCAAGGTGATGCCGATCGAATACCGCCGCGCGCTCGCCGAAATGGAGAAGGCGCGCACGATGCAGGCGGCGGAGTGATGGTGATTATTCATTGGCAAGGCAGAGCCGCGAATGCTGCGGGCTCCCTCTCCGCCGTGCCGCAGTTGCAGGCCGCATTCCAAATTATCGATCGAGCGGCAAAGTAAGCATGGGCAAGATCACCGGGTTCCTCGAATACGAACGCGAAGACCGCGACTACGAGCCGGTCGAGCAGCGCGTCAAGCACTGGCGCGAGTTCGTGCTGCCGTTGCCCGAGGACGAAACGAAAATACAGGCAGCGCGCTGCATGGACTGCGGCGTGCCCTATTGCCACGGCACCAGCGCGTTCACCGGCGCGCCGACCGGCTGCCCGGTGAACAACCAGATTCCAGACTGGAACGATCTCGTGTATCGCGGCGACTGGCAGGAGGCCGCGCGCAACCTGCACTCGACCAACAACTTTCCCGAAGTCACCGGCCGCGTCTGTCCGGCGCCGTGCGAAGCCTCGTGCACGCTCAACATCGACGACAACCCGGTGTCGATAAAGACCATCGAATGCACGATCGCCGACCGCGCCATCGCGCAAGGGCTCAAGCCGGAGCCCCCGTCGGTGAAGACCGGCAAGAAGGTCGCTATCGTGGGCTCAGGGCCGGCGGGCATGGCCTGCGCGCAGCAGCTCGCGCGTGCCGGACACGACGTGCACGTGTTCGAGAAATACGCCAAGGCCGGCGGGCTGATGCGCTACGGCATCCCCGACTTCAAGATGGAGAAGCATCACGTCGACAAGCGCGTGACGCAGATGGAGGCCGAAGGCGTCGCCTTCCACTACAACGCCCATGTGGGCGTGACCGTGCCGGCGGAAAAGCTTTTGGTCGAATACGATGCGGTCGTGCTCGCGGGCGGCGCCGAGAAATCGCGCGACCTGCCGATCCCCGGGCGCGAACTCGCCGGCATTCATTTCGCGATGGACTTCCTGCCGCAGCAGAACCGGCGCGTGTCGGGCGAACCGCCGGCGCACGGCGAGCCGATCCTCGCCACCGGCAAACACGTCGTCGTGATCGGCGGCGGCGACACCGGCTCCGACTGCATCGGCACCTCGTTCCGCCAGGGCGCGCTGTCGGTTACCAATTTCGAGATCATGCCGCAGCCGCCCGAGCAGGAGAACAAGC
The DNA here is from genome assembly GCA_050725815.1 of Xanthobacteraceae bacterium. GTDB lineage: Bacteria > Pseudomonadota > Alphaproteobacteria > Rhizobiales > Xanthobacteraceae > VAZQ01. Next base: position 2,849 of record JBOHIG010000183.1, read on the forward strand.
TCCTCACCTGGCCGGACTGGCCATGGAAGCTGCGCACCTCGTCGAGCCACGAGGAAGGCGCGGTGCGCGACTTCGCGGTGGGGACAATCGAATTCGTCGGCGAGAACGGTCACGTGAAGCTGCTCAAATGCGCGAAGGTCGACGACAAGTTCAAGCCAGTGCCGGGGACCGGGTTCGACGTGAAGGCCGACCTCGCGCTGCTGGCGATGGGCTTCGTGTCGCCGGTGCACGAAGGCATGATCCAAGTGATGGGCCTGGAGCTTGATCCGCGCGGCAACGTCAAGGCCGATACCGTGGCCTATCGCAGCTCCAACGCGAAGGTGTTCGCCTGCGGCGACATGCGGCGCGGCCAGTCGCTGGTGGTGTGGGCAATCCGCGAAGGCCGGCAGGCGGCGCACGCCATCGACAAGCTCCTGATGGGCAAGACCGACCTGCCCCGGTAGCGCC
>JBOHIG010000184.1:0-5631 GCA_050725815.1 Xanthobacteraceae bacterium
GCCCGGGCCGTCGCCCTTCGAGGCTCGCTTCGCACGCGCCTCAGGGTGACGGATCAACGAATCCAAATGTGAATCGCTAGAAAGGAACCATCGCAATGTCCCAGAAAATCCGGCTCGCGCGTGCGGGCACCAAGAAGCGTCCCGTCTATCACATCGTCGTGGCGGACTCGCGCGCGCCGCGCGACGGCCGCTTCATCGAGCGGCTCGGCTACTTCAATCCGCTGCTGCCGAAGGACAAGACCGAGCGGCTGAAGTTCGATACCGAGAAGGCCAAGGCCTGGATGGCCAAAGGCGCGACGCCGACCGACCGTGTGACGCGCTTCCTCGATGAGGCCGGCGTGATGAAGCGCGAGGCGCGCAAGAATCCCGAGAAGGCGATTCCGCGCAAGGAGCGCAAGGCGATGAAGGAAGAGGCCGAGAAGACCAAGGCGGCGGCCGCCGCTGCCGCCGCCGAGAAAGCCAAAGCCGCCGCCGCTGCCGCAGCCGCAGCGCCGGCCGCGAGCTGACGCCAGGCCCGTGACCGAAGCGCGCGCCGCGCAACGTGTCTGGGTCGCGCAGATCGGCGCGCCGCATGGCGTTCGCGGAGAGGTGAAACTGTTCTCCTTCACCGCCGAGCCACTGGCGGTCAAGGATTACGGTGCGCTCGAATCCGAGGACGGCGCCATGCGCTTCGAGATCGAAACCGTGCGGCCCGCCAAGGGGCATCTGGTCGCGCGGCTCAAGGGCGTGACCGACCGCAACGCCGCCGCAGGTCTCACCAACACGCGGCTCTACGTGTCGCGCGAGCGGCTGCCGGCGCCTGAGGCCGACGAGTTCTATCACGCCGACCTGATCGGACTTGCGGCAGTCGATGCCGCCGGCGCACCGCTCGGCACGGTGATCGCAGTCCACAATTTCGGCGCCGGCGACCTGATCGAAGTCACGCCGACGCAGGGCGGCCCGACGGTCATGGTCCCGTTTACGGAAGCCGCGGTGTCCGAGATCGACATCGCGGGCGGGCGCATCGCGGTGGATGGCGAGACCTTCGCCGCGCTATCGTCGCCGGGCGACGCGAAGCGCTAAGGACACGAAGCATGTGGCGCGCAAGTGTGCTGACCATCTTCCCGGAGATGTTCCCGGGTCCGCTCGGCCTGAGCCTCGCCGGCAAGGCGCTCGCCGGCGGGCTGTGGGCGCTCGACGTCGTCGATATCCGCGACCACGCCACCGACAGGCACCGCTCGGTCGACGACACGCCAGCCGGCGGCGGCCCCGGCATGGTGATGAAGGCGGACGTGCTGGCGCGCGCGCTCGATGCCGCGTCCTCGCCCGACGACACCCGCCCGCGCCTGCTGATGAGCCCGCGCGGCATGCCGCTCACCCAGGCGCGGGTGGCGACGCTGTCGCGCGGTCCGGGCGCGGTGATCCTGTGCGGGCGATTCGAAGGCGTCGACGAGCGCATCATCGAGGGCCGCAACGTCTCGGAAGTGTCGGTCGGCGACTACGTGCTATCGGGCGGCGAGAGCGCGGCGCTGGTGCTGCTCGACGCCTGCGTGCGGCTGCTGCCAGGCACTATGGGCAAGGAGGCGTCGGCGGCGGACGAGAGCTTCAGCCAGGGCCTGTTGGAATATCCGCAATATACGCGCCCGCAGATTTTCGAGGAACGCAGCATTCCCGACGTGCTGACCTCCGGCGACCACGGCAAGGTCGCGGCCTGGCGGCGGGCCGAGGCCGAGCGGCTGACGCGCGAGCGGCGGCCGGACCTGTGGGCGGCCTATCGGGAGCGCAAAAAGCCCGAGAAATAGCCCGCTTTCCCACCCTTTCGGGGTGAGCGTGACAAAGCCCGCCCCATGTCGTAGAAGCTCGCCCGACCCATACAGAACCGCCTATTGCGCGCCTCCCGGATGGCGCTGCCGACGGAGAATTCCCATGAATCTGATCCAGCAACTCGAGAAGGAGCAGGCGACAAGGCTTGCCGAGGGCAAGGAAATTCCCGATTTCCAGCCGGGCGATACCGTCATCGTCAACGTGAAGGTCCGCGAAGGCGAGCGCAGCCGCGTCCAAGCCTATGAAGGCGTTTGCATCGGCCGCGCCGGGGCGGGCCTGAACGAGAACTTCACGGTGCGGAAGATCTCCTACGGCGAGGGCGTCGAGCGCGTGTTTCCGCTCTATTCGCCGATGATCGACTCGATCAAGGTCGTGCGCCGCGGCAAGGTGCGCCGCGCCAAGCTCTATTACCTGCGCGGCCTGCGCGGCAAGCGAGCGCGCATCACCGAGCGGCAGGACAGCCGCGGCGGCGGGGCAGCCGAAGCGTCGACGGAGTAGCAGTGCGCACGAGCGGCACAAGAATCCAAAAGGCCGGCTTGCCCGGCCTTTTTCTATGGCTGGCATTGGTCATCTCGATCGCCGCCGCTTCCGCGCAGCCGCTATTGCTTGAGGTCGAGAAGGCCGAAGCAGCGTTCGATCAGAGGACCAGGGCGCCGATCATCTCCGTTCGAATGTCCAAAGCATCCGCCAAAGCTTTCGCCGAACTCACACAAAAGAGCGTGGGGCGGCCGATGGCTTTTCGCGTGGACGGCAAGGTTCTCATGAAGCCAGTGATTCGGGAGCCAGTCTTGGGCGGCGCCTTCCAAATCTCCAACAGCAGCTTCACCGTCGAGGAAGTCAAAAGTCTCGCGGCGCAACTTTCCTCGGGCGCTGCCAAGATCCAAGTCGAAATCGATCCGCAATAACGATCCGCCTGACTGCTACACCCGCGCGAAGCCGCGCGGGAAGGCGTGCAGGCGCTCCACCCCATCATGCGTGATCAGCAAGCATTCGCCTGTCTGCACGCCCGCCTTGCGGTCGCTGGTCACGACATTGGGTTGCACCACCACCATCATGCCGGCCTCGAACGGCTCCTCCGGCGCCGGCCCGGCCGGGCGGCTCTTCGAACCCAGGATCGGCGGGAAATAGCCGCCGCCATAGCCGTGCAGCAGGTCGTCGACGATGGTGAAGCCCGCATCCTCGATCACGCCGGACGCCTCGATCACCTGCGCCGGCGTGGCGCCGTGCCGAAGCACCGCGACGATGGCATCGAAGGCAGCGTCTGCCGCGGCATGCAGGTCGCGATAGAGGGGTGTCGGCTCCTCGCCGACCGTGAAGCTGCGCAGCACTTGCGCGCCGTGGTCCCAGAACGTCGCCGTGATCTCCGAGAAGACGATGTCGCCGGTTGCAACGCGGCGCGAGGAATGAAATTGCGAGGGCGCCGCCACCTGCGGGTCGCGCATCGGCGTTGTGCCGATGAAGTGGATGCCGGTCAGGCCGCCCTCCCCGACATAGCCACGCTCGATGGCATTGGCGAGCCCGCGCTCGCTCACGCCGGGCGCGATGGCATTGCGCAGCGCCTCCATGCCGCGATCCGAGAACCAGGCGCCGATGCGGAACCAGTCGAGCTCCTCCGCCGACTTGACGCGGCGCAGCCGGACATAGGCGCGGTTGAGGTTGGAGATGTCGCCGAAGCGCGCGACAAGCGCCGCGTGTTGCGAGAAATTCATCGGCCCGATCACGCCGACCTTGCCGGCGCGCGCGCCACGCTTGTCCAGCTCGGCGATCACACGGGCAATCGAAGCCTCGCCGCCCCATTCGACGACCTCGGCCTGGTCGGCAAGCTTGCGCGCGAGCGGCGCGTGATTGACGTACTGCACGAACAGCGCGTCGGCTTTGTCGGGCGAGAACACGCCAATGGCCTCGGTGGTGACCGGCCATTGCGTAAGCCATTGCACCGAGGAGCCGGTACGGCTCGCGCCGTAGAACACGAGGTGATCGCAGCCGGCCTCGGTTAGCGCGGCCTCCGTCGCCGCGCGCCGCCGCGCCATCTCGGTGTCGGAGAAGCGCGGATAGTCGGCCGCGAGCAGGCGCTCGAGATGCGAGGGGAGAGCAGGCAAGGAAGACGATGTTGCGCTCATGGATGCCCGCCAGATCACTGCCAGAACTGAAACAGTCTCAGACCGGCTAGGGCCGCTTTCGCATCGAGCCCGATCAGCCCGCACGCAGCAAAGACGCTAGTCCAGAACCATCGGCTGACGCCGGGTACGAAAAACAGAACAGCCACCAAAACAAGCGGCCCGAGCGGCGCCATCCGTCTGCCCAGCCTGCGCACCCCTGCCGGCAAGAACGGCTCGACGATGCCCCAGCCATCGAGACCGGGGCACGGAACAAGGTTGAACACGAGCACCGTGACTTGCAGGAGCGCCAGAAAGGCGAGCGCCGCGTAAAGAATGCCGCCGGCGACGGGAGTCGCTGCATTCAACAAGGCCATCAGCACCGCGAGCACGACAGCGGTTCCCAGCGGTCCGCCCGCCGACACCAGCGCTCCATAGATTCGCCGGCGCAGATGCAGGGTATTGATGTAGACAGCGCCGCCCGGTAGCCCGATTCCACCGATCGCCATGATCAGCAGCGGGAATATGATGCTGTATTGCAGATCCGTGTAGCGCAACGGATCGAGCGTGAGATACCCCTTCTCCCGAACCGTCGTATCCCCGCAATGATAAGCGACGACCGCGTGCCCGAATTCGTGCAGGCAGAGCGCGATGACAAATCCAATCATAACGAATGGGAAAACAAGAACACGTGCGTGATCCGGGCGGTAGATCATCCAGACCGCGCAAAGCAGGAACGCCGCGATCAGCGCGAGGAATGTCGAACTGATCGGCCAGCCCTTCGACGACCGGACTCGCTCGGAGCGCTCCTGCTGCCGGTCCGACATCATGCGCCCCAGCACACCGCCGGACACAACCCCGCTGCCTTGCCACAGGAAAGGCATGGCTCGTCGGCATCAAGTAGGCGCCGGAGATACGGGGGAAGGAGCTCATTGCTGTACCCTCTCCCCATAGCCCGTCGCAGACGGGCGTAAACGCCCTTTCGCCGGGAGAGGGCGAGGTGGACGCGCCGCAATGCAATTGTGGGTGAGGGGGTCTCTTCGCAAAGACTGCAACGGTTCTTACGAAGAAACCCCCTCACCCGACTATCATGTGGCGCAAGGCATTCCTGCCCTCTCCCGCAAGGGGAGAGGGCGCATTTACGAGTGCCGTGGACGCTGCAACGTCTCCACTCATATACGATAGCCCTGTCGCAAGCGGGGAGAGGTGGAGCAAGCGTCACGCGAGTCATGCGATGCTGCTGCGTTCGTTACACCGCCACCGCTTGCTTGGCGGCGACGTGCTCCTGCACCATCTTGCCCAGACTGACCAGATCGACCTTGCCGGAGCCAAGCATCGGCATCTTGTCGAGGATCATGATCTCGGCCGGGATCATCAGGTCGGAGGCATGGTTCTCACGCGCGAACGCGATGAACTGCGAGCGGGTCGCGTCCTTCTGCTGCGTCACCAGGATCAGCCGCTCGCCCTTGCGCGGGTCGGGCGCCGCCAGCACGGCGGACGGGTTGTTCGGCCACAGCTCGGCCGCCAGCATCTCGACCGCCGCCAACGAGATCATCTCGCCGCCGACCTTGGCGAAGCGCTTGGCGCGGCCCTTGATGGCGACGTAGCCCTGCTCGTCGATGGTGACGATGTCGCCGGTGTCGTACCAGCCTTGCGGCGGCGGCTCGAGCACGCCCGGCCGCTCGGCCTTGAGGTAGCCGAGCATCACGTTCGGGCCGCGCACCACCAGCCG
>JBOHIG010000185.1:0-2273 GCA_050725815.1 Xanthobacteraceae bacterium
TCCTCGATCTGGGCCTCCACCTCGGCCACCGGTTTCTCACTATCGAGGTAGGCGCGCATCAGGCCTCAACGAGCAAGGCCGCCGGCCCAGTCCGGCGGCGTCATCATCCGCGAAAGCGGATGGTCCAGTAATCACAGAATATGAATAGGACGCAAAGGCGCCTCAAGGCTCAGACGTCGATTGCTGGATGCCCTGGTTTCGCGGGGCGTGACGGGTCAGGGAGAGGTTAGCTCACATCCGGCCGCTTGTAGTTCAGGTTGGCGCCGCCCTTCTGGGACTTCAGGTATCCCTCGACGTCGCCGAGCGGGTCCATCACTCGACGCAGGCGCTGGCCGACGAGCTGGTCGAGCTGGATCGCCTGCGACAGCGACAGGTCACGGCCCATTTGCACCGTGATCTTGTGGTGCTCGAGCGGTGCGAGGTGGCGGGTGGCGAGGTCACGCGCGAACGCGATCGTGTGAGCTTCGAGCTCGACGGCCGGCACCGCCTGACTGACGATGCCGAGCGCGTCGGCTTCCTTGCCGGTGATGTTCTTGCCGCCGAGCGCGATCAACGACAGCTTCTTCACCGGCAAGCCGGAATGCATCAGCGTCGATGTAACGAGCTGGCCGAACGATCCGCGCAGCACCTCCGGCATGCCGAGTTGGCAGTCCTCGGCCGCGAACACGATGTCATGGCAGTTCATGATGCCGAGCGCGCCGCCGAGGCAATAGCCGTGCACCTGCGCGATCATGATGCGCGGAAAGGCGCGGATGTCCTCGGCGATCTGGATGGTGAGGTTCGGCCGGTCCCAGTCGAGCATCGGTCCGTTCGACACCTCCCGCAGAAAGGTGAGGTCGAGCCCGGAAGAGTACACCGGCCCGGCGCCGCGCGTGATGACGATCTTGAGTTCCTTGTCCGCGCGTACGATATCGAGCGATTCCCGGAAGGCGTTGCAGAGCGGCCGGTTCCAGCAATTGCGCTTGTCGGGACGATTGAGCGTGATGCGCGCGACGCCCGCGTCCTCGATCCGGTCGAGGATCAACTCGGGCCACTGCTTGATGATTTTCCATGTATCGGACATGCGATCCCTCCGCGCTTGTTGGGATGGTTATCGCAAGGCGGACGGAGGGATGTAAAGGCAAGTCAGATGCCGTGGCGAAGCCGGCTACTCCTCCCCCAGCGGGTGCAGATCCCGCACCATGCTTTTCAGCCGTTCCCCCAGCACGTGTGTGTAGATCTGCGTGGTCGAGATGTCGGCGTGGCCGAGCAGTGTCTGCACGACGCGGAGGTCGGCGCCGTTGTGCAGGAGGTGACTGGCGAAAGCGTGACGCAGGACATGCGGGCTCACCTGCGCCGCGCGCAGCCCTGCTGCAGCGGCGAGGCCCTTCAGTTCGCGTGCGAAATGCTGGCGGGTGAGGTGGCCGCTCTCGCCGAAGGATGGAAACAGCCATTTCGATTTTGCGGGTTGCGACTTTGCCGATTTGGCTTTGACATCGCTGATTTCGGGCCGCCGCTCAGCTTCCGCCAGCAACGTGCGATACTGCGTCATCGATTTCCGCGCGGCGTCGTTGAGCGGCACCAGCCGCTCCTTGCCGCCTTTGCCACGCACGGTGAGCATGCGGATGCTGCGTTCGGCCGCCGAGGCAGGCAGCGCGATCAGCTCGGAGACGCGCAGGCCCGTTGCATAGGCGAGCTCGATGAGGCAGTTGAGCCGCGCCGCGCGCAGCCGCTCGGCCGCGGTCGTGCCGCTCGTGACGCCTGCGCTCGCCGTAGCCAGCACGCGGTCGACCTCGGCGATGGTGAGGACCTTGGGCAGCGCGCGGCCGCGGCGCGGGCCCTCGATGATCGCCGCCGGATCGTCGCTGCGGTGACCTTCGGCATAGAGAAAGCGATAGAGCTGCCGGATCGCGGACAGCCGCCGCGCCACCGAGGCAGCGGCGAAGCCGCGCTTGGCAAGCGTGCCGAGATAGCCGCGGATGTCCGGTGTTGCGGCGTTGACGATGGTGCGCTTCTTGCCGGCGAGGTGCTCGCAGAAGTCCGCAAGGTCGCGCCGATAGGCGGTGAGGGTGTTCTCGCCGGCGCCGCGCTCGGCCGCGAGCATATCGAGGAACAGCGCGGTCAGGGTGTCGTCGGCGTGTCGTGACTGGCGGCCCATGCTAGTGTCCCGAATCCGAAGACCGCTTCAATCTGCGGCTTGCTCGTGAGCGCACTTCGGATTCGAAGGACACTAGCGAGCCTACGATTCTAGTGGTCCGATTCTAACATTCGCAAAGTCGCCCGCCCAAATGGGA
>JBOHIG010000186.1:0-1720 GCA_050725815.1 Xanthobacteraceae bacterium
AGACGGGTGAGGTTCGGCCGTTCCGGCCGCCGCCGGGGATCCCAGAAGCCGGGAACGCCGACCGCCGGCGCGGCGCCGGGCGCCGGCGCGCCGGCGACGGAGGCGATCGCGCCGATAAGACCCGCGCCCATGGCCATAAGGCCGAGCAACGCCATCATGCGGCAACGGAAGGGCTTTTCAGGCAAGACATTCTCTGGTTGCATCGGAGGCGGAGGGCACTTTCCGCTCGCATATCTCCGGCACGCTTATACTCCGGCTCGCTTATAGACGAGTCGGCGTGCCGGATCAGCGGGCGGCGTCGCGTTGCAGTGGGTCGCGTCCGGGGTGGGGTTCATGGCGTTTGGGGCGAACGAAAGTCCGGTGCTGGATCGCCGCCTGGAACAATCGGATGTCGAAGCCGTCTGGACGGCGCCCGTCATTCATTTCCCCGTTTCCAAGCGTCTCCCCGTTTCCAAGCGTCGCCAAGCCGCGCCCGCGTTCGAATCCGCACCGCCGCACAGGAGCCCGTTTCCCGAAATCGACTGCGTGCGCGAGCGGTTGTCGCTCGGCATTGTGGCGGAGATTGAGCGGCGCGCGATCGATCTCGGGATCGGGGCCGAACGCGTCATTGTCGCCGCCGATATCCTCGACGAAGAGACCTATCTGCGCGCGCTCGCGCGCCACCTCGGCTGGGAATACGAGGATTTTGCGCGGCGCGGCCGCGCCGCCTGCCCGCTGAGCGACGAGCGGTTGCTGCTCGCCGCGAGGGACGGGATGGTGCCGTTCATGACCGAGGGTCAGGTTTCCGTCGTCGTCGCGCCGCGCTCGGTCCCCCACCTGCTGGACTATGCCCGAACGAATCCGCACATTCGCTTCCAACTTACGTCGACCGCGCGGCTCAACGGTTTCATCATGGAGCACGCCGCCGAGGCGTGGGGGCACGCAGCCGCTGACGCATTGCTGCGGCAACGCCCTGAGCTGTCCGCGGGCCATTGCGACCGCCGGATGCCGACGGTCCTCGCCCCGATCGTGGCGCTCTGGATCGGCGCGCTGGTGACCACACCCGGACCTGCCATTGTCGCCGCTCAGGCAGTCCTCGCAGGCGGCTTCCTGATCTGGCTGCTGTTCAGGCTGCTCGGCTGCCTCCTGGCACCGGCGCCACGGGCATTGCGACTCGGCACCGACTATGAGTTGCCGATCTACACCGTCATTGTTGCGCTCTACCGCGAAAGCGGGACGGTCGAAGGTCTGGTAGCGGCATTGCGCGCGCTCGACTATCCCGGTATTCGGGCGCAAACGCCACAAGCCATTTGACCGGGCGGGCCCTACTTTCCCGGCATGGAAATCCGAACCGTCACGACGCTGAGGCGCAAGCGGGATGAGATCGCCGCTTCGATCCGCCTCTATGAACAGCGTCTAGAACAGGCCCGCGCCGACCTGGCGCACGTCTCGGCGGCGATCCGCATATTCGAGGCGTCCGACAATCCCGCCGACATGGCGCGCTATGTGGACGTGTACCGGATATTCAAACGCGGCGAGCAGATCGCCCTTTGCAAGCGGGCTCTAGCCAAAGGACCGATGACCACCAAAGAGCTTGGCAAGTATGTCATGGAGGCCAAGGGCCTCGATTCTGCCGACAAGGTGCTGGCGAAGGGGATCGCCGGGCGGCTTATCCACGCCCTCCGTATGCAGGCCCATCGCAAGGCGATTCTCATGGTCGGGAAGCGGCGTGGGGTCAGTG
>JBOHIG010000187.1:0-15090 GCA_050725815.1 Xanthobacteraceae bacterium
GGCACTGCAGGCACTGCCGCGCGCCGCCGAGATCGAGTCGCAGCTCGCCGCCGTACGCGGCGAGATCGAGAACCGTCGCGCGCAGCTCGCCGAGGTGCGTGCCGAAGCACAGGCGCTCGCGCGCGAGGCCGAGATTGCCGCACGGCGGCTCTCGCAGATCGGCGGCGAGCGCGACGACTGGAGCACGCGCCGGGACGGCGCCGCGTCCCAGATCGGCACCATCGAGGCCCGCATTGGCGAGGCCAGGGAGGAGCGTGCCCGTCTAGCCGATGCACCTGCCGCCTTCGAGGAGAAGCGCCGCGCACTGATCACCGAGATCGAGGCTGCCGAGGCGGCGCGCCGCGCCGCCGCCGACCGCCTGACCGAAGCCGAGAACGCGCAAGCAGAGGCCGACAAGGACGCCCGTGCCGTGCTCGAAGCGCTCGGCAGCGCGCGCGAGGAGGCTGCGCGCGCCGAAGAACGCTTCTCCGGCGCCAACCGGCGGATCGCCGACGTCGAGCACGAGATCCGCGAGATGCTCGAGATCGAGCCGAACGCGGTCGCCGAGCTGGCCGAGATCAAGCCGGGCGCGGAGCTTCCCATCGCCGCCGACGTCGAGGCCAAGCTCGAGCGCATCCGCCGCGAGCGCGAACGGCTCGGCGCGGTCAACCTGCGCGCCGAGGAGGAGCTGCGGGAGGTCGAGACCCAGCATGGCAGCCTGGTCACGGAGCGCGACGACCTGGTCGAAGCGATCAAGCGACTGCGTCAGGGCATCCAGAACCTCAACCGCGAGGCGCGCGAGCGGCTGCTCGCCTCCTTCGAAGTGGTCAACAACCACTTCAAGCACCTGTTCACCGAGCTGTTCGGCGGCGGCACCGCGGAATTGCAGTTGATCGAAGCCGAGGACCCGCTGGAGGCCGGCCTCGAGATCGTGGCGCGACCGCCCGGCAAGAAGCCGGCGACGCTGTCGCTGCTCTCGGGCGGCGAGCAGGCGCTGACCGCACTGGCGCTGATCTTCGCGGTGTTCCTTACCAATCCGGCGCCGATCTGCGTGCTGGACGAGGTCGACGCGCCGCTCGACGATCACAACATCGAGCGCTTCTGCGACCTGCTGGACGAGATGACGAAATCCACCGACACGCGCTTCGTCATCATCACCCACAATCCGATCACCATGGCGCGGATGAACCGGCTGTTCGGCGTCACCATGGCCGAGCGCGGCATCTCGCAACTGGTGTCGGTCGACCTCGAAGGCGCGGTGATGCTGCGCGAGGCGAGCTGATCACCGTCCGCTGCCCCGGTCTTGCGGACGGAGGCGCTCAAAATGAGCGCCTCCGTTCAAGCCGTATCACGCGCTTGCGTTGCTGCTAGCAAACCCTGACCGAGGCAACGCGCCGGACGCCGTTTCTCCTGACGATCCGTTCCTGCACACAGGAATCAGCGTAGCCATATGATCCGTAGGCATACGGGTCATAGGCCCAAGAATTGTAGCCCCAACCATAATCATCGCCCCAGCCCCAGGGGTACGTGGCCGCTGCAAAGGCGCCAGCCGCGCCCCAGCCCCAACCTGGACGCCAACGGCCGTTCCAACGGTTGTTCCAACGACCGCGTCCCTGCCAATTGCCGCCAGCCCACCGGCCGCCACCGGGGCCAACGACGCCGGCGCGCGCGATACCGGGTCGGCCAACGACACCGGGCCGGCCAGCGATGCCGACGCGACCGATTCCACCGGGACGGCCAATTGCGCCGGGACGGCCGATTGCACCGCGCCCTGCGAAACCGCCGCCGCCGAACCCCATGCCACCGCCGCCGCTGAAACCCATGCCGCCGCCACCGAAGCCGCCGCCGCGACCTCCGCCACCACCGCGACCGCCGCGCTGCGCGTCAGCATCGGTGGGGGCAAGTGCGACGATGAGCGCCCCCGCAAAGGCCAGAGCCAATATCCGTTTCATGGACATCTCCTGTTGGTTGGCTGAATCCGACGACGGCCGCCAATTCCGACGCCAGGCGCCAATTTTCCGCGGATGCCGCCCTAGTCCACCGACGAGAGCGGACCGCGATGTCAAAACGGCGCGTAAGCCGCAAACGCGCAAAGCCGCACGCAAGCGACATCAATGTCGATTTTTGCAGACAAGAGGTTTGGCCGCGGTGAAACAAAACATTCAATTATGTGCCAACTATTGGCCGCATGAGCGAACAAGTCGCTTCAATTGATCGCCTGCTTTGTGCCGATCTGGACGATCGCCCTCACTCGCTGACGATCGCCTTGGCCTTGGCGATGAGCGCGGCCGGCGTGGCGTGCAGCGCCGCGACCTGGCGCGCGACGTCCTGGCCGGTCATCGGCGTGACCAGCAGTTTCGCCTTTTTCGCGTCCGCGAGGAACGCCGGATCGGCCACCATCGCGTCGAAGGCCTTGCGCAGGATCGCCACGCGGTCCGCCGGCACCGCCCCCGCGACCATGAACAGCCGCCCGAGCCGTTCCGGCGCCACCAGGAAATCGTAGATCTTGCGTTCGTCCGCGTTCTTGACCAGGTCGCCGCCGAACGGCACGGCCTTATCCATGCCCGCGACCAAAGTCGGCGACAGGCGGACCATCACATTGATCTTCTTCTCGCGCAGCCAGGCCGCGGGCACCGAGGTCCAGCCGCCGCAATCGCCGTCGACCTCGCCGCGCTCGATCGCGAGGCGCTTGGCGGCGCTGCCGGCATAGCCCTGGACGATCTTGAGCGGCACGCCGAACAGATGACGCAGCATGGCGATGTTGGCGTTGCCGGCGGTGCCGGCCGCGGAGCCTGCGAAGATGACGCCCTTATGGGCGAGCATGTCCGCGAAGGTGCGCACGCCGAGCGAGCTGCGCAGATAGCAGACGCGCACGTCCTCGCTGACATTGCCGATCCAGGCGTAGCTCTTGAAATCGACCTTGACGCGGTCGGGTGCGGTGATCGCCTGCGTCAGCAGGCCGGAGCTGAAATGCACCATCGCGGTGCCGTCGGTGTCGCTGGAGTTCAGCGCCATCACCGCGCGCAGCGAGCCCGCGCCGGGCATGTTCTGCGCCACGATCGCGGGAGCGCCCGGGATGTGGCGGCCGATGTTGCGCTGCACGAGGCGCGCATAGGCGTCGGCGCCGCCGCCGGGCGGCAGGCCGACGATGATCTTGAGCGTCTTGCCGGCGTAGAAGTCGGTCTGCGCGGCGGCCGGCGATGCGAGCAGCGCGAACGCCGCTGCGGCAAGAGTGAAGCAGCGAAGCGAAAGGCTCGTCATCGACGCCTCCGTGTCTTTCAGTCGAGCATGATCTCTTCCGAAAACCGGTTCCCGCTTTTCGGGATCATGCTCCCTTAAGCGGGTCCTGGTAGAGCGAGTCATGCATCGAGGAGGGCACGCCGTTCATCTTGATGATCTCCTCGTATTCCTTGCGGATGAACGGGTCCTCGTCCCAATACGGGATCGCGGTGCCGCCGTCGCGAATGTCGATCGCGCCCTCGTCGATCGCCTTCTCGCCGGGTCGTCCCGGCTTGTGGGCACGGTGGTTGTTGGGGCCGTACCAGCCGATCAGCCGCAGCGGCTTCACGCTGGTGCCGAAATGCGCGTGGAACCAGTCGCCGCCGAACGGGGCGGCGGTCACCATGCCGACCGGCTCGTAATCCTGGCGCAGCACCTGGTCGGCCTTGCCGTCCTTCCACGGCGTCAAGCCGAGCGAACGCGGCCACGTGTAGGTGTAGCCGGTGCCCCCGATGCAGACGAGCACCGCGGCCGACGCGTGCGCATGCGCCTTCGAATACTGGCCGGTCAGGTATTCGCCGATGAACTGGTAGAACACGTTCCCCGCCATGTTCGGCTCCATACGCTTGTAGCCTTCGGAGCGGCGGTTATCGAGATAGAGCTCGGCATTGAAGATGTCGGGGATGAGATTGGTGGTACGCATCGCGAGCCCGCGCAGCGGATCGGGCGCGACATCGTCCTTCGGCTTGAAATAGTTCTCGCTGCCATCGTAGCGCGAGTTCAGCGTGACCGGGCAATTGAAGATCCAGTCGATATCGCGATAGAGGTTCATCACGTTGGGCGCGGTGGTCGCCACCAGGATCAGCGCCGGGCTGGACGCCGCATTGACGATGCGGTGCCAGGTGTTCATCGGAACCGAGAACATCGAGCCGCGGCCCCATTCGAACGTATGTGGCTTCTTGTTGTCGTCGGTCCAGATTTCCGTGGTGCCGCGGCCCTCGACTACGAGGAAGACTTCCTCGTACATATGCCGCTCGGGATTGAGCGCGCCCGCACTCGGGACCTCGACCAGGTAGCTGCCCCACAGGCCTTCGGTGCCGAACAACTGGATGAAGGTGCCGCGTCCGCCCATGCGCTTCCACGGCTGCAACGGCAAGTCCTGCACGCGCCGCACGCCGATCCCGCGATAGACCGGGATGCCCTGCAGCTCCATGAAGTTGTCGTAGGGCGTGTTCGGACGCTTCCACGCGCCGTAGCCGGCATTCTTGGTGCCTTCCGGCTCGTGCCAGTGTGAGCCTGTCACGTCGTGCATGGTTGTTATCTCCGCGGCGGCCGCCTTCAATGTCCGCAAGCATCCTACGCCAACGATATCCCGGCGCGGAAGCCCCAGCGGACGGTTGGGCCGGCGCAACCGTCGCCTTAGTCGCGGGCGGCGAGCGGACGACACACCTGTTCGAGCGGCTTGCGCTCCGCGGCGACGCCATAACGCGCGGCGACCGCTGCGGCCGCAAGCATGAGCACCGCGCCAAGGATGTAGCCGCCATAGACACTCCAGCGCGAGCCGGTGTCGATCAGGATGCCGAACAGCCAGGGACCGCCGACGCCGCCGATGCCGGTGCCGATCGCATAGAAGAAGGCGATCGCAAGCGCCCGCACTTCCAGCGGGAAAGTTTCGCTTACGGTGAGGTAGGCTGAGCTTGCCGCCGCCGAGGCGAAGAAGAAGATCGTCATCCAGGCGAAGGTCTGCTGCGCGGCCGACAGCACGCCGATCGCGAACAGATATCCCGCCCCGGCGAGCAGGATGCCGGAGATCGCATAGGTCGCGGCGATCATTTGCCGGCGGCCGACGGTGTCGAACAGGCGGCCGAGAAACACCGGCCCGAGGAAATTGCCGGCGGCGAACGGTAGGATGTACCAGCCGACATCCTCGGCGCGGATGCCGTAGAAATCGATCAGCACCAGCGCATAGGTGAAGAAGATTGCGTTATAGAAGAACGCCTGCGAGCCCATCAGTGTGAGCCCGACAAGCGTGCGTTGGCGCTGATCGCGGAACAGCACGCGTGCAACCTCCGAAAGCGGCGTATGGCTGCGCGCGGCAATACGGATGCGCGGCAACGGTTCGCCGTCGATCACATGGCCGCGACTGCGGAAGCTTCGCTCGATTTCTGCGACGATGGCGTCGGCTTCGCCCGCGCGCCCATGGGTCATCAGCCAGCGCGGGGACTCCGGTATCCAGAAGCGCATCAGGAAGACGAAAACTCCCAATAGTGCGCCAATGAAGAAGGCGACCCGCCAGCCGATATCCGGTGCGAACAGCGCCGGATCGAGCAGCACGATCGATCCGGCTGCGCCGAGCGCCGCGCCGACCCAGAAGCTGCCATTGATGACGAGATCGGTCCAGCCGCGATAGCGCGCCGGGATCAGCTCCTGAATCGCAGAATTGATCGCGGTGTATTCGCCGCCGATGCCGGCGCCGGTGAAGAAGCGGCAGAGCGCGAAGTTCCACAGATTCCAGGTGAAGGCGGTCGCGGCGGTCGCGACCAGGTAGACCGCGAGCGTGATGAAGAACAGCCGCTTGCGTCCGAGCCGGTCGGTGAGCCAGCCGAAGAACAGCGCGCCGAGAACAGCGCCGGCAAGATACGCGCTGGCGGCGATGCCGACATCGACATTGGTAAAGCGCAAGGTCGGGCTTGCCTTGAACGCACCGGAGAGCGCGCCCGCAAGCGTGACCTCGAGCCCGTCGAGGATCCAGGTCACCCCCAGCGCGACCACCACCAGCGTATGAAAGCGGCCCCAGCGCAGCCTATCGAGCCGCGCCGGGATATCGGTTTCGACGATTACCGGTGCATCGCGGTGCTGTTTTAGGGTCGCCATGCGCCTCCCGTCCTGCCGATTGTAGTTGGATTACCTCGATTTAATGGAAAACGCCCGCGGGCGCGCCTGGTTCGCACCGCACAAACCACGATTCGGTCTTACTATCGGAGCCGATACGATCTGGGTTAGCTTAGGCCCATCGTTTCCTCCGGAGCACCGCCCCCATGTCCACCACAACTTGGATTGTCCTCGGCGTCGTTGTCGTACTCGTGGTGTGGATCGTCATGATCTACAACAGCCTTGTCGCCATGCGACAGAGAGTCAACCAATCCTTCGCCGACGTCGACGTGCAGCTCAAGCAGCGCCACGATCTCGTGCCCAACCTGGTCGAGACCGTGAAGGGCTATGCTTCGCATGAGCGCGGCACGCTGGAAGCGGTCGTGCAGGCGCGCAACGCCGCCATGACCGCGCAGGGGCCGGCGCAGATGGCGGCGGCCGAGAACATGCTGTCGGGCGCGCTGCGGCAGTTGTTCGCGCTGTCGGAGGCCTATCCGGACCTCAAGGCCAACCAGAACTTCCAGCAATTGCAGATGGAATTGAGCGACCTGGAGAACAAGATCGCCGCCGCACGCCGCTTCTTCAACAATTCCGTGCAGGAATACAACACCGGCATCCAGCAGTTCCCGGCGGTGTTGCTCGCCGGTCCGCTCGGCTTCGGGCAGAAGGAGTTCTTCGATCTCGGCGACGAGCGCGCTACGGTCGGGCAGGTGCCGCAGGTGAAGTTCTAATGGCGTCACCACGATAAGGCGTGGATGCCCGGCGCAAGACCGGGCATGACGCCAAGTGCGGCTGGGCAAATCCATGGCCTACGGCCTCTACACCCATATCCAGTCGAACCGGCGGCGCTCGATCGCGCTGCTGATCGGGCTGTTCTTCCTGGTCTATGTGATGACCTATGCCGGCGCGCTGCTGGCCGAAGCGATGCTCGCCGGCAACGCTTCCCTCGACTGGCTGCTGGCGGCCGCGTTCCGCGACCTGCTCTATGCCTTCCCCTTGGTGACGGTCGGGACCATCCTGTGGCTCCTCATTGCCTATAAATTTCACCAGTCGATGATCGACGCGATCACGGGCGGCCATGAGGTGACGCGCCAGGAGCAGCCGCGCATCTACAATCTCCTGGAGAACATGTGCATCTCGCGCGGCATCACCATGCCCAAGCTCAAGGTGATGCAGAGCGACGCGCTCAATGCCTTCGCCACCGGCCTCAACGAGAAGCAGTATTCGATCACGGTCACCTCGGCGCTGGTCGAGCGGCTCGACGACGCCGAGCTTGAAGCCGTCCTCGGCCACGAGTTGACCCACATCCGCAACGGCGACGTCCGCATGCTGGTGATCGCGGTGATCATGGCCGGCGTTCTGTCGTTCTTTGCCGAGATGGTGTTCCGCGTGCTGTTCCGGGGCGGATTCCGATCGAGCAGCAGAAGCAGCGGCGACAGCAAGGGTTCGGGCGGCGTGTTCATCGCCATCATCATCGCGGTGGCGATGATCGCGGTGGCGTGGCTGCTGTCGATCGTCATCCGTTTCGCGCTGTCGCGCAAACGCGAATACCTCGCCGACGCCGGCGCGGTCGAGCTCACCAAGAATCCCGACGCCATGATCACGGCGCTGCGCAAGATCGAGAATCGCGGCGAGCTAGAGGGCGCGACCTCGGCGGTGATGGAGATGTGCGTGGACAATCCGCGCTCGGGCTTCGCCGACCTGTTCGCGACCCATCCCTCGATCGACAACCGGGTCGCGGCGATCGTGCAGTTCGCGGGCGGCCACGATCCGGGCCCGATCGCGATGCTGCCGGAGCCGGAACCCGAGGACTCTCCGGAAGCCGGCGAGGAGCAGCGTGGAAGCGTTCCGGAAACCGGCCCGGCGGCGCCTGGCGGCGACAAGCCGCTCCTGCCCTCGCAGCCGCCGGCGCAGGGCGGCGAGCCGCCGACTCACACCACGCCCGGTATCCCGCCACCGGGTCCCTGGGGACGGGGATCCAACCAGAGCTAGCTAGCGTTCCGCTGTCAGGCCCGCGAACGCGGACATCCATTGGCCCCGTCCGCGACCACCGGATCATCCGCTTTCGCGCACGATGACGCTTGCGAGTGTCGCTTGTGAATTAATGTGCAGAAGTTCCCACGATCACGCCAAGAATCGTGTGCGTTCGCCGCCATTCTGTCATGCTTCTGCCTGAGGGTTGACGGCGCTAGGCCACGCAATTGATTCGGGGGGCGGTTCATGGCGAAACCAGCAGTCATTCTCGTGGGAGCAGACAAGGGCGGCGTCGGCAAGACCACCGTCGCACGCACGCTGATCGACTATTTCTCCGCGCATCAAGTCCCGCTGCGCGCCTTCGACACCGAGGCGCCCAAGGGTACGCTCAAGCGCTTCCATCCGGAGGCGACCGACGTCGTGGACATGACCAAGGTCCCCGACCAGATGAAGATTTTCGACACGCTCAACTCGGCAGAAGCGGCGGTCACGGTCATCGACGTGCGCGCCGGGCTGATGTCGCCTACGCTGCAGGCGCTGCGCGATATCGGATTCATCGAGGCTGCCAAGAAGGGGCAGATTACCTTCGCGGTGTTCCACATCCTCGGGCCGACGATCGCCTCGCTCGACGAGATCGCGGAGACCGCCGCCTATCTCGGCGACGCGCGCTACTTCCTGGTCAAGAACTTCATCAACAACACCCATTTCTTCGAATGGGACGAGGCAACCCACAGCGGCTATTTCAACAAGATCAAGGATGCGGTCGAGATTGCAATTCCCAAGCTCAACGAGATGGCGACGGAGCAGGTCGAGCTCGCCGCAGTGCCATATCTGACCTTCATCGCCAACAAAAAGCAGAACGGGGAGGCCGCGACCTACTCCTTCGTGCTCAGGGGCTATGTGCGCCACTGGCTCGGCAATGTCTGGGCGGAATACGACCGCATCAAGCTCACCGACATCGTGTCGGCGCGGGCGCAGTCGGACGTGCCTCAGAAGGCGCAGGCGCGCGGATAAGGTCGTCCGATCGAATTCATCGTTTCCGCTCGTCCCCGCGACCCGCCGAAGCCTTGCGCGTAGGCGGGTCGCGGGAATGAGCGCTGAACGGAGAGATCGCCCCGTGCCGCCGAGCCATAGCCAATCCGTGCTCGCGGCCGTCTGCGACGACGCCCGGGCAGACGCGCCGGCGCCGGACGCTCAGCAATGGTCGGCGCTGTTCATCGTCGCCTCCCCTCGCCCGCTCACCGGCAAGACGTTCCTCGCCCGTCTCATCGTGGAATTCCTGCGCGTCGACGGCCGTGCGGTCGAGGCCTTCGATCTCGACCCCGGCGAAACTGCGCTCGCCGAAACGCTGCCGGCGCTGACCGTCAGGGCCGGCCTCGAAACCACGCAGGCGCAGATGACACTGTTCGACCGCTTCGTCCTGACCGATGGCGTCCCTAAGGTGGTCGATCTCGGGCACGCGCTGTTCACGCGCTTCTTCGCGCTCGTCGAAGAAATCGGTTTCATCGAGGAGGCGCGGCGGCGCGCGATCGAAACGATCGTGCTGTTCGCCGCCGATGCGCAGCCCGCCTCGGTCAAGGCTTATGCCGAGCTGCAACGGCGGTTTCCGGCGACGGTGCTGGTGCCGGTATTCAACGAGGCGATCCTCAAAGGCAGGAGGCTGCGCGAGCAGTATCCGTTCTCGCGCGCGGCTGCGGTGCCGTTGCAGATTCCGGCGCTATCGCCCGGTCTCAAGGCACATGCCGACCGCTCCGGACAATCGTTCGCCGATTTCCACGGGCAGTTGCCGGCTTCGGCGCCGGTCGGACCGGCTTTCGAGCTACGCTCGTGGACCAAGCGGACATTCCTGGAGTTCCGGGAGTTGGAGCTGCGGCTGCTGATGGAGAAGCTGCGGGCGTCGCTGAAGGGATGAATGCGAGCCGCGCACTCCCTACTCTCCCCGCTTCGCGGGGCGAGGGAAAGAGCTCAATGTCCCTCGAACGCCACCAGCGTGCGCACCGGCACGTCGAGCTTGCGCAGCTTGTCGGCGCCGCCGAGTTCCGGCAGGTCGATGATGAAGCAGGCGGCGAGCACCTCGGCCCCGATCTGGCGCAACAGCTTCACCGCACCCTCCGCGGTGCCGCCGGTGGCGATCAGGTCGTCGACCAACACCACCCTTTCGCCCTTTGCAATGGCATCGACATGGATCTCCATCTCGTCGGTGCCGTATTCGAGCGCGTAGGCCATGCGCACGGTCTGGTGCGGGAGCTTGCCCTTCTTGCGGATCGGCACGAAGCCGGCCGAAACCTGGTGCGCCACCGCGCCGCCGAGGATGAAGCCGCGTGCCTCGATGCCGGCGACCTTGTCGATCTTGCCGCCCGCCCAGGGCTGCACCAACTCGTCCACGGCGCGGCGGAACGCGCGCGCGTCGCCAAGCAGCGTGGTGATGTCGCGGAACATAATTCCCGGCTTCGGATAGTTCGGAATGGTGCGGATTGCGGCCTTGAGATCGCGTTCGACCTGGATATCGACCATGGATTACCCATCTGCGTTTGCGAAGAAGCCGCGAAAAAATGCGGATTGGGACGCTTGCGGCGGGGCGCACTCTGACGAACCATAGGCAAACATGCAACACCGCACCGCACCGCAAACATTGCAGCGCCTTCTGCCCGCGATTGCGGCACTCGCGCTGCTGTGCAGCCCGGCTTTCGCCACGCCGACCCATCCGCTCGATCCGCTCGAAGCAGACGAGATTCGCGCGGTCCGCGACATCCTGACCACCAGCGGCCGATTCTCGAAGACGACGAGTTTTGCCTGGATCAAGCTCGCCGAACCGTCCAAGGCGACGGTCGCGGCGTTCAACCCCGGCCAGCGCCTGCTGCGCCGGGCCGAGCTCGACGCCATCGACTACGGCCGGCAGAAGACGTACAGCGTCGTCGTCGATCTCGACGCCCGAACCATCGCGTCGCTCACCGACCTGGGCGCGTTGCAGCCGGGGCTGATCGGACGCGACAGCGACATCGCGCGCGAGGTCGTCGACGCCGATCCGCGCATCAAGCAGGCATTGATCCGGCGCGGCTACAAGATTCCGGGCCGCGTCTCCGATTCCGTCCGACTCCAGTACATATCGGTCGGGGTCGATCGCGGCATCGAGAACGAAACCGGCCGGCTCCAGCGCATCCTGTTCATGTCCGGCGCGCAGGGCACTAGCGAGACCGCTCCATTCATCGACGGGCTCATGGCGGTGATCGATCTGTACCATCGTCGTGTAATCCGGTTTCGCGACGTCCCGGGCGCCACAAGCGAACCGGTGCCGCACGACCTGTTCGATCCCAAGCTGCGCCGCGCTGGCGCGCGGCCGAAACCGGCAACCCGCGCCAAGCCCCCCGCAAGCATCGCCATCGATGGGCAAACCGTGGCGTGGGGAAACTGGCGCATGCGTTTCGGCTTCAATCTGCGCGAGGGGCTGGTGCTCTATCAGGTCGGTTTCGAGGACGCCGGCCGCTTGCGGCCCATCCTCTACCGCGCGTCGGTGTCGGAGGTGCTCACCAACTACGGCGATCCGAGCGAGTTCTGGTCGTGGATGCAGATCTTCGACGAGGCGAGCTTCGGTCTCGGCTACTCATCGATTGCGACGCGGCCGGGCCGGCAGGTACCTGCCGACGCGGTGACGCTGAGCCCGGTGCTGCCGGAGCCCGAAAGCCCGCGATTCAGCGAGCGACTGACGGACCGCATCTATGTCTACGAGCGCGACGCCGGCAACATGCTGCATTACGCGGAGGAAGGCCGCTCGATCCACCTGCGTGGGCGCGAACTCGTGATCGGCTCGCTGGTGTCGCTGGGCAACTACATCTACGGCTTCAACTGGGTCTTCCGGCCGGACGGCTCGTTCGCGTTCGAGGCCGAATTGTCCGGCACCATCGCCAGCAGGTTCGTCACCGACAAGACCTGCGAAATCTGCTCCTCGATCGCGCAGGGCGTCGGGCCGAACGGCGAAAGCCGGACCTACGAGTCGAGCGGCGGCGACCGCTTCGGCGGCGTCGTTCATCCACGCGTCGTCGGCGTCAGTCATCAGCACTGGTTCAACCTGCGCCTCGACTTCGACGTGGACGGCGCCGCCAACGCGGTATCGGAAAGCAATCTCGTCCGCAGCCAGAGCAAGTCCGACAGCGCGCCGATCTCGGCGCGCCATACGGTGTTCGGCCGGGCGGTGGACGCCAGGCGCGGCATGAACCATGAGACGTCGCGAAGCTGGACGATCTTCAATCCGGCGCTGGCCAAGCACAGCGGCCGTCGCGGCGGCTACACCGTCATGCCGATGGGCAACGCGGCGTCGGTCTATCCGCGCTCGCGCGAGCGCGAGCCGGTCGGCTTCGCGGCATATCATCTGTGGGTGACGCCCTATCGGCACGGCCAGCGCTATGCAGCCGGCGCCTATCCCGGCCAGGCCGGGAAGGATTACACCGACACCCTGCATTTCTATGCCGATGCTTCGCCGATCTACGATGCCGACATTGTTGTCTGGTACTCGCTCGGCGACACCCACATTCCGCGCCCGGAAGACTTCCCGCTGATGTCGAGCAAGAAGGCGTCGGTTATGTTCCATCCCGAGGGATTTTTCGAGCGCAACCCGGCGCTCGGCGGCGCTGCGGTCCAGGAGAGTCGGCCCGCCCCGCCGGCACGATAGGCGTGGAGCGGGCCCTTGTGGCCGGGGAGCCGAGTTGATAGTGATTTGCGGCGGCCCTTTGCTGACGGAGGGGGTTATGAAGAAGCTGGTTCTTCTTGTGATGCTCGGGCTTGGCATTGCAGCCGGCCTGGCGGCGACATTTGCGACGGTCTCGCCGGCGGCGGCCGGCAAGCAAGATGGCCCGAAACCGCCCTGAGAATCGCATCTTCGGCGTACTTTTGATAGCCTCGTTTACTAACGGGTTGCTGCGCGACCGGCGAGTTGCGCGGCACGTTCTTTACATTCGCGGTGGACCAGCTTTGGACTGAGAATTTGCGCATCCAGCGCAGTTTCGTCGACCGCAATCGCAAGGCACGCCTCAAACTCGGCCCGCGCTTGACTGAAGTCCTCCATCGCCAGCCGCGCCATGCCGAGACGATAGTGGCCGAGAGCCAGATTTCGTAACGATCGCGGACGGAAGTCCTTCGCAACATCCCGATAGATCACGACCGCCTTCGTGTATTGCGCAAGCGCTTGCGCGGCGGCCTTTTGAGCTACCAGAACATCGCCGAGCTTTACGTGGCTGTTGGCGAGAAAGCGCTGCCACTCGCCGTTGTCCGTGTCGAGTCTGGCCGCCTCTTCCGCGCGCTTGTTGTAGATCTCATATTCGGCGAGCGCCCGCGCATAGTCCTTCTGAGCGAACAGGATATCCCCAATGCGCTGATGGCCGATCCAGAGATCGAGTCGCCAGGTCCAGTTGGGCGCGTTCGGCGGCTCGGTTTTGACCAGTGATTCCATCAGATCGCGATAAATGCGGAAGTGGTCGAGCGCGCGCGCCAAGTCTTCGCTGTCACGTAAAACGTCTCCCATTCGCTGATGCGCGAGTGCGCGCGCACGTTGCCAATCGGGCTTGGCCTCGGTACGGCCGGCAAGCGAGCTTGCGAGCGCAAGATTGGCCTCGTATTCGCGAAGCGCCGCCTGAACGTCACGCTTCTTGCGAAGCGCGTCGCCGATGCGTTGCTGTAGATAGATCAGCACGCGCACGCGATCGCCATTCGACCGATCCTTATCGACCAGCTTAACCAAAGCATCGCGGCCACGCCTGAGATGTATCAGGCAATCGTCGAGCTGGCCGCGGGCTTCGAGCGCGTCGCCGACGCGGATTTCGCTGTCGATCAGAAGTTGACGATAGCCGTCGTTGTCCGGATTGGCGTCGACAAGCTCCTGTGACAGCGCGAGCATCTTGCGCGCAAGATCGACCGCGTTTTCCCCCTGTCCGGGAACGTTGATATAGGCGAAGCTCAGCGCATTGAGCAGCCGCCATTGCAGCGACGACAGTTTCTCGTTTGGCGTTTCGTCGTCGAGCTGCTGGATCGTATTGCGAGTCACATCAAGCAGCGGCTCAGCGACCTTTGTCGATATGGTGCCCGAGGAAATCAGCTTGCGAACGATCTCGACGACGCCGGAACCGACATTGGTGGCGGCGCCGAAATTGCGGTTGGCCTGCGCCAATGCGATTTCGGCCCGGTCGCGCTGGGCGACAGCCTCGCGCCATTGCCAGCCGGCGGCGAGGACAAGGGCTAGCAGGACGCCGACCGCCGACCACGCGAGCGTAAGCGCGCGACGTTGCTGGCGGAGCTCCTGCGAAAGCAGGTCCTCCTTGGGAACGCCGTGGATGGCGGCGGCGAGATCGGCGCCGCGCTCGATGAACGTGCGGTCGCGCGCGCTTGCACTGTCGCGATAGCCGGACAGGTCGACCCACTTCGGTTCGTTTGAAAACTTGCCTTTGAGGACGGGCGGCAGGGGTCCCGCGTCCGACCAGTGGAAATCCCCGTTCTCCTCATCCCAGGCGAGCGTGCCGTCGGTGAGCGCGATCAGCAACGTGTCGACGCCCTTGTTTTCGATCCAATAGCTCACCTCTTTGGCGACCCATTGCGACGACGCCGACTCGGGCGAGGCCAGAAGGACGAAGTAGCGGGATTCGCTCAGCGCTCCTTCGATCGACGACCAGAGCTGCGGCGTCGCCGCCAGACTGGTGTCGTCGCGAAAGATTCGCAGCGCGCGCCGCCGATACCAAGGCTTGCCAAGCTTCTGCTTGACCGCCTGCAGTTCGGCCGCAATCGCCTTGTCCTTGGCGTGGCTGTAGGAAATGAAGGCGTCGTACATCGCCATCCGGCCGTCCCCAAGCCCCTTCGACAGCGCCACCCCAGATAGAGGTTATCCGATTTGGCGGCGCCATGCAGCCGTCTAGTGTCCCGAATCCGAAGTTCGCAAGCACCGTGCCGCGAGTTCGTTTGCGAACTTCGGATTCAAAGGGACACTAGAATCAATATGTTGCTAGTGTGGCTTTGGTTCAGAAGTTCGCTCCCGACCAAGCAGCCAAGTATG
Organism: Xanthobacteraceae bacterium; assembly: GCA_050725815.1. Classification (GTDB taxonomy): domain Bacteria; phylum Pseudomonadota; class Alphaproteobacteria; order Rhizobiales; family Xanthobacteraceae; genus VAZQ01. The sequence goes on from JBOHIG010000187.1 coordinate 15,077, forward strand.
ACGAACTTCTGAAC
>JBOHIG010000188.1:0-41448 GCA_050725815.1 Xanthobacteraceae bacterium
CGGCAGAACGGTGCTGGAAGAAAAGACCTCCTGACCGCTCACGCGGTCCGGTCGGAAGCGGGGTCCTTCGGGACCCCGCTTTTTGTTCGAGCGCTCCGACCCTTGCGGAGGCGGGAGGCGGACGCCATTCTCGGCTCACCTCAAACGAGTGACCATCTGTGGGGACATCTTCGTTCTGGACCTACTGGTACTACCACCTGCCCAACTTCGTGTTGGCGGCGCTGATGTACACGCTTCTCGGCCGTGCGGTGCTCGGGCTGATCGTGCAACCCGATTCCACGAACTACATCTGGCGCTTCTTCTGCCGTGTCACCGATCCGGTGGTTGCTGTCGTCGCTGCGGCGACGCCGAAGGCGGCGCCGCCGGTCGTGGTCTGGCTGTTCGGGGTGGTGTGGCTGTTCTGGCTGCGCGTGCTGCTGATCTACGCGTTCCTGCTCGCGGGCGCGGCGCCGCGCTTGAGTTGAGCCGTCCCAATGGAACGCCACTGGTATTACATCGGCATCGCCTTCTTCGGCATGATTAACGGAATGTTTCATCCCTTGCGGGTGATCTCGTATGTTTTCACCAGGGTATTGATGTCCGTTCCACTATTCGGCAGCGAGGCGCTGACCTTCTTGTTCTCATCCCTGATGCTGGCGACGGCCACCATCATTCTAGGCGGCATCCCGGCTGCAATTTACGAGCGCTTTAGGGGCGTTCAGGACGATTCGACCGACGTCTCGCTATGGATTTGGCTCGCCGGTACCGCGCTTCTGTCGGTTCCAGCGATCGGCAGCTTCCTGCGCGCGGGACTGTAAGCGGACACGTGCTTGTGAGCGGGTCTTTCGCGGTTTCGGGATAACGTATCGCTGGCACTGCCGTGGGAGGTATTTAGCGAGGGCGACATGGAGGAGATGCGTCGCATCGCGTTCGAATGCGCGTTGCGGGCTTGCGGCTTCGCCTCGCTCGCCATCTTTTGCGTGATGATCGGTCTGTCGTTCGAGCCGCGCGCCGCGTTTCAGGCCGGCGGCCTCCTGACCACGGTGATGGCCGCGATCCTGATCCTGAAGTCGCACTATGCGCTGACGCAGAACTACAAGCGCACCGAAATGTGGCTGTATCTGCCGAAGGAGCGCCGGCCGCCGGAAGCCTACGCCCAATGGGCGAGCGCGACCGTCCTGCGCGACACCTATCTCACCTTCGCGTTCTGGACGTCGGGGGTGGCGATCGTGATGTGGCTGCTGGCGCTGCTGTTCTACGTCGTCGGCCAATAGCGCCTGGTCAGGTCGGCGCGAGCGCCGCCGGCAACGAAAACTGTTCGATCCGCATCAGATCGTTGAACGACGACGGGGACCGTCAGGCCGCCGGGACGCTGGTGCCGCGAACCCTTTCCGGAGCGGTGGCGCGCCTCCCACGAATGGGCCTAGGATAGGAGCGCACCCGATCGGGAGGGCTCGACATGTTCCACGATCTGAAGTCCGCCAATTTCCTCTTCTCCGCGTTGGTGTTGGCGTCCGCGACGATTGCGACGGCAGCATCGGCGCAAACGGGCCAGCCGATCCGCATCGGCTCCAGCATGGCAATGACGGGCGGGCTCGGTCCCAACGGGAAGTCCGCGCTGCTGGCGCAGAAGATCTGGGCAGAGGATGTCAACGCCAAGGACGGGCTGCTCGGGCGTCCGGTGCGTCTTATCTATCGCGACGACCAGACCAACCCGACCACCGTTCCCGGCATCTACTCCCAACTTCTCGACGTTGAGAAGGTCGATCTGATCGTCGGAGGCTACGGCACCAACATGCTCGCGCCGGCCATGCCGGTCGTGATGCAGAAAAAGAAGCTGTTCATCGGCCTGCTTGGACTGGGCGTGAACTCCGAATTCAAGTATCCGCGCTATTTCGCCATGATTCCGTCAGGCCCGGATCCGAAGCCGGCCTTCACCAAGGGCTTCATCGACGTGGCGATGCAGCAGAACCCACGACCGCGCACAGTTGCGATCGTTGCCGCCGACGCCGAGTTTGCGGTGAATGCCTCCGACGGCGCCCGCAGCAATGCCAAGCAGCATAAGCTGCGGATTGTCTACGACCGCCGCTATCCGCCGAACACGACCGATTTCGCGCCGATCGTGCGCGCGATCGCGGCCACCAAGCCCGACATTGTCGTGGTGTGCTCATATCCGCCCGACTCGGTCGGCATCGTGCGCGCGGTCAACGAGATTAATTTCAGACCCAAGGCGATCGGCGGCGGCATGGTCGGCTTGCAGAACACCTCGATCAAGGCGCAGCTCGGCCCGCTGCTCAACGGCTGGACCAACTATGATTTCTGGCTGCCGGTTCCGAAGATGAATTTCCCGGGCGTCGCCGAGCTGATGGCCAAGTATCAATCGCGCGCCGCGGCCGAAGGCGTCGATGCGCTCGGCTATTACATGGCGCCGCCGGCTTACGCCCAGTTCCAGGTGCTGCAGCAGGCGATCGAGGCCACCAAGAGCCTCGACGACGGCAAGCTCGCCGACTACATCCGTGCGAATTCCTTCAAGACGGTGTTCGGCGAGATCCGCTTCGGCGCGGGTGGCGAGTGGGCGGAGTCGCGGGTGGTACAGGTCCAGTTCCGCAACGTGAAAGGCAACGACCCGGCCCAGTTCAAGGACATGTCGACTCAGGCCGTGGTAACGCCCGCAGCCTACCAATCGGGCGAGCTCATCTATCCGTACGAGAAGGCGAGGTAGACCGCGATCACACGACCGATGTGGCTGCCTGGCGCGGCAGCTTCCGCGCCAGGAACTCGGCGAAGATCGACGCGATGTCGCCGGCCTGCGCGTACCATTCGTCGGTCGGGACCATGTCGACGTTCTGGTCGGGCATCGGCAGGCGGTGGATCTCGCAGTCCGAGATGCAGCGGGCGGCCGCGTCGCCGGTGCCGCTGTTGTGGGTGAGGTCGTTACCCGGGATGATCATGGTGGATACCTTGATCGAGCGAAGCTCGGCGTCGCTCGCACCCACCACCGGCAATTCCGCGCCCGCGACAAAAGGTACTCGCCAAGCTTTCATGCAGGCGACGAAGGCATCGACATCCATGGCCATCAGGCGGTCGCGATTGGATGGGCGATTCCTGATCAGCTCGGCGAAGTGCTCCTCGGCGCAGACCGCGGCCATTCCGCCCTCGCTTGCGAGACGGACATACTGATCGTAGTAGCGCTCGGCGAGCCGCTTGACCGCAAAACCGCCGCCGGTGACGCGCCACAGCATCAGCGCACGCACGCTGTGTGGGTGACGCAACGCAAAGGTGATCGCCAGCCGCGCTCCCGAGGAGCTGCCGCCGACGATGGCCGGAGCCATGTCGAGTTCCTGCATCAGAAGCTCAAGATCGTCGGCCCAGACCTCGTACTCCGACCTGCTACAGTCGAAGGCGACGTCTGACGAGCCGGTGTTGCGGCGATCGTGCAGCAGCACGCGGTAGCCCTTGTCCGCCATGTTCCACGCGAACGGTTTGATGGCGGCATAGCCGTTGCGCCCGCCCGGCGACAGCGCCATCGACGGGCCGCGCTCTCCAACGATTTCATAGTTGATGGAGACGCCATTGATATCGATGCGAGTCATGGCTTGATCCAGGTCAGGGATGCCTTGGGTTGGCGGACGATGCGTTGCACATTTCGTTCAAAGCCCGAGGTAGAACCGCTTGATCAGATCGTTATTGTTGAGTTCGTCGGCCGAGCGCCCCTCGAATGCGATCTGCCCGTGCACGATGACATAGCCGCGGTCGGCGATCCGCAGCGCTTGCGGAAAATTCTGCTCCGCCATCAGCACGGTGAGCTGGTAGCGGTCCTTGAGTTCCTTGATCTTATCGATGGTGCGGCTGACCAGCACCGGCGCCAGACCGACCGACGGTTCGTCAATCAGGAGGATGCGCGGGCTCAGCATCAGTGCGCGGGCCAGTGCCAGCATCTGCTGTTCGCCGCCGCTCATCGAGCCGGCGATCTGGGAGCGGCGTTCGGCCAGCCGCGGGAAGCATTCGAAGCAGAATGCGATATTGCTTTTGATCTCGGCGCGAGCCTTGCGGCGGAACGCGCCAAGCAGCAGATTCTCCTCGACGTTGAGCCGCGGGAATAGGCGGCGGCCTTCCGGCACCAGCGCGATACCGAGATCGACGATCTGCTCGGTCGTGCGCCCGACCAGGTCGTGCGTCTCACCGTCGATCTCGGCGACGATGTGGCCCGCACGCGGCGGCACGATGCCCATGACGCACTTCATCAGCGTCGACTTGCCGTTGCCATTGGTGCCGAGCAGCACCACGGTTTCCCCAGCGTTGACGTTGAGCGATACGCCCTCAAGCACACGCACCGCACCATAGGCCGCGTCAACGTTCTCGATAGAGAGGCTATTGCCCAAGATAGGCCCTCTCCACTTCGGGGTCCGCAATCACAGCCTCCGGGCGGCCGTCGGCGATCTTACGGCCGGAGACCAGCACCACGAGCCGCTGCGAGAAGCTCATCACCGCGCGCATGATGTGCTCGATGAGAATGATCGTGATACCGCGTTCGTTGAGACTGATCAGCAATGCGACGATGTCGGCGACTTCGGCCTGCGACAGGCCGGCCATGGCTTCATCGGCGATCAGCAGCTTCGGCTCGGCCGCCAGCGCGCGGGCAAGCTCGAGCTTGCGCATGTCGACCTGCGTCAAGTCGCGCGGGAGCTGCTGCGCCCTTCCGGCAAGCCCGACCAGTTCGAGCAACTCGGCGCAGCGCTCGTCGATTGCGGCGCTGGAAAGATGCGGACCGGGCCGCGCATTGACGGTGTAGACCAGCGGCACCCGCAGGTTCCCAGCGACGGTGAGACTCGGAAACGGTCGCGGGAGCTGAAATGTCCGCGCCACGCCGCGATGCGTGCGCTCATGCGCCTGCAGGCGATCGAGAGGGCTACCGTCGAATCGCACCGTGCCGGCGTCGTTCGCGAGCGTGCCGCAGATGCAATTGACCAGCGTTGACTTGCCCGAGCCGTTCGGGCCGATGAGCCCGACACGTTCGCCCGCAGCGATGGCAAGGTCGATGCTGTCGAGCGCGACGAAGCCGCCGAACCGTTTACTTAATCCTTCAACTTGGAGGAGGGGTGTCATTTCGTCCTCTCGCGCCGCCAGTCCTCGATCAAGCCGACGATGCCTTTGGGCGCGACGATCACAAAGCCGACCAGCAGCAATCCCACGATAAATACACCGAGCTCGGACGAGATGGTGACGGTCGCACCTTGCTGGATCGACGCCACCAGGATCGCGCCGATCAACGGTCCCACCCAACTAGTGGTGCCACCGATCATCGGCATGGCGATGGCGTTGACAGCGTATTCGAGGCCGAAGGCCGACGTCGGCTGGACGTAGCCGAGATAATAGGGAAAGGACGCCCCGGCCATGCCCATCAGCGCGCCGGAGATCGTGGTCGCGATCAGCTTCAGGCGTAGCGTCGGCACGCCGGACGCCTCGGCGGCAAGCTCGTCGTCGCGGATAGTGGCGAAGCCGTAGCCGAGCTGGGAGCGCTCGATTCCGCGCGCAATCACGAGCGCGAACACGGCCAGTGCCAGCATCAGCAGGAACAGATAGTGGATGTAGGGGCCGATCACGGCGATCTCGGCCGGCCGCACTACGTAGGCCCCACGCGCGCCGCCCAGGTAGGTCCAGTTCGTGACCGCGGTCTGCAAGACGACCGCGAGCGCCAACGTCCCGATCGCGAAGAAGGCGCCGCGCAGCCGTAGCGTCAGATAGCCTACGCCGAGCCCAAGGATGCCGGACAGGATACCACCGATCACGATCAGCAGCGGGATCGGTAGCGGATAGGTCTTATGGAAGAAGATTGACGCATAGGCGCCAACTGCAAAGAACGCGGCCGAGCCGAAATTCACATAGCCGGTATAGCCGCCGAGAACGTTCCAAGCCGTCGCCAGCACGACGAACTGCAATACGACGTAGCCGGCGAAAAAGACGTAATCGTTGCCGATAAACCGCGCGACCCAGAACACGGCGGCGGCGATGGCGATGCAGACGACAGCGAAGACGGAGGATCGCACGGCGCTCGTTCCTAACGTCCGAAAAGACCGGCCGGCCGGAAGGCCAAAACCAGAAGCAGCACACCGAATGAAACCGCCGGCGCCCATGATGGGCCATAGAAGGTGGCGGTCAGACTCTCGACGATGCCGAGCAAAATGGCGCCGATCAGCGTGCCGGGCAGGCTGCCGAGCCCGCCCAGCACGCAGATGGCGAAGACGCGCCCGATATATTCGCGCCCGACCGAGGGCTCGACCGGCTGGATGACGATCAGCAGCGCGCCGGCGATTGCCGCGGTCGCGATCGACAGAGCAAATGCGATGCGCTTGATGCGTATTGGGGATGCGGCCATGAGCTGTAGCGCAAGCTGATCCTGCGCCACCGCCATGATGGCGCGGCCGATGAACGTCTTGCTGAGGAACAATTGCAGCGTCGCGACCAGCGCCAGTGAAACGAGACAGGGCACCAGCATGCGATACGGGAGATCGACGATGCCGAAACTCAGGCCGCCCTGGGTGTAGCCCGCCTGCACGGAACGGTAGTCGACGCCGAAGACGAGGACGAGCGCCACCTCGGTGACGAAGAGAAGGCCGAAGAAAAAGGCCAAACCTCGAAGCGAGTCCTGTCCTCGTTTCTCAAACGAGACGTAATAGATCTGATAGACGGCAGCGCCGAGCGCATAGAACGCCGGCAGCATGACGATGCTGGCGACAATCGGATCAATGCCGAGCCGCGTGTTTGCGAAATAGGCGACATAGGAACCGATGATGATGAAACCGGGATGCGCGATGTTGACGATGTCGAGGATGCCGAACGAAATAGAGATGCCGACGGTGACGGCGGCATAGAAGGCGCCGAGGAGGAGGCCGGCGACCAGCGCGTTCACCAGCAGATCGTACGGAATTTCCACCGCGTCCTTCCCCCAGGCGCCTCCAGGCGTGTCCCCGCAGACCGCCGTTCCCCTCAGGCGATGCCTGGCTCACTATAGCGGGGTCGCGCCCGGAACGCGACCGCCGGACACACACCCCAATGACCCGCCAAAGATCGATTCATTACTGATCGATATCGAAACAAATTCGCGCGGCGGCGCGACTTCATCCTTTACTCCTCCAGCGGCTTTCTATTGTGCGCGCAATTTCGACGCACGATCCTGCTGTAGCGATTCGCGCGTGCGCCGCGGGACCTGCGGCGCGCGGAAGCTCGTGGTCCGATTCTAACATTCGCATCGCGTGCCCGCGGCAAGGTCGGGGAGCGAATGTCAAATCCACTCCACTAGCGCATCGATCGGTCAATCAACGAGGTGATGCATGCCAAGCAATCCAGCACTGCCTGCGTCTCATTTTTCGGCGCCGTTGTTGCACAACTTGGCCAATGGATGGTGGCTCCTCCTTTTGCGTGGAGTTGCCGCGATCGTTTTCGGCGTGCTCGCCTTCCTCTGGCCGGGCGTCACGCTGATCGCTCTCGTCGTGCTATATGGTGCGTTTGCTCTGGTCGACGGTTTGCTCGCGCTCGCGGCCGCCTGGGGCGGCAAGGATCAAACCGTGCCGAAATGGTGGCTGGTCCTTAACGGCATTCTCGGCATCGGCGTCGGGATGATCACATTCTTCTGGCCGGGCATCACCGCGCTGGTGCTTATCCTCTTCATCGGTGTATGGGCGCTCGTGCGCGGTATCTTCGAGATCGTTGCCGCGATACAGCTGCGCAAGCAGATCGAAGGCGAATGGCTGCTGGTGCTGGCCGGGTTGCTTTCGGTAGCATTCGGGCTGGGCGTGGTGGCGTTTCCCGGCGCCGGTGCGCTCGCGCTACTCTGGGTCATCGCCATCTATGCCATTGCGATCGGGATCGTCACGGTCATGCTGGCGTTGAAATTGCGCAAGCATCGCTCCGTCGTGGAGGGCACAGTCCCTGAGGCCGCCGGCAAGCGGTAGACCGCGTCGTTTCTCGACGCTTCAGCGCGGCGGCGATCGTCGAGGATATCGTTTCGCTTAAACGACCCCTGGATCAGCCCGCGCCTATATCTACCGGCGCCCGTGCACCGACGATGCTGGCAGCCCGCCGGCAGGGCTTGGACTGCATGTCGCGGGTGCGTTGCGTCGCCTTGCCTCGTCCGGCATGCAGCTCACACTCGTTGGCGGTGTCGATCCACACATCGCGAATCCTGATCAGCGATCTGCGCAGACTGTCGTCATCCGGAGCCTCGATCACAACCAGGGCACAAAAACGAGCAATGCTCCACGCATCCGCAGCGCACACAGACATAATACCTCCCTTGCAGTATGTGCTCCGAAGCAAAGTCACGGAATGCCTCTAGACCGAGTGCCGTGCCGTCCAGCGCATCGTTGTACTCTCTTTCTAGACTCCTACGATCGAGTCGGGTGCCCGGCTCGCTTTCGCGAAGTCTGCCTGAGAGCGCGATTCTATGTGCAGTGCTTTGGATCGGAAGCGGCCAGCACGTCTTTTGCGGCCTGGCGAATTCGCTCCAGCTCTTCCTTCGCCTGCTCGATGTGCCAATCGATCTCGACCGGAGTCATGAGCTGGGGCGACAGCAGGACGTCTCCCCGTTGTTCCGACCACCATCGCAGACAAAACTGGACGTAAGGAAGGATGGAATCGTCGTCGCCGGATTTTGCGAAAGTGGAATCGTAACGGTCGCCAGTCTCGTTCATGACCGTTGTGCCCCCGATGCGTGACTCTTACCCCAGCTTGAAGCCGATAAATGTGGCGATGTTACGCTTGCTGCCGTGGCTGCGTTGGCAAGAAGTATATGTTGGGCGATCAACGGGCGTTGTCATCGTCGTGGTTCCCGATACTGTCGGAAGGACGATCATGACAAATTCGCAGCCTCGTCGTCATTGCGTCTGTCGCAAAGGAACCGCGAGTCGCGGATGAAATTGTCGATGTCGAGCTACTCCTATACCTGATATACCTGACCTTGGCCCGGCTCGAAATTCATAAATTTATGTCGGTGCGCTGCCGTTTAATTCGTTGAGAGGTATTCGAAGAGAGGATGCGCCTTGCAGCAGCGTGGTTGCACCAGATTCTTACGCTGATCATCGAATCGATCATCACGTATGTTGATGCATCGTCATGAAAAGTTTGTATGCACGAGTTCCAATCGACGTCGAACCTTTGACAAATTTGAATGACTAACTCTTCTCCGGGACGGATACACAGCAAGGCTCCTCATCGTCGGCAGCGCGTTCTCTTCGTCGGCGACCACATCACGACGCTCGCTTAGTCTCAGTCGCAATTGATTGCGGACAGAGATGGGGCAAGGGAACGCACGGGCCGAATAACACATGGGCCGACGATGATGACGAAGTGCGTGGTAGCGATTGTTGCGTTGCTTGCTTCTGCGCTGGCGGCTTGCGACGGCCCGCGAGGTATCGCGGGCGATCTGCCGGCTCGGGATGCCATGGCGCAGTCTTCCGGATACCTTTTGTCGTCCGGCGACAAGCTGCGCGTAACGGTGTTCAACGAGCCGGATCTCACGGGAGAGTTTCAGATCGATCACTCCGGTAACGTCGCTTTCCCGCTTGTTGGAACAATCGCAGCGGCCGGCTTGTCGACTGCCGAGTTCCAGAACCGGTTGTTGCGGCGCCTGCGTAGCGGCTACGTGCGCAACCCTCGCGTTTCCATCGAAATCGCGAGCTACCGTCCATTCAATGTGTTCGGAGAGGTCAAGAACTCCGGACAATACCCCTTCCGACCTGGCCTGACCGTGCAGGATGCGATCGCAATGGCCGGCGGCTTCACATATCGGGCGAGCTCCCGCACGGCATATGTCCGTCGCGCCAGCGCAAATGGTGAAATGACGGTGCGGCTGGATGGGCCGCGTGTTTCGATTCTGCCGGGAGACGATGTACGCGTCCCGGAGAGGTATTTCTAGGCGCCGCAATCGTAGCTTCGTCGTTGAGGCGCATTGATGAGGGCTTGAGATGGGTATCGATCCCGACATTCAGAATGCCAAATCGGTTGCCGCGCCGACGCAGGCGGTTCCGATCCGGAAACATCGACGGTGTCGTCAGCTATCTCCGCCGCAGACGAGGCAGGCGATCGGACCGAAGCGCCATGTTGAGGCCACGTCAGCCGCTATCGGATTGGTCCCCGAGGCGCGTCAAACCTATCCGACAGAGGATGCCGACGATTTGTTGATTGCTTCTTGATTGACCGCACTATGGTGAGATCGAGAAAAAGCCGCGCTGGCTGAAACGTACTTGGATTTCCGTGCAAGCGATCGGTTGGTCGATCGTGCGGATCGGTATTGCGATAACGCTACGATGTACATCGCATCGCGTCGCAATTCTGCAGCGGAACATTCACAGCTTTGCCCCGGAACAAAGCCGTGCCGGTTGCATTGCGTCAGTGGTCAGAGCGTGGGTCGCGGGTGGGTTTTATAATGCGTGCTTCAATCATGTCTCTGATGACGGTCGGCTTGACCGCGTACTCGTCGTCGAGTGCATCGGAGGACTTGGAGCCGGCATCGACCGTGCTTCCAAATTTCATGTCTCCGAGCGAGACAGCCAAAACGATTTCAGAGGATCGATTGACCCGTATTCCGGTACGCGAACGACCGCGCTCCGACTACGATCCGATCGGATATCGTGTCGGCCCGATCTTCTTTTATCCGCAGTTGCTATCCGGGATCCGGTTTGACTCGAACGTATTTGCAAGCTCGACCAGTCGGCATTCTGATCTGGCCGCCGTTCTCGCACCGAGGCTGACCATCAAGTCGTACTCGCCGAGATTCTCGTTCAAGGGAGAGTTCGGTGCGCGGTTCTATCGCTTCCGGCGGTTCCACAGCGAGGACCGAACCGACGCCTATGCCAATTTTCGCGCGCGCACCGAGGTGACGCGCGACTTGCGGTTTGATGCGTCGTTCCGAGCCGCGCGCCTTCACGAGGAGCGAAGCGAGTCGACGTCGCCGACCAGCGCGGCGACGCCTGTTCCCTACACCGATCTGCGGGCCCAGGTGGCCGCCACCAAGGATTTCAATCGTCTGAGCGTTACGGTCGGCGCGACCGCGCGAAACCTGAGCTACGGGAACGTCCGAAGCTTTTCGGGTGGCCTGCTCGACCAGAGCTCGCGCAATGGCACGATCCTGACCGCTTTCGCGAAGCCATCCTACGAGCTCTCGCCCGAATACCGCGTATACGTGCTCACGCGGTTCAACACGCGGAACTACGAGGGAACCGGAGCTCTCGAGCATGACTCCAAAGGCTACGATCTGCGCGGCGGGCTTCAGTTTGCCCCGACTCCTCTGATCCTCGGGTCGGTGGAGGCGGGATACCTGCACCAGATGTTCAACAATCCTTTGATTCCGACCGTTACCGGTCCCGTCGTCGCGGGAAAGGTCAAATGGCTTGTGACGCCGCTGACGACGATATCGTTCTTTGCCGATCGATCGGTATCCGAAACAGCCGCGCCGGGTCAGGAGGCTAGGCTCGATAGGACGTTCGGCGCGTTGGTCGACCACGAGCTGATGCGCAATGTCATTCTGTTCGCGGGGGCTGAGCGCATCAATCAGGACTTCCGCGGAACACCGCGGAAGGACGATCTTTGGAAGCTCTCGAGCGGCGTCGATTACTTCGCAAATCGGTTCGCGCGCTTCGGGCTTCATTACAACTTCATCGACCGCCGCTCGAATATCCCGACATTCAGTTTTGATGAGCATGTGGTGAGGGTCAATGTTACAGCGCAGTATTGACCATCGCCCTGCCGGCTCGAGCGGCAAGATCGCGCTGCCGGCCCATGCATGGCAACCGCCGTCGCGTGGCAATGCTGAGCTGCTACCGGATGTGCTTCGTATATTGCGGCGGCACGCGAGGACGATCGTCGTCACGGTGCTGATCGGCATGCTGGTGACGGCTGCGGTAATTCTGAACCTCACATCGCAGTACAAGGCGTCGGTGGTGGTTTTTGTCGATCCCCGCCGTACCCAGATCTTCAAGGATCGCGACATCGTTGGCCTTCCGGGTCCCGGAACCGACGGCGGTATCGTGGACAGCCAAGCTGAGCTGATGCGTTCGCCAGCGCTGCTGCGCCAGGTCGCGGAGAAGCTAAATCTTGTCCACGACGACGAGTTCACGCGTTCCAGTGCTCTCAGCCAGATCAAGAAAATTGTGCTCTTACCCCTGCGCTTGCTATCCGACTCGAAAGGGAATGACGATCCCTTGGCCCCGATCGTCGAAACGCTGTCGAAGAGGATCGAAGCCAGACGGCGCAATCTTACATTCGTGATTGATCTCACCGCCTGGTCGCAGGCGCCGGAAAAGTCGGCGCGGATCGCAAATACGCTTGCCGATCTGTATCTCGAAGATCAAAGCCGGGCGAAGGCCGCCATCGCCAACCGCGCCAACAAATGGCTCAGCGAGCAGGTCGCCGAGCTGCGTTCACGCGTGACGGCGTCGGAGCAGGCTTATGAGAACTATCGTGCCAAGTTCGGCCTGTATGACACTGGCGGCGAGAGTCTGGCCAACAAGCAGATGGCGCAGCTCAATGAACAGCTTGCGGCAGCGCGCGCGCGCGCTGCTGAAGCGCGGGGGCGATACGACGAGCTCAAGAAGATCACTCCGAAGACCCTCAATACCGCGGCTGCGCTGCCGGATGTGTTGCAATCGGCCGTGGTATCCAACCTACGCGGCCAATATGCCGAGCTCGCCCGCCGCCGCGCCGAGCTCATCGCGCGCTACGGCCCGAAGCACCCGCAGGTACCGGTCGTCCAGGCTCAGGTCAACGATATGGGCCGGCAAATCACACAGGAGATCAACCGCGTCGTTGCGAGCGCCCGGCTGGACTACGAGTCCGCATCGGCCAAGGAGAAATCGCTACAGAGAGGCCTCGACGAATTGAAGGACAATGCGGCAACGGTCAACCAGGTCGCCGTGCGACTGCATGAGTTGGAACGCGACGCGCAAGTGAATCGGGAGATGTTTCAGGCGTATTTGGCACGTGCCAAGGAGACGGCCGCACAGTCCGGCGCAGAGCTGCCAGATTCTCGCATCGTGTCGACTGCCACCACACCATCAGGACCGAGCTATCCTCCAAGACTCTTGTTCGCCGGCTTCGGGCTGTTCGGCAGCATTGGGCTTGGTATCGTGCTTGCGTTTGCACTCGATATCTTCGGCAAGGGGATGCGCTCCGTCGAGGAGGTCGAAGACAGGCTCGGACTGTATCCCGTCGTGCCGATCCCCAACATCGAGGACAGGCGGCAGCTACCATTCGTCAGCGCGCCGGCTCTCGGTGATCTGCGATGGTTGCACCGGTTGCCGCCCGCGAGCGGCCGGCAGCTCAGTCGCTCCCAGGCGGAACGCGTCGGTGGCGCGGTGCGCTTGGCCAGCGTCGCCCTCGATCAGCCGGACTCCGGATTTGCCGAGGGCATAAGAACACTGCAGTTTTCGTTGAAGCGCGCGGGGGTCGAGCGTGACATTAACCTCGTGCTCGTCACGTCGGCCTTGCCGGGCGAAGGAAAGTCGACCGTATCGGTCAATCTCGCGCGCACCGCGGCGGCGGATAGTCGCGTTCTATTGATTGACGCCGATCTACGACATCCCAGCCTCACCAACGTGCTTGGTCTCAGGAACGCGCCCGGTTTGGCCGAGGTCGTATCGGGCCGTTGCGATCTGCAAGACGCATTACGGAAGGACCCGCGGACCGGGCTTTTCGTCATTGGCGGATCGCACGGATTAGGAGGTGCAGATGCGCTTTCGCTGCTTGGGTCCAATGAAATGGATTCGCTGCTCACATTTACGCGCAGATGCTTCGATCTCGTCATCATCGACTCGGCGCCGCTTCTGCCGATCGCCGACACGCGCTTGCTAACCGAGCTGGTCGACGGCGTCGTGATGGTGATCGCCTCGGAGCAAACGAGATCTGATGCTGTTGCTGCGGCGCTGCGGGACAGCCCGGATATCAGGGAAAGGATCGTCGGTGTGGCGCTCAATCGCACCGCCGACGAGTTTGATCGTTACTATCGCGAACACGATCGTGAAACGAAGCACATGATCGTGCAAAGCGCCGCAGGTGACAGCAATGGACGATGAAGACATCGCGATTTGTGACCGGACGTCCGCGCGTCAGGCGAACGGAAGCGAACGCCACGGCCGGGTCGATGGCGCCGTCCATCCTGCAAGCAGCTTGACGCGCCACGATGGTCGGCCAATCGGCGACCTCATCCGCTCACTCGGATTGCCATCGCTGCCGCGTATGAACGTCAGCGTACACGCGTTTCCGGTCGTCGCAGCGATAGCGGAGTTCATCCTGCTTGCGGTGTGCGTCTTCGAAGCGGGGTCGATCTATCAAAAGCTCGCGCTTGGCCGGCAACCGTATCAAGGCTTCTATCTATTTGCCGCCTTGTGTCTTTCGGCGACGTTCGTCGCGTCCAGCGGGTTTGCTCGTGACTATTCGATCAAGCGTCTGCTGAATCCGAAAGAACAGCTCCGGTCGCTGTTCCTGCATTGGAACTCCGCGTATTCGCTGTTCGTGTTCGCGCTTTTCATGGTTCATGCCACGGACTTCTATTCCCGCGGATCGATTCTCGTTCAGTACGGCGCCGGGCTGATCGTGGTCGTCGTTGTTCGGCTATCGCTGCGGGCGATCGTCGCGCGCGGGCTGGAAGCAGGAACGCTTGAGGGCAAGAACGTTGCGGTGGTGGGCGTCGCCGGAACGGTCAATGACGCCATCCGCCGGCTTCACAGCGAGGGGGAGGGTGTCAAGATCGTCAGCGCGATCGTGCTGACTGCCGGCGCTCCACGCACGGCGTACGATCACGACGACAAGAACGCAGTCATTGTAGAAGGAGAAGAAACCTGCGCCGCCATCGAGGCGATCCAGCGCGTGGCGCAGCGCACGCCGGTCGATGAGATCGTCATCAGCTGTCCATGGTCCGCAACGGGCAGGATACAAGAGCTGGTCGAAGGCCTCTCGACCATACCGGCAACCATCCATCTTGCGCCTACCAGCGCCTTGCCGTTCATGCGCGATCCGCATCCCGCGAGAATCGGGCGCATGCGCACCCTTCAGCTCGCGCCAGCCCCGCTGACGCTCCGGGACCGCGTCCTGAAGCGGGGGTTCGATATCGTCGGGGCGTCGGCCTTGCTCCTGGTTGCTTTACCCCTGTTTGCCGTCATCGCGCTGCTGATCAAGCTCGACAGCCGGGGGCCGGTCCTGTTTCGCCAGAGACGCCATGGGTTCAACCATCGCGAATTTCGCGTGATCAAGTTCCGCACCATGAGCACACTCGAAGACGGGGCGACGATCCAGCAAGCGTCCCGCAACGACAATCGCGTCACACGTGTCGGCCGATTCCTGCGCAGCACGAATCTGGACGAGACACCGCAGCTCATCAACGTGCTGGCAGGCCAGATGTCGCTGGTTGGCCCACGGCCGCATGCGCTCGCCCACGACAATGAATACGAGGAGCGGATTCGCCAATATGCGTTGCGGCACAAGGTCAAGCCCGGGATCACCGGCTGGGCGCAAGTCAATGGCTTCCGCGGCGAGACCAGCTCGATCGACAAGATGCTGCGACGCGTCGACTACGATCTCTATTACATCGATCACTGGTCGCTGCTCCTCGACATCAGGATCCTGATCATGACGCTGCTCTCGCCGCGGTCCTACCGCAACGCCTACTGAGGATTCGAAGGATGAATGGCAGATCACCGCGGCACGCCCACGGCGATTGACGTGAAGCACGGAAGGAACAATGCGATGCGAACGGAATTCCTGGGCGTCCCGATCGACCCCATGACCTTCGATGAGGCGGTCGCGCAAGCTATCGACGCGATGCGATCGAAGCGGTTGACGCAGCACGTCGCCCTCAATGTCGCCAAGCTTGTCAAGTTGCAACACGATCCGGATCTCCGCCGCGACGTTGCCGAGAGTCACATCGTCGGCATCGATGGAATGGGTATCGTTTGGGGCGCGCGGGCGCTTGGCGTCAGTGTTCCGGAGCGTGTCCCCGGCGTGGATTTGATGCTTGGGCTACTCGCGGTCTGTGCGGAGGAGGGGTTTCGCCCCTATTTTTTTGGCGCGCAGCCGGATGTCCTGGAGACGGCGGTGACGCGGGCGAAACGGCGTTGGCCGGCTCTCAATTTCGCGGGCTGGCGCGACGGATATGGCGGTGCGAGGGACGAATCCGCGGCCGTCGCGGCGATCCGGCGGAGCTCGGCCGACTGTCTTTTCATCGGGATGCCGACGCCACACAAGGAACGATTTCTGCATGCGCACCGCCACCGCCTAGGCGTGCCGTTCATCATGGGCGTGGGCGGTGGGATTGACGTCCTTGCGGGGCATGTCGCGCGCGCACCCACGACCGTTCAGCGCATCGGCCTCGAATGGCTCTACCGCATCTATCAAGAGCCGCAGCGGATGTGGTGGCGCTACCTGAGCACAAACGCGGCTTTCGTTGCGATGATGGGAAAGGCGCTGATCGGGCGGGCGCTGCGCCGCAACGCCCTGCAGCATCGTATCTAGACATTCTTGTAAGGGGGTAGTCGATGAAGATTCTTGTCGTCTTCGGGACGAGGCCGGAAGCGATCAAGCTATTTCCCATCATTCATGCGCTCAAGGAAGACCCGAGCTTCAACGTATCGGTTTGCGTGACGGCTCAGCACCGGCAGATGCTCGATCAGGTCCTCGGCATCACCGACATAGAACCGGACGTCGATCTCGATCTGATGAAGCCGAACCAGTCTCTGTCGCAGCTGACGTCCCGCATTCTTCGCGGGATGGACCGGACGCTGGCGACCATTCGTCCTGATCGTGTCATGGTGCAAGGCGACACCACGACGGCGATGGTGGCCGCAATCTCGACTTTCTATCACAGGATTCCGGTCGATCACGTCGAGGCGGGCCTGCGTTCGGGCGATAACTATTCGCCTTTCCCCGAGGAGGCTAATCGGAAGATCATCAGTTCGATTGCCTCTTTGCACTTTGCACCGACCCGCCGAGCGGCCGACGCGCTGTTGCGCGAGAATGTCCCGCGTCGGCAGGTTTATGTGACGGGCAATCCGGGCATCGACGCGCTGATCAAGATCAAGGATCGCATTGCCGACTACGGCAACGTGCGTGATGTCATCGACGACCAGTTACCCAAGGCGGGCGATAACCGGCGGGTCATTCTAGTCACCGCTCACCGGCGTGAAAACTTCGACGGCGGCATGGAGCGCGTCGCTTCAGCGATTCAGATGCTTGCTCAACGCGACGATGTCGTCGTCGTCTTTCCGGTGCATCCGAATCCCAACGTGTTTGGCCCGATCCAGTCTCTTCTTGACGGCCAGCCGCGAGTCCGTCTGGTGCCGCCGCTGGACTATCTGCCGTTCATCTACCTGTTGTCGCGCGCCGACATCGTGCTGACGGATTCCGGCGGGCTGCAGGAGGAAGCTCCGGCCCTCGGTAAGCCGGTGCTGGTCATGCGGACGACTACCGAGCGTCCCGAAGGAGTTGAGGCCGGTACGGCTTTGCTCGTCGGAACCGATCCGCAGCGGATCACCAGGGAAACCATGCGGCTGCTGGACGATCACGCGCACTACAACCGCATGAGCCTCGCTCACAATCCCTTCGGCGACGGTCACGCCAGCGCTCGCATCCTCGACATCCTTGCCTGCGAGGCCGGCATCGTACCGTCGGCGCATTCAACGGAGGTGCTCAGTCATGCACTCTGATTTCCAAGACGTCTGCATTGTCGGCCTGGGTTATATCGGCCTGCCGACGGCAGCGCTTATCGCAAGCCGTGGCAGCAGAGTGCTCGGCGTCGACATCGACCCTTCGATCGTTGCAACGGTTGGTAACGGTGGAATCCACATCGCTGAAGCGGACCTTGATGGGCTGGTCCAGAAGTGCGTCTACGCCGGCCACTTGAAAGCTAGCGAGAGCCCCGCGCCTGCCGACGTCTATGTGATAGCCGTGCCAACGCCGTTGTCGGGCAACAAGAAGCCGGTCGTCGATCACGTCTTTGCGGCGGCGCGGTCGATTGCGCCACATCTGCAGGCTGACAATCTCATCGTCATCGAATCGACTTGTCCCGTCGGCACCACCGAGGATGTGCGCGACCTGCTGGCTGGCCTGAGGCCCGACCTGCGGTTTCCAGGCGATGAGACACCAGATCCGAACGTGCTGATAGCTTACTGCCCGGAACGGGTTTTGCCCGGGCGGATTTTGATCGAGCTCGTTCAGAACGATCGCTGCATTGGAGGTCTCACGCCTGCGAGCGCTGCGCAAGCCCGGCGTTTCTATGAGACGTTCGTACGGGGTGAGTGCTTCGAGACCGATGCGCGTACCGCCGAGATGGTCAAGCTCACCGAGAATGCATTTCGCGATACCAACATTGCATTTGCCAATGAACTTTCAATGATCTGCGATCATTTGGAGATCAATGTCTGGGACGTGATCGATTTCGCGAATCGCCATCCGCGTGTCGACATCCTGAAGCCCGGTCCCGGTGTCGGTGGGCACTGCATCGCGGTTGACCCCTGGTTTATCGTTAACGCGGCGCCCAAGGAAGCCCGTTTGATCCGCACCGCCCGCGAGGTCAACGATCGCAAGGTTGATCACGTCATTAGTCGCGCTACTGAGCTGATCGAGGCCTACCCGAAGCGATCCATCGCTTGTCTCGGCCTCACCTTCAAGGCCAACGTCGACGACTTACGCGAGAGTCCGGCGCTGGCAGTGACCCGTCGTCTGGTCGATAGCTATGGCAGCCGGATTGGAGTCGTAGAGCCTTATCTGGAAGAGTTGCCTGAAGAATTGAGTAGGCAGGGCGCACGCAAGCTTGAGCTCGATGACGCGCTATCCGAATCGGGTGTCCTGATCTTGCTCGTCGACCACGACAGCTTTCGAAGGATTCCGACCGAACGTCGTAACAGTTCAGCGTTTTACGATACACGCGGAATCTGGCGCCAATGAATGGGTCGAAATCAGTTTTCGTGACGACGAAACGACAGATGGCGGATGCGCCGCCTTCGGTCTGCGTATCTACGGACCGGCCTGTCCCGTGCATCTCGTCATCTCGTTCGAGTCGTTTACGCGTTCTCGTTCTTGCGCAGCTCCCGCCACCGGAGCACGGCGCTTCCGCCGTCAATCGGCAGGTCGTCAGCTCGAAAATTCTATCGGAAACCTTCGAACTCGCGGTCATACCGATTTCCATGACTGGCGACCTGGCGCGACTTCGTAAATTCGACGTCATGAAGATCTGGCGATCGCTGGCGCTTTTCGGCACCGTTGCCGGGCAGCTCTTCGGTCTTGGTCGCCCGCCCGATATCGTCTATTTCACCCTGTCGCCCGGCGGCTGGGCATTCTATCGGGATCTCGCGCTTATCACGTTGATCCGGATTGCAGGCATCCGATGCCTGTTTCATCTCCACGGACGCGGTATCGCCCAGTCGATCGAAAGCGCGCCTTGGCGGCGACGGCTCTATCGCTTCGCATTCGCACGGTCATTCGTTGTCACGTTGAGTGAGTCCTTGCGAGGCGACATCAGAGGGCTTGTCCGCCAGGATCAGATATTTGTGGTGCCCAACGGCGTCGACGATGCAGTTGCCACGCAGCGGCATTCGGAAGACGTTGGAGCCGCGCAGCGGCCAAACAATCGTGTTCCTCGCTTACTCTTCGTCAGCAATATGCTGGAGGAGAAGGGACCGCTCGTTCTGCTGGAAGCACTGGCGATGGTAGCGCGGCGGGGCGTCCGCTTTGAGGCGCGGTTCGCCGGGGCTTGGCGTCAGTCCGTTTCCCAGGAGCGATTTGAGGCGCGTGTACGCGAGCTTGCGTTGCAAGATCGCGTCGAGCATCGGGGACCGGTCTACGGGTCGGAAAAGACGCGCCTCTTTGCCGACTCCGACCTGTTCGTATTGCCAACATACTATCGGCACGAAGCACTCCCGCTGGTCGTCATTGAGGCAATGATGCATGGGCTCCCGGTCGTTACGACGAGGATCGGGGCCTTGCCGGAAATCATCGCCGATAAGCTGAACGGCGAACTGGTCGAGCCCGGCAACATCGCGCAACTAGGATCTGCACTTCTCAAGCTGCTGACGGATCCCGATTTGTGCGCCCGGTATGGCCGCGCCGCGCGTCTGAAATATGAGGCTGATCTCACGGCGCAGCGATTTGAAGAACGCTTGAGAGACGCCTTGCTTCAGGTTGCCAATCGAACTTAGGCGCGCATCCTGGTGCGAACCCGAGCTTCGGCGTCATTGCCGCCAGTATTTGGAAAGCGAGGTCAGGGTGCAGAAGCTGTATTCCCGTCCGGTGTCCGAGACATGAAACAGCAAGTAGCCATACTGCCGGAGCGCAATAACCGCGTCGTTCGTCGCTGCGGATGGATATCCGTACATGCGATGGTGAAACTCCACGGCGATCTGCGCAGGCCGAATGTCGGTCTTCAGCATCGCCCGAATCACTTCGTATTCGAAGCCCTCGATATCCATCTTCAGCAGATCAATCCGTTCATGCGACAGATCGCGCATGATAGATGGCAGGGACCGTACGGTAAGGTTGACCGATTGCTGCCCGCGTGCCGCAGCGTTGCCCGCGCGGAAGAACGAAACATGCGCCTCGTTCGCCGGGCTCGTGAATTCAGCTTCACCATCGCTCGCGGCAATGCCGATGGGATGAAGCTTCCACAACAGGTGATCGACGTTGGCCTTTGCCCAGGCAATGCTGCGCTCGGTTGGGTCGAATGCATGCACTTGGCAGCCGTAGCGATCGATCAGTCCGAGGTCGAACGAAACATCCTCGCCGATGCCAAACGAATAGACAATCGATCTGGCATCGAGGCTGTTGCGAAGCACCGTATGGGCGCCATAACCGGTTCCGATCGCTTCCTTGGCGACGTCGATGTCCGAAGTATGAAGAATGCGTCCGGTGAGTTTCCGGAACGTGCGTCCGACCATAGGCTGGTCGAGAATGAGCCGTGTCAAGCTGGTCATGTCTGCGCCCCCTCAACAACATCCGTTGACGTTCGGATTATCCCGCCGCAACAAGTCAGAAATCCGGAAATTCCACGGCGAGCTGCCGCTATCCCGGCGCTGAAACGCGCATCGCTCGTTCAAGGTTCCATCGCCGCGGTCGGCGGGGCGGTTCTATGAACGAGCGACGGTATCCCAGTCTGGAGGGCCTTCGTTTTCTCGCGAGTCTGGCGATCGTGCTGTATCATTTCGTGCCCTATACGGAGCGCGGGCGCACGAGCGCGGAATTCTGGTCCGGACAATTCAGCATCGCCGTCGACCTGTTCTTCGTCATCTCCGGTATCGTTATCGCCAACGGGTATATCGGGCGAATCTCGAACTGGCGTGAGTACTGCGAGTTTGTCCGGCGACGGCTTGCCAGACTCTATCCGCTTCATCTCGCGACCTTGGGGTTTTATGTCGTGGTTGGAGCGGCCGCATCGGCGGGCCTCGTCAGTGTCGTGAAGGAGTCGAAGTACGCCTTCAGCGAACTTTGGTCCAATCTGCTGCTTGTTCACGCGTGGGGTTTCTCGTCGCAGCTCTCGTTCAACTACGTCAGTTGGTCGATCAGCGCCGAATTGTTCGTTTATCTTCTGTTTCCGCTGATCGCATGGATGGCAACAAGACCGAGCGGTCTAATCGCCGTCGGCGCTGTCCTCGCAGCGTCCATCACCATCAGCCATAGCTGGATCGGCCGCAGTCTTCCGCATCTCACATGGGATTATTCCATCCTACGAGCGCTGCCGAGCTTTTCGCTCGGCGTCTGGATCTGCGCCAACCGCAATCTCGTGATCAACGTCGTCGGGCTCCGACGGGCGGCGGCCGGCCTCGCGTTCAGCGTTGTTCTTCTGGCGATGCTTATGGCAGTCGGCTCGAGCGAGTACGCCTTGTTGGGCGCCGTCTACTGCATCGTGGTATTTGCATTCCTGTGCGATGTTGGACAGTTGCGCACGCCGCTGGCGTGGGACCCTATTAGCCGCCTCGGGATCCTGACCTATTCGATCTACATGCTGCATCCACTTGTCGCGACGGTTCTGCTGTCATTTCTGGCGCCGAGATTATTGGGAACGTCCTTCTGGGCGACGGTGGCTGCTATTGGCGCGGCCATTGCGGTCACCTTCGGGGCTGCCGTCCTGTCCTATCGATGGTTTGAAGAGCCTGCGCGGCAGATGCTCACATCGTCGCCGCGCGGTCTTCGTCTTGCCCAGCAGAGATAAGATCGATGGTCGTGCGACATCCGACAATCTTCTATGAGCCCCAATCCAGCGCGGCCGCCGCTGCGCTGAAATCCAATTCGAGACCGCTGCTGGTTGTCTCCCTGTTTTTCATCCTTGCCGGCAATATTTCGCTGGCCACGACTGTCGGCGATCAGTCGTCCGTTTTTACAGCAGTTATCCGCGCAGCCGGCCTCGCCTGCGGCATCGGGGGACTCATGGTCGCCCTGTCCAAGCAGGCGGACAATCGGATCCAGCCCCTTGTGCTTTGGCTCAGCCCCTTTGCGGTCTTCCTTATGTATTGCACGTTCAGCGCCGCTTGGTCGTTGCAGCCGAGTGCGACGCTCATACGAAGCGCCGAAACCATGACCACTGTTGGGTTCTCGGCGCTCTGGACTCACGTTGCAGCACGTCAATGCCGCTCGGAGCGGGATTTGTGCACATGGATCGCATCGGCGGTGATCGCAGTCGCGCTCTATGGTCTGTTCGTGAATGCTGCACTGTTTGGGGATCCGATCAGGATCGTCGTCAGCAACGAGGAAACGGTCCGTGCGCGCTTCGTATTCGGGAGCCTCCATCCGCTGGCGGTGGGGGATATTCTCGCCATCGGCGCCATCGCGACGATGATGTCCAGCTTTCGGATTTCGCGGAAGGTCCTCGCGCTGCTGCTGCTGCTGCTGCTGCTGTATCTGACGAATGCCACAGGCGCCGCCATCATGGCGACCGCAATCGGAGCCGGTTATGGCGGCGTAATAATCGTCAAGAATCTCGGAGCCGCGCGCAGCATTGTGCTGCTTCCTTTTTCCATGGTGACCGCGGGCTTTGCCGTTGGCATCGCGTTCGCGCTCGAACTGCCACTCACGCGGCGACTTGTCGAGGATCAAAGGCTGTGGACGTTTACAGGCCGTACGCAACTGTGGAGCGCGATCTGGGAGTCCGGCCTTGCAAGCACTTGGTTTGGAACGGGATTCGACGCTGCGCGCAGCGCCATTCTCGAAATCTTCGGCGTCGCTTATCAGGTCCATAATCAATATCTCGCGGTCCTGGTCGAGCTTGGATATGTCGGCCTCGCGCAATTCATCCCGGTTCTTGTCATCTGGCTTGTGCCGATCGTCAAAAGCCAAAGCCTCGTGATCGGCTGCTTTACCTTGTACATCCTTGGAATCAACATGGACAACGCTTCGATGTTCACGAAGACGTGGCTGATCTTTCTGACCGTGTTTTGCTATGTGCTCGCGCTCGAGATGCGGCGCAGATCGTGGCGCTCCGGAGGACGGACGCACAAGACCAGCTCGCGCGAGTTGCTAACCTAATCCAATGTCAGTGATCGGTTCTCACGCGCAGCCTCAAGAGCGCGCCATGTCAGACGTGTGGTGTTTGCCAGGGTATCGTAGGCGACTGGCGCAAGTGCGCCTCTTTCGATCATGTCGACAAATAGCTTCATTTGTCCGGCTTGGCCCTTGTCACCGCTATAGCGCCGCCGCTGCACGCGGCCATCCGCGCCAAAGTTCTCAACGCTCGTGAAGTTCCGCATCACCGCACTTTGTCCCGCGCCATGAACCTCAAGATACTCCTTGTCGATGCCTGCGCCGCCCTGGGTCAGGTAAACCAGGGTTGCGATGCTTCCGTCGGCGTAGCCAACCGTCACGCTGATGTTGTCGCCGTCGTCGGGCGTACTGGTCCCTGGAGCCAATCGGCCGCCCCCGACCCATGTCGGCTCGCTTCCAGTCAGCGCCTGGAAGACGTCGAAGAAGTGACCTGCTTCCCCCACAAAGCGGCCCCCTTCGCCGCTGGCGCGCTGCCACGCGTCAGCAGGCAGGGCGCCAGCCTGCACTCGGTACAGCATCGTCAGCGGCGTCTTACCGGAAAAAGCGGAAGCGATGTCGCGCAGGACGGGTGCGAAGCGGCGATTGAACCCGACCATCAATCGCGGGGCGGCGGATGCGTTCATGGCAGCAGTGACGAGCGCGAGGCCTTCCGCATCAACGGCGAGCGGCTTCTCGACGAATACAGTCTTGCAGGCTTGAAGCGCCTCGGCGACCAGTGTTGCGTGACTCGCATGCCGCGTCGCAATAACGACGCCGTCGATCTCCGGATCGCCGAAAACCACATTGCGGTCGGTGCCGTGTTTTGCCGCGCCAAACCTTTGCGCTGCGCTCGCTGCGGAGAGGCCGGTCGCGGTGATAATCGACCGAATTTCGACGCGCGGGTCTGCCTTGAGCGGGGGCAGCAACATGCTGCTGGCGTAGTTGCCTGCGCCGATCACGCCGACCTTGGTCTGTTTCGATGGGACGATGTGGTAGCAGCGCTGCACGACGCGGGCAGGGCGCTCGTCTTGTGGCCCGCGCACGCCATAGTCGAGCAGAATGCCGACGGCCTTCGCCTTGCCCTCGTGGAGCTCGTCGTAGACTTGCACAGCACGATCGAAATCGCGGGCCGCGCCGACGAGCGGGGAAAGATCGATCCGCCGCGTAGCCAGAAGGTCGACGAAAGCCTCGATGTTCCGCCGTTCGGTCCACCTCACATAAGAATAGGGATAGTCGCGGGATTCGATCTCATAGGCTGGATCGTAACGGCCTGGACCATAGGATCGCGAAAATCCGATCTCGATTTCTTTACGAAAGAACGTATTGTAGTCGAGGTCGAGTTTTGTTTTCCCGATGACGACGATGCGGCCGCGGTCGCGCACCGCCGAGGCGGCGAGCTCGAGGACGCTGTTGTCGGAACCGCCGGCGCAGATCAGCGCCACGTCAGCGCCGTGGCCGCCCGTGAGACGGGAAAGGGCGTTGCGCCAACCCGGATCGTTGGGAACGCCCGCCGCCGCGGCGCCGCCAGCCGTGGCCATCTCGCACCGTTGCGCGTCGATATCGACCGCAACCGTGCGCACACCCGCCGTGTTCAGGATGCGCAACAGCACCTGACCTATGAGGCCCATGCCAATGACCAGTGCCACCTCGCCGAGCGCCGCGCGCGACTGCCGGAATCCATGCATAGCGATTGCGCCGATGGTTCCGAACGCAGCCTGATCGAGCGGAACGGCATCGGGAAGAGGCACGACAAGGTTGCGCGGAACAAAATTATATTCGCCATGGTTAGCAAACTCGGCACCTGCCGCGGCGACGCGCTGACCCACGCGGAACTCATTGGCGCCATCGCCGACTTCGGCCACGTACCCGGAAAGCGAGTATCCAAGCGGTGTCAATCGACCAAGCCGGCTCATCACCTTTTGAAAGGTTGCTCGAACGCCTTGCTGGCGGACCGAGTCGAGAACTTGCTTCAATTGATCCGGCCTGGCTCGAGCTTTTTCCAGAAGGTTCATCCGGGCTTCACGAACCTTCATGCCCTCGGTTCCGATCGAAATGACGCTGAAGGCTGTCCGTATGATTACACCACCCGCTTGCAAAGATGGAAATGCCACTTCTTCAAGCGACAACCGTCCATCCCTATAGCTTTGGCCGATCTGCTTGACCATTCGCGGTGCCCGTTTCAATTGGAGTTCGATGAAGCTGAAGGAAGCCTAGCTAACGAATATGGCGGACTTGGTTCTCAGGGCTTTGGTTCTCAGCGATGATGATGAGCGAAACGTTGCAAGAATTTGTGCTTGATGAGCGATGTCCTGCGCTGGCGCCGGACCGATTTCGCGATGTCTATCGGCGTGTTGCCGTAAAACTTGAGGCCACCGATTTCTCCGGCGCCGATCCATTTGACGGCCTCAACAGCCGTCTATTTGCAAAATTGCCACTGTCATCGCTGCCGATCATGCGGCTGGCATGGCTGCAATTGTTCAAGAATTCCCCGTATAATTTCCGGCCGCTCGCCAAAGTTCCACCGAGCACAAATCCGGTCACGCTGGCGCTTGCGGCTCGTACATATGCACGGTTGAGTGACAACGCGAAGATGCGCCATGCGGTCGAACGGCTGCTGGAGCTTCGCTGCGACCCGGTCCGGTGGGGATACGGTGCCTGGGGCTACCCGTTTCCCTGGCAAGCCAAGGCGTTTTACGTGCCACGTGGCGTGCCGAACGTCATCGCGACAGCCTATGCCGTCCGTGCGGTATCGGAATGCGGCCCGTCGGTTGCTGACAACGTCATCTTCGGTGCGGCCGCGCTTGTCGGCAAGGAACTCGCCCGCCGACGTGGTGATAGCGCCTCCTATATCGGCTATGTGCCGGAATCCGGCACGATGGTGCACAACGCAAATGTCTGGGGCGCCTACGTGCTCGCGCTCGCTGCGACTCGTGGCAATCGCGAATGGCGGCCGCTAGCAGATGCGGCGATCGACTACACTCTTCGGGCGCAGACGCCGGAAGGTTCCTGGCCCTATGGGGAGTCGAGCCACCATCGATGGACCGACGGATTTCACACGGGATACGTTCTAGAAGCGTTGCAACTCTGCCGCAGCCTCCTGAAGCGGCACGATCTTGCCGAACCTATCGCGCGCGGAACCGAGTACTACCTGCGAACATTTCTCCGCAACGATGGAGTGGTTCCCTACTACGCGGATGGAAGCGGTCCGCTTGACGCCAACAATTTCGCCCAAATGATCATTACATTGGAATGCGTGCGGCCAACGCTCGATTGGACTGCATTGGCCGAGCGGACACTCATGTCGGCAATCAAGGAACTCTGGTGTCCGGATCTGGACGCATTTGCCTACCAGCGTCGCGGACGGCGCATCAATCGGATCTCTTACATTCGATGGACACAGATTTGGATGATGCACGCACTTGGCATTCTGCTCACGCAGAGAGAAGGATGAGGGCGCCGCGACTCTGCTGGGCAGTCGTTGCTTGTCCGGCGGTCGTGATGACGTTGTCGGCAGTCGGCTCCAGTTTAGCCGCGCCGACGACGAACGATCTCCAGACGGCCATTGCAAGCCGTACGCCGCCTGCTTTGAAGTGGCGGGGCAAAACCGGCATCACGATCAGCAAGACGAAGGGCAGCGAGTTCCACCGTATCCGTGGCCATTGCCACGTCCGGCGTCCGGTTGTCGTTTCGGCTGGCGGCAGGACCAACGTCGTCAACTGCGCCAATGGCAAGTATGACGCTCGCATATCCAAATCCGTCGATGAACTGATTGTGACGCAGGTGCTTCTCGATGGAAGCATCGCGGCGGCACGGCTCACCGGTACGAGAGTCGGAGGACAGAGAGTTACGCCCGGACAGCTCGGCCAGGCGTTGGCTTCCGCACGTCCCGGAGAGCGCCTTATCGTCGAACCCGGGACCTATGCCGATGCCGTCATCAATCTTGCTCGGGGTGGAGGAGCGCCCGGCCAGCCCATCATCATTGACGGAACCAGCTCCGTCACATTTACCGGCTCGACCAAAATCCAGATCGGCGTGCGCCATGTGGTCTTGCGCGGATTCACATTTCGCGACGTGGGGATCGGCGCCGTAACAATCACGGCGCGGGCGGTCCGCGTCACCGAATCGAGTTTTTTGAACTGCGGCGATCCGCAGAGTCCGCAAGCCGAGTGCGTGATCGTGCGGGTGGGCGGCGAGGACACGGAACTGGACTTCAATACCTTCGTTGGCTCTCGATCCATGTCCATCAAGATTCGTGCCGGGAGCAATGGTGCCCGCGACCAGCCGGTAAACGCGTTCATCCACCACAACGTGTTCCGGGACATTGCACGGCTGTCGAGCAACGGTCAGGAGCCGATTCAAATTGCGGGGCCGAACGGTGGCGAATCCCGCGCGCTGCTGCGGGCAAGGATCGAACACAACTTGTTCTACCGCGCCGAAGGCGATCGGGAGGCCGTCTCGATGAAGACACCCGGCACGACGCTACGGTGGAACGTATTTCGTGACATGGACGCCGCGCCGAACATTCGCGGCAGCCGGGATGCCGTCGTCGCGCACAATCTTCTGATCCGCACGAGGCCAATTCGCGTCAACGGTTCAAACCATCGAATCGAAAGCAATCTGATGCTGTGTCCAAGTTCCGGTGTTGGTCTTGTCGTTTCTCACGGCTCGCCAGGCTACGAGGCGGCTGCTAACTCGCTTATTCACGATAACATCATCGCCACTAGACGTGTTGGCATTCTTTTTGCCGCGCAGACGCGGCCGATCGAGTCGATGGCGCAGGGAAATAAGGTCTCTTCGAACATGTTTCATCTTCCGAAGAGCCGTCCAATGTACGAAATACGTCCCGCCGACATGGAGAAGAAAATCAATGGCGACAACAACTTTGCTGCATCCCGGCGCGGCCCCGACTTGTGTTCCTGAAGTTCGGGAGCCGTCGCGTCACACGCTGACATGCATCTCTAAAGGTGGCATCTGCCAAAGCGGAGACGTCCGATGGCGCGCGTCGTAGTGCTGCAACGAGTTGTTCCTAGTTATCGTATGCCGATCTTTCGCCGATTGGCGGAAGAATTGGGTTGGCAGGTCGTATTCGGACGCAATGTACCGAGCCACGATCTGGCGCTCGGTTCCGGAGCGCCATTCCTCCATCCGATCGACTTCCAACGGTGGAGCAGCAACGGGACATCGCGCTACGTCGTTCCGATGCGCCAAATCCTCGGCACCTTCAAGCCGGACGCCATAGTCGCGGAAGGCGCGCTTGGCCTGTCGTCTACCTGGGGACTCGGCGCCCGGCGAATATGCGGCAGAGGCCCTCTGTTACTGTTCTGGACCATTGGATACGACCCCAACAGGCCGCGTGAGCGGGGAAGCACGAGTGCGGCGCAGTGGCCATACGTGGCCGCCTATGCTCCCGCCGACGCGCTTATTCTTTACGGGCACGACGGCGCCGATTTCCTCCGCCGCTTCTATTCGAGAAAGCCGATGTTCGTGGCGCAGAACACCATCGATGTGGAGGCGCTGCAACGCCATCGCGACTGGGCTACTCCAGCAGAAAAGGCCGGCCTACCCGAACTCCTCACGATCGGCCGGCTGAACGCCAATAAGAATTTCTCCTCACTGGTGCGAAACTTTCTCAGGTTCCGCCAAACGTTTCCGGACGCGGTTCTCAAGATCGTCGGCGACGGTCCTGAACGCGCCAATATCGAAGCTGCGGCGGGCGACCAGCTCGGAAAATCCGTTCGGCTGCTCGGCGCATCGTTCGACGAAGCACAGACAGCCCGTCACATGCTCAGCGCGGACATGTTTGTGATGACCGGCCGAATCGGACTGGCGATCAATCACGCGCTCGCCTATGACCTGCCGGTGATGGCATTCGGTCGTGTTCCGAATGGCCCGCCACATGGGTCCGAGATCGGCTATCTCGTCGACGGGGTTACCGGTTTCTCGGTTTGCGATGCTGACGAGGAAGGATTTGCCCGCAGGCTAATGGATGTCTTCTCGAACGGTTGCGACTGGAAGGAGAAGCTCAGGCCGGGGATCCGAGACTACGTGCAAAGGAATTTGATTGTCGACCGGATGCTGGATGGTTTCCGTGCTGCGGACGCGTTTGTCGCGGAGCGCTCGAAGGGCAGAGGGCAGGCTGTACGCCACTGACGGCGCCGTCACTGCGACTTTTGCGTTTCTGCGCGCGAGCGAGGCTGGGAGCGGGGCGCGACCCACCGGGCAGCGGTGAAGCGAATGATGGCGTAGCGCGAAATTCGGCCGATCATGAAGCCAACGGCTATTGCCGGAACGCCAATCAGAAAGACCAGCGGCACCGTAACCAGATACATGATCAACGCGCTTGCTGCCGCACTGATGAACAGAAATTCCGTGCGGCCGGCCGCGGACACCGTAACGGTCTGAGCGCCGCGCAGCACGTCGAAGAATGTGCCGACGAGCAATAGGATCAGGACCACGACGCCGACTGTACGAAGTTCCTGTGGAATCAGATGGTTCATGAGATATGGCAGGATCGCCAGCACGATGGCGGTGCTCGCGATGGCGATTGCGAGGTACAGCCAGAAGGCCTTGCGCTCAACATCTGCCAGATAGGAAGCGTGGCGGACATGCGCTCGCTGCGACACGAACGGCAGCAGGATTTGCGAGGATACCTGCGAAAGCTGCAAGATGGGCGATACCACGAGCTGGCAGATCCGGTAGATTGATCCAGCTTCCAGGGAGAAGAACCAGATCGCAACCGGAACAATGCCACTCGTCGAAAGCCAGTGCGGTGCGGCGGCCGCGAGCGTCCAGCGTGCGTAGCTCCAATGGTCGCGCGCATAGCGCATGACGTCGTAGCTTGGTGGAAGATGTCGCCAAAGACGCAGGCGGCTTACCAGCCACACCGTCGGGATAGCGCCTGCAACACCGGTTGCGGCCAGCGCATTGGCCGGCGTTGTGGTGCCGGTAAGCCACAAAATGACCAGAGCCGCCAGCAGCAAAATGGCATGCAGCACGCCAAGCGCAATCAGGAACCTGAATTGCTCACGCATATAGAGGTATCGCCGGACGACATGGAAGGACTGCGCAAGCGGCGAAACAATGACGGCTGCGAACAGAAGTTCCAGTGAATTATTACTCTGCACGATCCAAAAAATAGCCGCTAATGGCGCCGCCGTGACAAGCCCGACGACAAGCGACCCGATGAGTGAGAAGGAGAGATAGCGCAGTTGCTCGTGGTCTTCATACTTTGTTCCCACCGTTGTCGTGGGCTCGAGCACGAGCGTCGCGATGAGGACGCCGACCAGCAAGACAAGGCTTTGGCCATAACTGAAAAGGCCAAAGTCGGCGAGCGGCATCAGCACCGCCATCATCAGATTGAAGACAGTGAAGACGCTCGAGAACAGTAGAGCCACAAAGGCCCACGCTCCGGCACGCGGCCACCAGCGCACGGCAAGGTCGACGGATTTCGTTACGCTCTCAAACCGCCGCATGAAATGAATTTTGTTCCACCGTCTGCGCTCGCAATCTTGCCCGGCAATATGGTTTTTTTCCGAGAGCGAGTTCGACGATGCTGCTGGCGTGTACCCTGCATCAATAATTGATGCATCGTCTTTCAGACGGCGGACTGCAAGGGATGCAATGAAGGCGATGCCCGTTGGCTCGACCCGCATGCGTTGCAGGCTCTTTCATGGCTGACTAAGGCTGGTCAATGACCTTACCTGGCGGCCTCTCGTAACCGGTACTGTCGCACCGGTTGTCTTAATTATTTTCGACGGGAACGAGCCTTAATTATTTCGTCGGGAACGAATCGACATTGTCATCGTTCGAGAAACTTGAAGCACAGCGCCGAGGGGGCGCAATGCCGAGTTCAAGTTACTACCGGACACAAGCAAAAATCCTGTTGATGCTGATGCTGGCAACGCGCGATTCTGGGCGCGCGGCGAAGCTCGAAGCCAAGGCGTGCGAATATCTGGATCAGGCCGAGGTCTCGGAGGACCAATTCAACGAGCTGAACTCGCTACTCGAAGAGTACAATAATTTTCAGTTGCGGAAGCATTAACTGACGGGAACTCGAGAGACCCGTTGTCGCCGCGCCGATCAATCCGACGTTCCTACTGGCGATGACTTCAGGGCGCTTGTTCCCATCTCTCAGGACGGCCGTATGACTGAGCCGGCGGCGCACCGTCATTCAATCGCGGTCATTCCGCTGCGCGCATCGCTACCTTTGGCATCGGTGCCGCAAGGCCGAGCAGACCCGCAACATATTCGCCAATCGCCAGCGATGATGTCAGTCCCGGCGATTCGATGCCGAACAAATTCACGAGATACGGAATGCCGTGCTCGCGGGGACCTTGAATCATGAAGTCGGCCGCCGATTCATCTGGACCCGTAATCCTCGGCCTGATCCCTGCATAGGCAGGCGAGAGAGCTTCGTCCGCGAGACCCGGCCAGAAGGTGCGGATCGAGCGATAGAACGCTTCGGCCCGGCCAGGATCGACCGAATAATCGAGACGATCAACCCACTCGATGTCCGGTCCGAACCTGACATTGCCGGCGATATCGATGACCGCGTGGATATCCATGCCGCCTGGACCATGAACCGGATAGATCAACCGCTTGAACGGACGACTGGTCACGCTGAAATAGACGCCGCGGCGGAAATAGGCGCGCGGCACCGATTCGGCCGGAAGGCCCGTGATCGTGCGCGCCAGCGGCGGCGCGCCGTGGCCGGCGGCGTTGATCAGCGTCCTGCATAGGAGCGTCATCGGCTCGGCGCCGCCAACGTCGATACGAATGCCTTCTGGCGTTACTGCGCCGCCTGTGACTGGCGCGCGCAGCACGACGGTGCCGCCATAGCTTTCTAGCTCGGCTTGATAGGCGAGCATGAGGGCATGGCTGTCCACAATGCCGGAGTTCGGCGACAGAAAAGCCGCGTAGCACGCGAGGTTAGGTTCCAGTTCTCGTGCCTTATCGGCCTCGAGCCATTGCAGATCGTCGACACCGGCCTCGGCGGCGTGCACCATATGATGACGCAGACGTTCAACCTCATCGGCGTGGCGCGCCACCACGAGCTTGCCGAGCCGCCGATGCGGAACGCCATGCTCCGCGCAATAGGCGTAAAGGAGATGAGCGGCGCGCGGAAACAGGCGCTGCCGCAGGCTGCCTTTCTTGTAATACAGCCCCGCATGAATCACTTCACTGTTGCGCGAGGAGGTGTGTTCGCCGATCCGTGGTTCCGCTTCCAGGACCAGCACATCGCGGCCGGCGGCCGCGAGCGTCCGCGCTACCGCGAGCCCGACTACGCCTGCGCCCACAACGATGCAGTCGATTGTTTCCATGAATCTCACTCCCTCCCGGATGCGATGCAGCCGCGCGTCGTACAATCGAACCAAGTATACGACGGTTTCTTGATCCGCCGCCATCGGGCGAGACTGATTGGCTGAGGTTGCGGTGCGTAGCGGACCGGTCTCTACATCAATTTCCGTGATCGCCGGGAAAAGCTGGAGTCCATATGCATATGAATGGGAAATTGAAGCGGGAAGGGGGAAACCCAACAAATCAGGAAATCCCTGATAACCTAACAGATCCGTACGTCAAACGCCCTGCAAGAGTAGGTTCAGGTCAATCGAAGACCGTTTCCCGATATTGTCGCTGTTGTCGGCGAGGAAGGCGCCAGCCTCGCGCCGTCCTTCCCGGTGCAGTATGCTGATGAAATCCCATTCCGCATTCAGTTTTGAAGAGTAGCCAAGCTTACCCATGACCTCGTTACGCGCGATATGGATGCGCATTTGCGCCGACATCGCTCCCGCGGGGCGGTCTCGCCCGGCGGCATCTATCAAAGTCCTGCATACCGGGGCTACGTCACCAACATTGATTTCGTTGTTTGCGGTGGCGCGGCCGGCGCCGGCTCATGTTGTTGTTTGCACGTATTGGAGAGCGTAGACTAGGTCGCCGCTAGCCGTATATGAGCAAATTGATGAACACGCCGTATGAACCGATCGTCCCACGCGCCCGTATCGGGTTTATCATCCCTTCGTCGAACCGGATGATAGAGCCACAGATGCAACGCTACATGCCGGCCGGCGTCGTGCCTCATTTCTCGCGTATCGGCATGACCAACCGGCATAAGGCGCCCCTGGAAGAGTTGATTCCGCGCATCACCGCGGCCGCCGATCTGCTGGCCGATTCCAAATGCGACGTCACCGTGCTCCAATGCACCGGCACATCGATGTCCGGCGGCGTCGACATGGACAGACGTGTCGTCGCCGAGATCGAGAAGGTCTCGGGACGGCCTGCGCTCAGCACTGCATCGGCGCTGAACGCTGCCTTCGCAATTCTCGACGCGAAGCGCCTCGTCTTCATCTCCGAGACCAAGCAGGCCGACCATGACAAGAAGCTCGCCTACCTGCGCGAGGCCGGATACGACATCGTTGCCGACAAGGCCGCAAGCCTTGCCGGAACCGACGCCTACTGCACCACGCCGCCTGCCTTCTGGTATGATTTGGCGATAGGCATGCGCAACGATTCCGCTGACGCCTATTTCATCAGCTGCTCGAACATTCAAAGCATCGACGTGATCGAGGACCTGGAACGCGACCTGTCAAAGCCCGTTGTCACGAGCAACCAGGCCGCGATCTGGTGTTCTCTGCGCGCCGCCGGCATCCGCGACGAGGTTCGCGGCCTCGGCGCGCTTTTCCGGCACGATTCCAAGGAGCGGTCGGCCGCAGCCGCTTGAAATCACCGCGCCCCGCTGGCGGTATATTCGGCCGCCTTCTGGATCAGAGACTTGGGTGCGGCGTAGGCGTTCTTCAATATCTGCTCCATCTCTTCGCCGGTGACCGGATCGACCTCGAGCATCGCCTTTTCGGCGTCAGCGAGGAAATTTGGATCCTTCAGCGTGGCGTCGAAGGCGCGGCGGATCACCGCTACCATTTCCTTGGGGGTGTCCGGCGGCATCATGAATGGCCGGCCGATCTCCTCGGCAAAGCCGAGTAGGGCGATCACCTTCCTGTTCTCGGGATCGGTGACGAGGTCGACGACCAAGGGCACCTTGGCCAAGCCTTGCTGCGGCTTGCTGCCTGTCTGCAGAAGGACGTTGATGCGCTTGTTTCGAATCCAATCCGGGTTCGATGCTTTCAGCGTCGAATACGACAAACCGCACACGCCGTCGACCTCGCCGCGCTCCACCGCCAGGCGTGATCCTGTCGTGCTGTACCCGAGGATCACCTTGAACTTCGTACCAAGCATCCCATTCAGGATTTTCGGCAAGGTTGCGGAGTTGCCGGTCGCGCCTGTCGCTGCAACCGTCACCTCCCTGTCCATGGTCTGCGCGATGGTCTTGATCGGGCTCGAATGCCAGGTGGCGCAGATGTTCTGCTGGCCGGAAATACTGCCGATCGAAACGAGCTTGAGCGGATCGAAGCGCGCCGAAGGATTGCCGTAGAGCGGCTCGGCCAGGAGCGCATTGTAGGTGGCGAGGATGACGGTGCCGTCCCTCGGCGCGACCGAATAGGCCCAGTTGGTCGCGGTAATGCCAGACGCGCCCGGCATGTTCTGCGCAACGATGCCGGGGTTACCGGGAATGTACTTGCCGATGTAGCGCGCGAGCGCGCGGGCGTAGGCATCGTAGCCGCCGCCGACGCCGCTCGAGATCACCATACGGATTTGTTTTCCGGCGTAGAGTGCGGCACCAGATTGCGCCGCCGCCTCGCCGCAGACTAGAATGCCGAGCTGAATCGCGCCAATGAAGGCTCCAAAGAAGTAGCCCGCCTCGGCCGGGATGCAAGTTCTCCTGCTGGACATTGTGATCGTCTCCCTGTTTCTTCAAGGAAGCGGGGCAGCGGAAGCGAAGGTTAGCAATGCTGATCAGCCGGGCCAATGGGCTGGAGATACACTACGAGACAGCGGGAACAGGCGCCCCGCTCGTCCTGGTCCATGCGCTACCCTTCGATCACCATCTGTGGCTTTGCCAAGTGGAGCGATTTTCGTCCTCCTTTCGGACGATCGCGATGGATTTGCGCGGCTGGGGGCGCTCCGCGAAGCCGCGCACGCACTTTACACTACGTGACATGGCTGACGATGTCCTCGGCGTGCTGGCCGATGAGAACGTGACCGACGGAGTCATTGTGCTGGGCTGCAGCATCGGGTCGAAGATCGCTCTCATGCTCGCGTGCGATCATCCCGAGATATTCCAGGCGGCAATTCTTGTCGGTGGCAACAGCGGACCGCAGCCGCAGTTCGATCACCGCATCGCGGCCTATCGCGCCCATCACGCCGCCGGCACACTCAAGGACTATCATCTTGGACATCTCCGACATGGCGTGACGCAAGCATGGGCCGACAGTCCTGTCGGGCGCCATGTCCTGGCAGGCTTCGTGGAGCGCGGCCACTCGCTCGATCCGGAGTGCATTGCCCAGGTATTCCAGGCGCTGACTGTTTCCGATCTGACGCCCAAGCTGCCCGCGTACCGCAGCCCGACGCTGATCGTGAACGGCGAGCACGATAGCGCGCTGCCGGGCGGAAAGCGGACCGCCAGCTTGATCTCCCATGCCGAGCATCGGATTTTGTCCGGCGCTGGACATTGCTGCTTTCTGGAGGATCCGGGAAACTTCAACGCGCTTGTGCAAGCGTTTCTTGCCCGCAACCGCCTTTGGCCTTCGTCCGGGGATGCGAAATGAAGCCGAAAACGAACCACCTATTGGAGAGACAGCAATGATGTACGGCCACCGCGCGCGCATTGGCTACACCGTGGCCGCGGTCACGACGGAGATCTTCCCGATTGACTGGTACAAGATCGTGCCCGACGGTGTGACCCTGATGATGATCACGCTGCCACTTGGCGATCGCAGTCCCGAGGACGTCAAGAAGTGCTTCGATATCAGCATCGAAGCGGCCAAGATATTTGCCGCCTGCGGCTCCGACCTCGTAGTCCTGGGTGGACTGCCGATCAACCTCTCGCGCGGACTTACGCTGGACGACTTTCTTAAGAAGCTTGAAGACGAGATCGGCGTTCCCGTGTCAAGCAGCACCACGGCACAGCAGAAGGCCTACAAGGCGCTCGGTGCGCGCAAGGTCGGCACCGTGCATCCTTTCACGCCGGACCAGAATCCTCGACATGAGAGATATCTGAAGGATTTTTTCGGTTTGGAGCCCGCCGGCGTCTATGCGGGAGGTTCGAATCTCAAGGAGCTCGGCAAGATCCCGATCGAATGCGCTCTCGAATGGGCCCGCGCGCTGAAGAAGCAGCATCCCGAACTCGACACCTTCAACTTCGCCTGCCCGCATTGGCGCGTCATCGATGCCATCGACACGCTGGAACGCGAACTCGACGTCGACGTCATGACGCCGCTTCAGGCCATCGCGTGGGAATCGATGCGGAGCACGGGCGTCAATGACAGGATCGAAGGCTACGGGCGGCTGCTGCGCGATTTTTGAATCGGTATGATCGGCGGGCAGAAGCAGGACATTGTCAGGTGACGAACGACGGCTGGCTTGGGCGCAGGGATTTGAACCTAGCTAGAAATGTCATTCTGCAAGAAGGCCTTGGAAATGCCGGGCAAATTCCCGCAATTTTTTCGAAACACATCGGGAGAGACTTTTCGCGTGTCCGCTGCGGACACAGCGCTGCATTGAGGAGCGGAAGTTGCAAGGTCTTTCTGCTCTTAGGCGGAAACGGCGGCCACGGCTGGCGAGCGGCCCGCGGCTAGATGTGCCAGGACCTCGTCCAGGTGCATGACGTCGGCATACTTGTGATGCATGTCGAACAGGTTGATCTTGTGGGTGGCCTCGCACCGGTCGAAGCAGCATTCCTCGACCACTGAAACGTGCTTACCGTACATATGGGCTTCCAGCACGCTGGCGCGCACACAACCCGACGTGCTCTCGCCACATACGATAAGGCTGTCGATCCGGCGCTGGTTCAAGTGTGCGATCAGCGGCGTGCCGAAGAAGGCGCTGGGGCGCTCCTTGCGGAATACGACGTCCTCTGGATTCGGCGCGAAGGCGTCATGTATCTCGCAGTCATGCGCGGTCATCGGCAGATGCACGCGTCGCGTCGAATCAACGCGGTGCGGCGTGAACTGGGCCGTCACATAGAAGATCGGCAGCTTGGCCGCGCGACATCCAGCGATCAGCTTCTGCGTGGGTACGATCGCCTCGTGAGCGTAGATGCCGCAGCTGTTCGGATATTCGGGCTCAAGCTCGTGCGGATATTTCCGGCCGCCCTTGTAGACCAGGTTATAGAGATCGATCACGAGCAGCGCCGGGCTGTCTCCGACATAGGTCTCGCGGGCGTAGGGCGCGTAGGTCTGCAAATCCTCCGGCTTGACCGCGTCAACCCAGCAATGATTCTCGAATTCTTCCTTTGACGCCATTACAGCCTCTTGGGTGTTTGAGCGGCTTCAGCCCATGCCCTGACCGGAGCGCTTCAGCCGCGGGTCGAAGATATCGCGCATGCCATCGCCCAGCAGATTTATCCCGAGGACGGTGAAGAAAATGCACAAGCCAGGGAAGAGAGCGAGCCACCAGGCTGTGCTTATGTAGGCGCGCCCGTCGGCCAGCATGCCGCCCCAGGTGGGGATGTCGGGCGGTACACCGAGCCCGAGGAAGCTGAGGCTGGCCTCCGATATGATGGCAGTCGCCATGGCGAAGGTGCCGATAACCATCGCCGCCTGCATCAGGTTGGGCAGGATGTGCTTGGCGATGATGCGTCCATCGCGTGCCCCGAGCGAGCGCGCTGCGTCCACGAAGTCGCGTGTCCGGAGCGAGAGCGCCTGCCCTCGGGCGATGCGGCAGTAAGGGATCCATCGTTGTGCCACCAGCGCCAGGATCAATATGCCGAGCCCTTGGCCGAGGAACGCCATGATCGCGATAGCGAGCAGCAGAGGCGGAAAGGCCCAGACGACCTCCACGAGCTTCTGAATCAGGAAGTCGATCTTGCCCGCGAAATAGCCGGAGATCGCACCGAGCCCGACGCCGACCACGCCGGAGATCACTACCACGGTTACCGCTATGACCAGTGAAATACGCGCGCCGTAGAAGATGCGGCTGAGAATGTCGCGCCCGACGTGATCCGTACCGAGAACGTGCGGGCCGGCAAGCCATTGTGGCGACTGCATCGCGCTCAGCAGGTCTTGCTGGTTGGGATCGAACGGCGAAATCGTCGGCGCCAACACCCCCATCACGACCAGCAATGCCACGATGCTCCCACCAACGACGATCTTGGGCTTGAGCCACGGGCGTAGGAGCTTCGGAACCCGGCTCGCACGCGCCGTGCGCGGTGCCGGAACGGCAACGGTTGCTTCGCGGATCGTGCTACTTGTCAAAGCGAATCCTCGGGTCGATGGCGGCGTACAGGATGTCGATCGTGAAGTTGATGATTACGAAGGCCATGGTGTATGTCAGAACCGTGCCCGTGATCAGCGGGTAATCCCGGCTGGTGATCGCGGTGATCAGAAGCTGCCCGCTTCCCGGCCACGAGAACACCGTTTCGACGATAATCGACCCCGAGAGCAGCGTCCCGAGCTCCAACCCAACCACGGTGACGATCGGAATGAGGGCATTGCGCACCGCGTGACGCCACAGCACGACGCGCTCGCTCACTCCCTTGGCGCGGGCGGTGGTCACATAATCTTCGTGCATCACCTCCATCACCGACGAACGGGTCACGCGCATCAAGATGCCCATCATGTTCGTCCCAAGCGCGATCGCGGGCATTGTGATATGGGCGAGCCCGTCCCATAGGCCTCGCCAGTTCCCCTTGATCACGCTGTCGAGCAGGTAGAATCCTGTGATCGGGTCGCCGGCAATGCCATAGGTGTCGCGCCCGGACGACGGCAGCAGATTTAGAATGCCGGACACGATCAGGATCAACATTATTCCGAACCAGAAATTCGGCATGCTGATACCGAAGAGGCCGACCAGAGAGCCGAGATTGTCGATCCAGGAATTGGGCCTTGCGCCGGCCCAGACGCCGAGCGGAACAGCGACGATGACCGCGATAATGATCGAGACGACGGCGAGCTCGATAGTCGCGGGCAGCCTCTCCGCTATCATTGTGAGCACGGGCTCGGCATAACGAAAGGAGGTGCCGAGGTCACCCTGGAGGGCAGCGGTAAGGAACTTCCAATACTGAATCCAGACAGGCTGATCGAGCCCCCACCGCTCACGCGCCTCGGCGACGTCTTCCGGCGTCGCCTCGTCGGAAAGCAGCAGGTCCGCCGGGTCGCCCGGGGCCGCCTGGACGAGCATGAAGACCAGCAGCGAGATCAGGATGATGACGGGGATCGTGCCCGCAACCCTGCGTGTCACGTATGCCAGCATGGCTGCTCCGCTCTCGATCCCCCGCCAAGCCACTCACGGGGCGGACGCGAGGAGGCGGGGCAGAAGCAAGCCGCCCGCGCCTCTTTGCCCGTGGCTCTTCAGTTCTTGACCGCGATGTCGACGCCGAATACCCGCCCGCTGGGCGTCGGCATGTACTCTATCTTCTTTGACACGCCGTAGAGCAACTTGTGCCGCCACGTGAAGCAGGCTGGCGCGGCCTCCATGATCGCGGCGAACGCTTCGTTCAGCTCCTTCTTGCGAGCCTCGGGATCGAAGATCTCACGCTCCGCCCGCAGATGCTTGTCGATATTCGGATCCGAGATGCCGATGCGCGGCGAGCCGCCAGTCTCGAAATACTGTGCGAAGGCCACCGACGGATCGACGACCGAGCCACGCCCCATGTAATAGAACGGCACCTTGCCCTTTTGGACATCCGCCCACAGCGTCGCCCACTCCGGTGTCGCCAGCCTCGCCTTGAGACCGATGGCGTTGAGCATGGGGATCATCGCCTCGGTGATCTGCTTGTCATTCACGTAGCGTCCGACCGGCGTGTAG
Organism: Xanthobacteraceae bacterium; assembly: GCA_050725815.1. GTDB lineage: Bacteria > Pseudomonadota > Alphaproteobacteria > Rhizobiales > Xanthobacteraceae > VAZQ01. The sequence continues at coordinate 40,327 of JBOHIG010000188.1, forward strand.
AGCGTCACCTCGGTTCCCACCAGCCCCGCCTGCTTCACCAACTGGCGCGCCTTTTCGGGATCGTAAGGGATCTTCATTTTTTCCGTCGCCTTCGGATCGTAGCCGTACTGACCTGGCCCGATCGGTCCGTCGAGCCGTTCAGCTTGACCCTGAAGCACCGCCTGGATGATTGCGTCCTTGTTGATCGCGTGACACACCGCCTGCCGCAATTGCTTGTTATTCCACGGCTTGATCTTGGGGCTCATCGCCAAGAACATAAGCTCCACCGCGTTTGTCGATTTGATTTCGGCGTTGCCCGAGCCTTCTATGCGCAGCGCAAGGTGCGGCGGGATGAACTGCGCGATCTGGATTTCATTGTTCAGCAGAGCTGTGACCCGCTGCTCCGGCTCGCGCATGATCCGGAAGATGAGAATATCCGGGTTCTGCGGCTTGGTGTCGGGATGATCCTTCGCCTTTTCCAGCACGATCCTCTGTCCGATAATGAGCTCCTTCAGCTTGTAGGGTCCCCAGCCCCACGGATATCTGCGATCGGCGTCGCGGGCTCCGTGCTTTTCCCAGAGATCCTTGCCGGTGATCATCACGCGGTCGAACAAATATTCGAGCAACGGCGCAATCGGCTTGTCGGTAACGATCTTGACCGTGTACTTGTCCAGCGCGACGACCTTGGTGATGTTGCGTACGTTCTGCTTCTGACGCGTCTGGGGGTCCTTTGCCATGCGGTTGATCGAATGGACGACGTCTTCCGCCGTCAGCTCCTTGCCGTCGTTATGTCGCTTCATCCCCTTGCGCAGGTGGAATGTCCATTCGTTCGGATTGTCCTTGTTGACCTCCCAGCGCTCGGCCAGCATGCCGACATAGTCCCCCTTTTCGAAATCGTAACTGCCAAGGCAACCGTACACCTGACACCAGATGGCGTAGCCCATGGAGATACTGTCGCCATGAGGATTGTGGCTGGAGATAGTTTCCGTCACGCCGACAGTGACCCGGCTCTGCGCGTGCACCGACGTGGCGGCGGCAAACATCCCCAGCGCGGTGGCCGCAACGGCAAACGCGCGGCGGAGGCCCGGCGCTCCGATCTTTGGTGATAAGGCCATCTTAGATACTCCCTGCCTGTCGATCTAG
>JBOHIG010000189.1:0-3718 GCA_050725815.1 Xanthobacteraceae bacterium
CCGTCGTCCTGTTCGCGCTCGGCTCCGCGCCCGCCGCCGCAGAGACCTACCCGTCGAAGCAGATCCGGCTGATCGTGCCGTTTACGCCGGGATCGCCGGTCGACGTGCTGGCGCGGGTGGTGAGCAATCATCTCTCGCCGCGGCTTGGGCAGACCATCGTGATGGAGAACAAGCCCGGCGCCGGGACCACCATCGGCACCAAGCTCGCCGCCAGCGCCGATCCTGACGGCTACACGCTGATGATCGCCGCCTCGAGCCTCGTCATCTCGGCGGCGATCTATCCCAACCCAGGCTACGATCCGGTCAAGAGCTTTGCACCGGTCGCCATGCTGGCGCGCAGCCCGCAGACGCTGGTCATTTCACCGTCTGTGCCCGCAAAGACGGTGAAGGAATTCATCGCCTACGCGCACGCCAATCCGGGCAAGCTGAATTTCGGGTTCGGGCTCGGCACGCTGCCGCAGATCCTAGGCGAGTATTTCAAGGTTCTCACCAAGTCCGACATTGCCAGCATTCCGTACAAGGGCGGCGCCAATGCCATCACCGACATGCTCGGCGGCCGCATTCAGATGAACTTCGGCACGCCGCCAACCCTGCTGCCGCTGATCAGGCAAGGCAAGATCAGGGCGCTCGCTGTGACAACCGACACCCGCTACAAGGACCTGCCGAACGTGCCGACCATGAAGGAAAGCGGGCTGCCGCAACTCTCGCTGACCTTCACCGCCGGCTTCATCGCGCCGGCCGGAACGCCGGAGCCAGTGCTGCGCAAGCTCAACAGTGCGGTCAACGAAACGCTCAAGTCGCCGGAGCTGGTCGCCGGAGTGGCCAAGCTCGGCTTCGAGCCGGAGCCGTGGAGCACCAAGCAGTATGCAGACTTCATCGCCCACGAGGTCAAAAATTGGCCGGAGATCATCAAGGCGTCGGGCGTGAAGCTGAAGTGACGCGGCGGCGATGGATTCGTCGAATGGCATTGAAGCGAGGTCGAACATGCGCAAAGTCATTCTGATCGCGTTGGCCGCCATCGTGCTGGCGGGCGTCGCAGCACCGGCACGGGCGCAGGACTATCCCAACCGGCCGATCAAGCTGATCATTCCGTTGCTGGCGGGCTCCCCCATCGCGTCGCTGGCGCGGGTCGTGCTGGCGCCACTGTCGGCGAAGTTCGGACAGCAGATCCATATCGACGCGCGTCCGGGCGGCGGCACTACGATCGGCCTCAAGGCCGCCGCCGCCGCAGCTCCCGACGGCTACACGCTGTTCATGTACGGGCAGAACATCGCATATGTGCAGCAGCTCTATCCCGATCTCGGTCTCGATCCGATGAAGGCCTTCGTGCCGGTCGCGAACCTCATGACATTTTCGCATGTGTTCGTGGTCGGATCGCAAGTCCCGGCGAAGACGCTGAAGGAACTCGTCGCCCATGCCAAGGCCAATCCAGGCAAGCTGAACTTCGGCGCCGGGCTCGGAACGATGCCGCAGATCGTCGGCCTGTATTTCATCAAGGTCGCCGGCGTGGATATTGTCAGCGTGCCTTACCGCGGCGGCGAGCAGGTACGCATCGACATCCTGGGCGGCCGCGTCCACATGAACACCGGCCCGGTCGCCAGCCTGATGCCGCTGATCAGGCAGGGCAAGCTGCGGCCGCTCGCCTACACCGGCAAGACGCGGCATCCGCTGCTGCCGGAGGTGCCCACCATGATCGAGAGCGGTTACCCGCAGGTTGGCTGGCATCCGGATGTCTGGCAGGGCATCTTCGCGCCGGCCGGCACGCCGGCCGCCATCGTCGAGAAGCTCAATACCGGAATCAACGAAGCCCTGAGGTCGGCGGACGTGAAGAAGTCCTACGCACGGCTCGGCAGTGGCGTCGACATCATGTCGGCGCGCGACTTTGCCGCCTTCGTCGCCAAGGAGGCCGTGAAGTGGCCGCCGGTCATTACGGCGACCGGCGTGAAGATTCAGTAGAGCATGATCCCGAAAAGTGGACGCCACTTTTCGGATAAAGATCATGCTCCAAGCGATTTAGTGGAGTGGATTTGACATTCGCTACCCACCTGGTCGCGAGTTTCCGGAAGCGAATGTTAGAATCGGACCACTAGCGCGCCGTCACGTCTCGACGATCCCCTCGACCACCAGGCTCGCGGTGGAGTCGCGCCGCCCGTGCGGCAGCGCCAAGTACGCCTCCGAACGCATCTCGATCAGGCGGGAGGCGGTGCGGCGGAATTCCAGCGCCTCGAAGCCTTCATCGGCGCGATAGAGCGCGTCGGGTTCGGCTTCGGCCGAAGCCACAAGCTTCACCGCATTGTCGTAGAACGTATCGATTAGGATGATGAAGCGCCTGGCTTCGTTGCGCTTGGCGAAATCCATGACCGGAATGCGATCGAGCAGGACGCTGTGGAATTCGCGCGCGATGCGTAGATAGTCGGCCGCGGCGAGCGGCTGCTCGCACAGATCGTGAAACGAAAAGCGCGCGACGCCCTTGGCCGCGTACGGCACCGTCAGCTTGCGTCCCTTGACGATCAGTTCCGGACGTTCGCCGGCGTGGCCGCCGGTAAGCCGCTGCCAGGCATCGTCGAGCGCGGCGGCAGCCGCCGAATCCGCCGGCACGTGCCAGACCGGCTGCCCCGAGAGCTTCTCGAGCCTGAAATCGGTGCGCGCCGCGAGCCGCGTCACGGTCATGCGCTCTTCGATCAGCGCGATGAACGGCAGGAACAGCGCACGATTGAGTCCGTCCTTGTAGAGCTCCTCGGGCGGCACGTTGGAGGTCGCAACCAGCACGACATGCAGTTCGAACAGGCGCTTGAACAGCCGCCCGAGGATCATGGCGTCGGCGATGTCGGTGACGTGGAATTCGTCGAAGCAGAGGAACCAGCTTTCCTCCGCAAGCTCGGCGGCGGCGAGCCGGATCGGATCGTCGCCATTGCCGCCATCCCTGGGGCGCTCGCGCCGCTCCCGAAAACGCCGGATGCGTTCGTGCACGTCCGCCATGAACTCATGGAAATGCACCCGCCGCTTGCGCACCGCCGGCGCCGCCGCGAAGGCGAGGTCCATCAGCATGGTCTTACCGCGGCCGACCTCGCCGAAGATGTAGAGTCCCTTGATCGGCTCGGCATTGCGCTCGCGGGCGCCGAACAGCCAGCCGAGCGAGGACGACTTGCGCGCCAGCCGGTGCTCGGCCAGCCGCGCTTCGAGCGCCGCCAACAGCTCGACCACCTGCTCCTGCGCCGGATCGCGCTCGATGCCGCCGCCTGCGACCAGCGTTTCGTATTGCGATTTGATAGAGGCGGACATAGGCAGGATGTGTTGCGGGCAAGGCGGCGTCGTTGCGTGGCATAGCCGCGGGCGGGCCGCGAGCGCAAGGCCGCCCTGTCCTGACAACGTACGGCTCCTATAGGAGAGCGCCATGGACGAAAGACTTGAGTCACAGGCGGCGCTCGATGCCCTGCTCGATCGGCGCGTATTTCAATTGGACAAAAAACGCTGGGACGCCTTCAACGCCGCGCTCGCGGCGCCACCTAAAGACAATCCCCACTTGCGCAAGCTGCTGGCGCGAAAACCGGTTTGGATCACGCTCGACGAGGCGAGCAGGATCGTGGGCTGACCGGCAGTCACGCCGCCAGCGGATACGCCGCTTCCACGACATAGGGCCCGCCTCCGACCGCGGCGCGCGCCGAGAACAGCACGAAACGCGTCACCTTGAACGGCGGCGTCCATACCAGCGCGCGGG
>JBOHIG010000190.1:0-3163 GCA_050725815.1 Xanthobacteraceae bacterium
CGCTTCTCGTCTTCCGTGCCGGCTCCCCGCAGCCGAAGGCCGTGCCCCTCTCGCTGGTTACGCGTCTGGAGGAGATGGATCCGAAGAGCATCGAAATCTCCAATGGCCGCCATGTCGTGCAGTATCGCGGACAGCTCATGCCGCTTGTGCCGGTCAATGACGACGTCAGCATCAAAAGTGACGGTGCGCAGCCGCTTCTGGTGTTTGCCGACGACGGCCGCTCCATGGCGCTGGTCGTCGATGAGATCGTCGATATCGTCGAGGAGCGGCTGGATATCGAACTTGGCAGCGTGCATGCGGGTGTCCTCGGCACCGCCGTCATCAAGGGGCAGGCGACCGAGATCATTGATGTCGCCCATTTCCTGCCGCTGGCGTTCGAGGATTGGCTGCACTGGAAGCATCGTTCGCCCGGCGCTGCGCCGCGCCATGTATTGCTGGTCGATGACGCTCCGTTCTTCCGCAATATGCTCGCGCCCGTTCTCAGAGCGGCGGGCTTCGCGGTCACCACCGCCGCGTCGGCCGATGACGCGATGAAGCTCATGGCAGGCGGCGGCAGCTTCGATGTCGTTGTCACCGACATCGAAATGCCCGGCTGCGATGGCTTCCAGCTCGCGTCTTCGCTGCGGGGCAACCCGCGCACCGCGGACATCCCTATCATCGGCCTGTCATCGCTGGTGTCGGCCGAGGCGATCGGACGCGGCCGAGAGGTCGGATTGCACGACTACGTGGCCAAATTCGACCGGCAGGGCCTGATCGCGGCACTCAAGGAGCAGACGGCCGACATGGATCGCGCGGCATAGGACCAGCGATGACCGAAACCAACGACACCATCATCGAATACGTCACGGCGACGGTCGGCGGACAACTTTTTGGTCTGCCCATCTCGCGTGTGCAGGATGTATTCATTCCGGATCGGCTCACACGGGTGCCGTTGGCGCCGCCGGAGGTCGCGGGCCTGCTCAATCTGCGCGGACGTATCGTCACGGCGATCGATCTGCGCCGGCGGCTCGGGCTCGCTGCGCCGATCGAGGGCGAGCCGATGCTGGCCGTCGGTATCGAGTGCAAGGGTGAATCCTACGGATTGCTGATCGACGCCATCGGCGAGGTGCTCAAGCTGCCGGCCGATGCCAAGCAGGACAATCCGGTGAATCTCGACGGTCACCTCGCGCGCGTATCGGCGGGCGTGTACCGGCTTGACGGCAAATTATTGGTCGTTCTCGACGTGGATCGCGTGCTTGAGATCGGAGCTCACGCCCAGGCGGCATGAGAACCCGGAGCGGTTCACGGGATTGACGGTGAGATCATGGTACGTGTCACGGTAATGCGCATAGTGAGGTTGTGATGAAGACCTGTCTGGTCGTTGATGATTCGAGCGTCATCCGAAAGGTGGCCCGTCGAATCCTTGAGGGTCTCGATTTCGAGATTGTCGAAGCTGAGGATGGCGAGCAGGCGCTCGAAGCATGCCGCGCGCGCATGCCGGAAGCAGTTCTGCTTGACTGGAACATGCCGAAGATGGACGGATATGAGTTCCTGCGCTCGCTCCGGCGCCTGCCGGACGGCGACCGGCCCAAGGTTGTGTTCTGCACGACCGAAAACGACGTGGCTCATATTGCGCGCGCACTGCACGCGGGAGCGAATGAGTACATCATGAAGCCGTTCGACAAGGAAATCGTCGAGGCGAAATTCCAGGAAGTCGGCCTGATCTAGGACGGCTTCCGTCGAACTCGGCTTTGTTTCGTTCGTTTTGGGTCAAGCGCCGCGATGAGTATGCCCGTCGCTCCCACGTCTTCGGAGCCAAATATCGGATCTGGCCCCTTGCGGGTGATGGTCGTCGACGACGCCGTCGTCGTCCGCGGCCTGCTAGCGCGTTGGGTCGAGGCCGAGCCCGGTCTTCAGGTCGTTGCGTCGGTGCGCAGCGGGCGTGAGGCGATCGAACAGCTCGAGCGCGCCAATCCCGACGTCGTCATTCTCGATGTCGACATGCCCGACACCGATGGAATCACGGCGCTTCCCCGGCTGCTCGAAAAGAAGCGCAATCTCGTCGTGATCATGGCTTCGACGCTGACGCGCCGCAACGCCGAGATCAGCTTGCGCGCATTGGCGCTCGGCGCCGCCGACTACATTCCAAAGCCGGAGTCGACCCGCGAAGTCACGACCTCCACGTTCTTTCGCAGGGAGTTGATCGAGAAGATCAAGGTGCTCGGGGCGCGTCGCAGGACGCGAGCGATGGAAGTCCGTGCGCCGGAACCATACCGGCCGTTGCGCGGCGAACGCGCGGGCGATCCGGCGATCCGCCAGATCGGAAGCCCGAGCCTGGTGCCGGCCGTTGCGCTGCCGGACCTGAAGCTGAGGCCGTTTCCGCTGTCGCCGCCGCGCGTCCTGCTCATCGGCTCGTCAACCGGCGGGCCGCAGGCGCTCAATGCTGTATTCGCGCAGATCGGCAAAGTCATCGACCAGGCGCCGGTGCTCGTCGTCCAGCATATGCCACCGACCTTCACGACCATCCTCGCGGAGCACCTTGCGCGCGCCGCCGGGCATCCAGCCTGCGAAGCGAGGGATGGCGATACCGTGCGCGCGGGCCAGATCTATGTCGCGCCCGGCGGCCGGCACATGCGGGTCGTGCGCCGCAACGGCGAACCCGTCATCCAGCTCGATGACGGCCCGCTGGTGAACTTCTGCAAGCCGGCGGTCGATCCCTTGTTCTCGTCGGCGGCCTCGGTATGGGGCGGCAAGAATCTTGCGCTCGTCCTCACCGGCATGGGGTCCGATGGCGCGCGGGGCGCCGTCGATCTCGTCGAGGCCGGCGGCGCTGTCATTGCGCAGGACGAAGAGACGAGCGTGGTCTGGGGAATGCCCGGCTCGGTCGCGCAGGCAGGGCTGTGTTCGGCGGTTCTTCCGTTGTCCGAGATTGCGGCGCGGATCGTTCATCTGTTCTCCGGGGGCCGGCCGTGACGCCGCTTGACTACGATTTCCTGCGCAAGCTCTTGAAGCAGCGCTCGGGCCTGCTGCTCTCGGCCGACAAGCAATACCTGGTCGAAAGCAGGCTGCTGCCGGTCGCGCGCCGGCTCGGCCTCGCCAACCTGTCGGCGCTGGTCGTTGAGCTGAAGGGTCAGAAGGCGGAGACGCTCATCGTCGAGGTCGTCGAGGCGATGATGACCAACGA
>JBOHIG010000191.1:0-3869 GCA_050725815.1 Xanthobacteraceae bacterium
CGTGGCATACTCGCATCCGGCAGGTGCGTCAGTGTGATCAGATCTCATCGTTGATCCTCAGGTGGGCTGGTGGTTGCAAACTCAACCTACCTCCTGACCACCTGCCACCCCATAGGATCTACGACACTACGACGCTGCGTTCCGCCACCGGGCCGACGTGCGCTTGCGCTGCGGTGCGATAGCGGTTATCTCGGATGGCTCCGCTCCCTTCGTCTAGCGGTCTAGGACGCGGCCCTCTCAAGGCTGAAACAGGGGTTCGATTCCCCTAGGGAGCGCCAGCCTCTTGGCGGCAACGATACTCCCGATCACTTGCCCTTTCGCCGCTCGGGCGCGACACGCGACACCATTGCAGCCTTTGCGGCCGCGAGGATGGCGGGCGGCGTCTTGATCGTCTCGTTGACGATGTTCGCGATTTCGTCGGCGCTGATGGGATCGACGTCGAGATTGATCTTGGCCGCCTCTTTCAGGAATTGCGGGTCGCGCATCGTCTGCTGGAAGGCTTTGCGCAGGACCGCGACCGTATCGGCAGGCACGCCGGGAGGCGTCAGGAAGGGACGGCCAAGCGAGATCGGCGAGGAGATCAGCCGCACGATCCGACGGTGCTCGTCGGTCTTGGCGAGCTCGGTCATCAAGGGAATGTCCTTGAGCTCCTTGTCGCGGATCGAGCCGACCTGCGCGACGATCGCGACCTTCTTCTCTTTGAGCCAGTCGGGGTGCTCTTCACGCAGCGCGGTGTAGCTGCCGGTGCGCGCCTGCACCTCGCCGCGCTCCATGGCGACGTCGATCTCTGCGACGCTCTTGTACCCGAGTACGATCTTGAACTTGGCGCCGAGCAGATTGTTCATGACAATCGGATAGATCACGATGCTGGAGCCGACGCCGGTGCCGCCGAGAATGATCTCCTTCCCGGTCAGGTCCTTGAACGTTTTGACTCCGGCCGTGTGCCAGACATAGGCCACCGAATTGTAGGTGCCGGTCGATCCCAGCCAGTTGAACTTGGAGGCGTCGTATCGCACGCCCTTGCCGTTGAGCACCTGATGCAACGGGATCGAGTTGTTGATGGTCGCGATCGTGGTGCCGTCTTTGGGCGCGCTGTTGAACATGAAATTGGTTGCAAGGACGTTGCCGGCGCCCGGCATGTTCTTGACGATCATGTTGGGCTTGCCGGGGAGGTAGCGCGGCATGTTGCGCGCGAAGGAATGGGCGATGTGGCTGTAGCTGCCGCCCGCGCCGGTGCTCACGATGATGGTGATGGTCTTGCCCGCGAAATCGGCTGCGCGGGCCGGCAAAGAGGCGAGGGCGACCATCACGCTCAGCAAGACAATGCGGATCATCATTGTATCTCCCCGATGCACCCCGCGGCTTATTCCGGCGAAAGCGGGAATAGGCCGCCGACATCGAGCACATCATACTTGCGGATCGAGGCCTCCAGAACGTGGCGTTCTGCCGCCTTGCCTGTCCTATTCTGCGGCGGCGGGACGGTCGATGCGGCAGTGGTCCATGACCATGTCGGCGAAGGGCACGCTCTTTGGCGCCTCGAAGTGGTTGGGGCGCACGCGGTAGCTTTGCGCGTCCATGCCGGGTAGCGGCTTGCCGGCGGCATGATCGTTGAGCGTCTGGCGTAGCAGCCGGCGGATCTTCACGATCGGCATGTCGCCGGGCAGCAGGTGTTCCAAGGAACGGTCGGCGATCGGTCCCATGGATTCCTGCATGGCGCAGTCCTGGATGCCGAGACCTTTGATGCCGGTGTAGGAGCGTCCGCTCTTCTGCAGCATCCGGTCGATCATGTAGTCGTTGTCCCGGTTCAGCAGGGCGCGGTCGCTGCCGGCGATGTTCTCGGTGTGAATGCCGCGCCAGGCGCGCTCGCGCTCCATCTCCTCGTCGGTGAGCGGGCGCAGCGGATTGAAATTGACGCTGTAGAGCATGGTGTTCTCGTCGTCCATCGGCGCCCACACATGCGCCGCGCGCACGACCGACGGGATCAGCTTGTGGAACGGCATCATCATGATCTCGATGTGCCAGGAAACGGTGCCGTCGTCGCGGACACGGCCGGAGCCGCAGATGAAGCCGAAATCCACTGGGATCGCTTCGTAGAGCGTCGGTACGATGCGGCGGTCGCCATCGAGGTCGCCCTTGCGCAGATCGACCGCGCCGCTGTGCAGGAACGAGAGGTGGCTGGCGTCGAAGCCGCCGTCGAGGCCTTGCACCCAGTTGCACTCCTGGATGTGGCGGGTCGCGAAGCGGTGGCTGCTCGGAAGCAAGGTCCACTCGATTTCGGGAAATTCCGGCTTGTGCTCCGGCGGCCCCATATAGGTCCACACCATCTCGCCGCGCTCGACACAGGGGTAGGCCTTGGCCTTCATCTGTTTGCGGATGTTGCTGTTCGGCTCGGCACCGGGCAGATCCACGCAGTTGCCTTCGACGTCGAATTTGATGCCGTGATAGACGCAACGCAGCCCGCACTCTTCGTTGCGGCCGAAGAACAGCGACGCCGTGCGGTGCGGACAGCGCTCGTCGAGCAGGCCGAGACGGCCTTGCGTGTCGCGAAACAGGACAAGCGGCTCGCCCAGGAGCTTGACCCGGACCGGGGCCGAGTCGGGCTCGGCGATCTGGTTGGAGAAGGCGGCCGGGATCCAATAGCGGCGCAGCAACTCCCCCATCGGCGTGCCCGCTCCGACGCGGGTCAGAAGCTCGTTGTCCTTTTGCAGCATGGACGGCATCCCTCGCAGACCGGAGATCATTATCGCGACTGTTCCGGCCGTTGCCAATTCCAAACGCTGCGATGTGTCAACCGAAGGTAGAGCAAGCGATGGACCTTCCCACGGCGGAAAATTTCCGTAATAACTTGACCGGCGGCGTTCGACACAGGTCGGGGACCTAACGATGGCCAGTAAGGTATTTTGCGCCGCACTGATTGGCGCAATCGTGATGGCGTCGATGGCGCTGCCGGCGGCGGCACAGTTGGCTGGAGCGCCGACCTCTCACGCGGTCCAGATCAAATACGGCAAGCCGATCGATCCGGCGCACGGCTCGATCTATGAGCGGCTGCAAAAGCGTCGCGTACTCGAGGACTTCCGGGACTTCCTGGCGCCGGTGCGCTTTCCCGGCCCGCTGCTGGTGACGACGGAGGACTGCAAGGGCAATGTGAATGCCTGGTACGGCGACCGTACGATCACGATCTGCTACGAATACGTCGCCTGGATTCATTCGGTCGCGCGCAAGGTCACGCTCACCAACGACATCACGCTGGAAGACGCCGTCGTCGGTCCCTTCGTCGACGTGCTGTTGCACGAACTGTCGCACGCCATCATCGATATGTTGAAGATCCCGATCTTCGGCCGGGAGGAGGACGCCGCCGACCAATTGGCGGCGTTCATCCTGCTGCAATTCGGCAAGGACGTGGCGCGCCGCACCATCACCGGCGCCGCCTTGTTGTTCCGGCAGATGGCGATCGACCAGAAGCCCGGCACCGTGGACTACGCGTCGGTGCACGGGCTGCCGGCGCAGCGTTTCGTCAACGTGCTCTGCATCGCCTATGGCGCGCACCGCGAGCTGTTCCAGGATTTCGTGGACAAGGGGCTGCTGCCGCGGCACCGGGTCGGCAACTGCCATTGGGAATACCGGCAGATCGCCTATGCCTTCAAGACGCTGATCAGTCCGCATATCGATCCGGAATTGCAGAAGAAGGTGCAGGCCCGGCAATGGCTGAGGTCGGAAGACGGACGGTAGGGATCGGCGTCGAAATGGCAATTCGCATCGGTACGTCGGAGCGCGACGGGACCTTCTACAGCCAGGCCATGGCCCTGAAGGCGGTGCTTGACCGGACGCCGTCGTTGGCGCCGGTCGAGGTGCTGGAATCGGATACCGCC
>JBOHIG010000192.1:0-13239 GCA_050725815.1 Xanthobacteraceae bacterium
GGGGAAGGCAACACAATCATGCCCGTCATCGACCGCGTCGCCGATCCGATCTCACAGCAGGAGCTAGAACGCCGCTGGGCGGCCGTCCGTAAGGAAATGGACGCGCGCAACATCGACGCATTGGTGACGCAAAACTCGAGCGATTGGCTGGGCGGCTACGTCAAATGGCTCACCGACATCCCGCCGCACAACGATTATCCGCGCAACGTCATTTTCTACCGCGACGACCTGATGACGGTCGTGGAGATGGGCGCGAAAGACCGCCGCGACGCGCTCGGCGGCAGCGACCCGTTCAACCCCGGCGTCGGCGACTGGGTCTTCAGCCCGTCGTTCTTCTCGGTGAACTACACGCATGAATACGATGGCGCCCTGGTCGCACAGGAATTGCAACGCCGCGGCTGCAAGACCGTCGGCTGGGTCGGCAAGGGACGGCTGCAATACGACCTGGTGCGCGTGACCGAGGAGCAGGCCTCAGGCGCGACGTTCGTCGACGCCACCGACTGGGTCGACCGCATCAAGGCGATCAAGAGCGCGGAGGAAATCGCGCTCATCCGCCGCGCCGCCGCCATGCAGGACGAAATCTGGAGACGCATCCTGCCGAAGATCAAGCCCGACATGCGCGACTTCGAGCTGACCGCGCTCGCGCAATACGAGGGCGAGCTGCTCGGCAGCGAGCAGGGCCTGTTCCGCTGCTCCTCCGCGCCGCTCGGCGCGCCAGCCGTGCTGCGCGGCCGGCATTATCAAGGCCGCACCATGCAGAACGGCGACTACATGACGTTACTGATCGAGAACAACGGACCCGGCGGACACTATGCCGAGCTTGCCCGTACTTTCGTCATCGGCAAGGCATCGCAGGAGTTGCGCGATGCCTTTGCGGTGGTCTGCGACGCCCAGAAGCACACCGTGAAGAACCTGAAGATCGGCGCGCTGCCGGCCGACATCTATGCCTCGCACAACGACTACATGAAGAGCCGCGGCGCGCCGCCGGAGCTGCGACTCTACGGCCACAGCCAGGGCTACGACCTGGTCGAGCGGCCGCTGCTGCGCAACGACGAGACCATGCCGCTCGCCGCCAACATGAACATGGCGGTGCATCCCGGCTTCTTCAAACCGACCAATTTCGCCTTCATCTGCGACAATTTCCTGATCAAGGAGGACGGCTCGGTCGAGCACCTGCACAAGGCCGAGCAGAAGATCTGGGAGTTGTAGTTCGCCGCAAATCCCGGCAGGGTATGATTGCGCAAAGCCACAACAGAACGGCTTGCGGCCAATGGGAGGAAACGATGACTGATCGCACCCGAGTGCGCCGGGCATGGCGCACAACTCTCGCAATCGCCTGTCTCGCGTCCGCAGTTGCCGCTCCGGCTTCCGCCCAGGACTGGCCGGCGCGCAACGTCACGGTGATCGTGCCGCTGGGCGCCGGCAGCGCATCGGATATCATGGCGCGCGTGGTCGCGGACCAGCTCACCCGGCAGCTCAAGCGCACCGTCGTGGTCGAGAACCGTCCGGGCGCGGGCGGCACCATCGGCGCCGGCGTGGTCGCGCGATCGGCACCTGACGGATACACCGTGCTTGCCTATGGCGCGCTCGGCACCGCGCATGCGCTCTATTCCAAGCTGCCGTACAACACGCTCACCGATTTCACACCGGTGATCGCGTTTGGGCAGCAGCCGCTGGCGATCACCACGTCACCGGCCAAAGGCTACAAGACGCTCGGCGACATGATCGCCAAGGGCAAGGCGAATCCCGGCTCGCTGAATTTCTCGTCCGCCGGCGTTGGCTCGGCCTCGCATTTCGCGGCCGAGCGGCTACTGGTCACAGCCGGCATCAAGGCTCAGCACATTCCCACCAAGGGCGCCGCGGAATCCCTGACGGAGATCATGTCCGGGCGCGTCGACTTCAGCGTGCAGACCTTCACCACGACGCTGCCGCTGATCCGCGACGGCAAGCTGCTTGCGCTCGCGGTTTCGGCGCACAAGCGCGTCTCCGACATGCCGAATGTGCCGACCACGATCGAGGCCGGATTGCCGGCCGGCTCGGTGTATCCGTTCTACAGCGGCTTCTTCGTACCGGCGAAGACGCCACGCGCCGTCGTCGAGAAGCTGCATGCGGAAGCGGGCAAGGCATTGCAGGCGTCGGCGGTGAAGGACCGTCTGTCGAAGCTCGGCGTCGAGTCGATGCCGATGACGCTCGAGCAGTTCCTGAAGTTCTTCAAGGAAGACGTCGATGCGGCGGTTCAACTCGTCAAGGCCGCCAACATCAAGCGGCGCTGATGCCGGACGCCGCCAGACTGTCGCGAACACGGTAGCACGCCCTTAACCATCGCGAGAATCGCGGCGCATGGTCCGCTGGCGGATCGGGCGCGTTCTGCGTTCTTATCCGGACCGCGGCGGGCCGTGCAAAGCACCGCTGCTCGCCGTGGAATGTTCGACGGATGAGGCGGCGATGGAACCGATCCGTTGGCGTCCGATCCTGGGACCCGCGATCACGCTGGCGGTCGCGGCGGCGACCCTGCTGATCGATCGCCTCGTGTTCCACGTTCCGAACCCGGGCGCGATCTCGTTCCTGGCGGTCGCCTTCGCAGCCTATCTCGGTGGCATCGCGTCGGGTTTTGCCGCGGCCGCGATCTCGTTGGCCTTTGCCGCCTTCCATCTCTCCCCGCCGGGCGAGCTGCTGCAATTCACGCCAGACGACCTCAAGCGGCTGCTGGTGCTGGGCGTGTGCATTCCCGCGATCGCGGTGCTGACCGGCGTCCTGCATGCGCGCGCACAACGGGTGCTGGATCGCGAGCGCGACCTCAACACCGAGCTGAAAGCGTTGCGGGCGGCGCTCGACCAGTCGGAGGTCGGCGTCGTACTGCTCGATTCCGAATTGCACGTACAATTCATGAACCGTGCCTATCGCCGCCTCTGGCGGCTGCCCAACGAGCTCGCCGAATGCAAGCCCGCTTTCGTCGATCTGCTCTATCACGCACGCAGCCTGAAGGCCTACGCGGTACCGGCGGACCAGATGGATGCCTATGTCGCCCGGCGGACGGCGATCGTGCAGGCCGGTGACGAGAGTCCGGTCGACATCCGCCTCGCCAGCGGCGACGTGATCCGCTGCCGCTGCAAGGTCCTCACCGACGGCGGCCGGATGCTGACCTACGGCAATGTCAGCGACTTGGTGCGCAACGCCGACGAGCTGGCGGACCTCGCGCTCAAGGACGCACTGACCGGGATCCACAACCGGCGCCATTTCGTCCACCAGCTCGACGGCGAGTGGAACCGCTATCGCCGTTATCGGCGGCCATTGTCGCTGCTCGTGCTGGACATCGATCATTTCAAGTCGATCAACGATCGCTACGGGCACGACGTGGGCGATCAGGTGATCGTCCATGTCGCCCGGCTGTGCCGCGAGCAGACGCGCGATTCCGACGTCGTGGCGCGGATCGGTGGCGAGGAGTTCGCGGTTTTGCTGCCGGAGACCGACCTCGCCGACGCACACATCGCCGGCGAACGGCTGCGGGAGGCCGTGACCCGGCGCCCGGTACCAAGCAGCGAAGGCGACATCGCGGTCACCGTCAGCATCGGCACGGTACAGGTGGACCCCACCATGGCGGATCCCGCCGCGCTGGTGAAGCGCGCCGACGAAGCGCTCTATGCCGCCAAGCGCAGCGGTCGCAACCGCGTGGTCGCGGCGCGCGGGGGTGCATCCGCCCTCCCCGCGCAGCCGGCCGCGTAGCGCATGGCTCGGCGGCGCATCCCGCGCTTCCCACGCAATTCCGGGCCGGCTATGTTTCTCTCCCCGGAGGCAGAAATTCAGTGACTCAATCCAAACAACACAAGATCGCCCGCGTGACGGCCACGCCGCTGCGCGTGCTCTCCGATTTCGGCTGGCTCGGCGTCAGCCGGCAGAATGCTGCCCCAGTGTGCTTCGTCGAAGTCGAAACCGACACCGGCCTCAAGGGCCACGGCGTCACACAGCATGCGGACCCGCCCACCATCGCAACGCAGATCAATGGGGTGGCGGAGAAGCTTAAGGGCCTCGACGCGCTGGCTAACGAGCGCATCTGGCACGTGTTGTACTGGACACTGTCAGGCGGCGCGCAGGTGCAATACGCGAGCTGGGCGATCTCGGCAATCGACGTCGCACTCTGGGACATCAAGGGCAAGGCGCTCGGGCAGCCGATCTGGAAGCTGCTCGGCGGCGCGCGCGACAAGGTGCAGGCCTATGCCACCATCGGCGTGCCTGGCGCCGACATCGAGCAGTTGTGCGAAGCCGCGCGCCGGTTGGTGGCGATGGGCTTCAAATGTCTGAAGACGCAAGCTGGCCGGCCAGGTCTCGACAACCTGCGCGGCCAGAAGCCGATGATCGAGATCGTGCGCAACGACTCGCACCGCATCAAAGCGCTGCGCGAAGCGGTCGGCGACGAGATTGAGATCGGCATCGACGCGCAGTGCCGGCTCGACCTGATCCATGCGATGGAACTCGTGCGGCTGATCGAGCCCTATCACGTCGGCTTCTTCGAGGAGCCGCTGGTGCAGAACGATGTATTGCTGATGGCCGACATGCGCCGGCGCACGCGGATACCGATCCACGCCGGCCAGAGCGAAGGGCTCGGCTTCCGCTTCCGCGACATGCTGATGCACAACGCCATCGACATGCTGCAGCCCAACACCGCGGTCACCGGCGGCATCACCAATTGCGTGCGCATCGCGGGGCTCGCCTCTGCCTTCAACGTGCCGATCAACGGCGGCGGCTTCCTCTGGCATAACATGCATGTGCAGGGCGGGGTCGCGGCCGGCACCACGCTCGAATACCAGACCGCGTCGATCAAGACGTCCGAAGCGATCTTCACCGGCATGCCGCCGCTCGACAAGGACTGGATCACGCTCCCTGAAACGCCGGGCCTCGGCTTCGACCCGAAGCCCGAGATGATCAAGGAGTTCACGATCAAATAGACCAACAAGCCGGGGCGTTCACGGGAGGAATGACAATGACAAATGCTCATCCTACGACACGGACATTTTTCGCGACCGCTGCCGCCGCCATGCTTGCAGCGACCCCGGCCATGGCGGAATCGGCCGAGTCCTTCTTTCGCGGAAAGCAGATCAGGATCGTGGTCGCCTCCGGGACGGGCGGCGGCTTCGACACCTTTGCGCGGTTGCTGGCACGCCACCTGGGGCGGTTCGTCCCTGGCAATCCCACCTTCGTCGTGCAGAACATGCCGGGCGCCGGCGGCTTGCGGGCCGCGGGCTTCATCGCCAAGGTCGCGTCGCGCGATGGCCTCACCATTGGCGCCGTGCAAGGCGGCATGGTCAGGGCGCCGCTGATGGGCCTGACCGGCGCCGACTACGATCCCACTACGCTGCGCTGGATCGGAAACCTCAACAGCGAGGTGCATGTCTGCGTGGCCTGGCACACGTCGCCCGTCAAGACGATTAAGGACGCCATGGAGAAGGAACTGATCGTCGGAGCCGCCGCGGGCGCCGATTCAGAGCTTGCTCCGCATGCGTTCAACAGCTTCCTCGGAACCAGGTTCAAGATCATTGCCGGCTATCAGGACGGACCGAGAATCCTGTTGGCGATGCAACGGGGCGAGGTGCACGGGCGCTGCGGCTGGTCATGGTCGTCGGTCGTCGTGCAGCATCCCGAATGGATCAAGGAAAAGACCGTCAGCGCACTGATGCAATGGCCGACCAAGCATGCGGACCTGCCGAACCTGCCGCTGGCGCAGGACCTCGCGAAGAGCGACGACGACCGGCGGGCGATCGAGTTTCTGTTCGGTCACCTGGTGATGTCGCGCTCCTATGTCCTGCCGCCCGGCGTGCCGGCCGAGCGGCTGGCGGCGCTGCGCGCCGGCTTCGACGCGATGGTGAAGGACAAGGCGGTGCAGGCGGATTTCGCCAAATCGAAAAACGAGCTGCAACCGACATCCGGCGCTGGCGTGCAGGATCTGGTCAACAGGATCCATGGCACGCCGAAACACATCGTCGAAAAGGGCCTGAAGGCGATCGCGGTGGCGAAGCGATAGGCGACGACGGCCGTTACCGCCTAAGCCCCTCCCAGCCGGCCTTGCGCAATTCTTCGAGCGCACGGGCCTTGATCGCCTCCGGCGCGTCGAAGATCTGCGCCAGCGTCGCGTGCACGCGTTCGGGCGAGGCGTAGCGGATTTCGACGCCGCGTTTCTTCGCCTCGGCGAGGAACTCAGGATCCTTGAGCGTCGCCGCGAAAGCGTTCTGCAAAGCCTTGAGCCGCTCGGCCGGCACCTCCGGCGGCGCCACGAATGGCCGGATGTAGACGAGATATGCGAACAGGAAGCTCAACACCTTCTTGTTCTCCTCGCTCTTGGCGAGGTCCATCATGTACGGCACACCGCGCGCGGCGAGATCGGGATGGCGCTCGTTGGCGCATTCCAGGCCCACGGAAATGATGCCGCGGGCGAAATAGTCGCGTCCGTTGACGCTGGCGCTGTCCCAGCCCCAGCCGCACAGGCCGTTCACCTCGCCGCTCTCGATCGCCGGCAGGATCGTACTGGTCGACTTGTAACCCTTCACGATCTTGAACTTGGTCTCCAGGAGCGCATTGAGCAGGTTGGGGACGAATTCGGTCGAACCGCCCGAGGCCCCGACAATCACCGCCTTCTTGAGCAGATCGTCGCCGGCTTTGATGCCGGCGCGTGGGGAAAAGACGCAGGTGTTCGATGTCACATTGGCGCTGCCGAGCCATCCGAATTTGCGCATGTCGAACTGCACGTTCCGGGACTTGCCGACCTGCGCGTAAGTGAGCGGGCCCTGGAGAACCCCGAGCGTCAACCCGTCACGGGAGGCGCGCGTATAGACATGGTTGGTGGCCGCAAGGCCGCCAGCACCCGGCATGTTCTGCACGATCACGCCCGGGTTGCCCGGGAGGTGCTTGCCGAGATGTCTCCCGACATAGCGGGCATAGAGGTCGAAACCGCCGCCCGGGGCGGACGGCACGATGATCCTGATCTGCTTACCCGTGTAGAATTCGGCAATCCGATCTTGCGCGGATGCGCCCGGCGCAGGCAGGCCCAGCAACAAGGCCAAGCCACCGAGAGCCGTAGCAGCGAAACCAGTACCGCGGATCGTCATGTCATCCTCCCGTCGTGCGTTGGCTGGATGCTATCCGGACTCGGGCGCCGTGTTCAAATGCCGGATCGGCCGGGGCAAGCGGCATTGCGCATCGTTTCTGTCGCTTAAATGCCGCGTGGATATTGACGCGCCGGACTGCGTCGATTCGAAGCAGCAGCACAATAACGGATTGTGATTGCGGCCGGCGATCGAGATCAGGCCGCGTCATGCAGCCCGGCGAAGTGCAGGTGCTCGAGCGTCACGCGGATCTTCTTGAGCTCACCGATGATCGCGCCCTCGCGCGATTGCAGAGCATTGTCGCGTTCGCCCGCCGCAGTTTTCCGCCACAGCGTTTCGAATTCCAGGTTGGACGTCAACTCGTGACGGTGTTCGTCCCACTCGCGTATCCTCGCCTCACGGATGTCGTTGCGCTCGGAACGAACTTCGCCCAGCTCCTGGAAGAGCTTGATCTCCTGCCTCAGCAATTGAAGGGAGCCGAGCTCCTGATCGGGCATGCGAAGAACCGGAAAATCGAATCAGTGCGTCACAGGCTATTCAAAATCCGTCGAAAGGGAATCCTTCGGCCGGCAGAATTTCGCGCGCCTGCAACGGCTCGGCCCGCTACGGGACTCGTCCTGCGGGAAGACACTCCGCGGGACTCGTCGTGCGGGAAGATTCTCCGCTCTTCGATCGCCCCCCGGAGGCCATCGACCCGGCGCGCAATCCCGAAAACGGCGGACGAATGGCCGCATCCACGCGTAGCCTGGACGGCTGCACTCCTGCGAACCACGCGCTATCATGCCGCCAACACAAGCAAGAACGCGACAGCAGGAGGAAGCACGACCATGATCGCCATTGCACGAATTCTTGGCGCGGCAACCTTGGCGGCCGTCATCGCGGCGCCCGCGGCGCAAGCCGACGCAGTCGCCGACTTCTACAAGGGCAAGCAGATCACCGTTATCGTCGGCTATGGGCCGGGCGGCGGCTACGACACCTATACGCGACTCCTGCTACGCCACATGCCGCGGCACGTGCCGGGCAACCCGACCATGGTGGTGCAGAACATGCCGGGCGCTGGGAGTCTCCGGGCGGCGAACTTCGTCGCCAACGCCGCGCCGAAGGATGGCACGACGCTGGTCGTGATGGGCGCGCCCGCGTCGCTTGAACCCTTGTTCGGCAACAAGGAGGCGAAGTTCGAGACGCTGAAGCTCAACTGGATCGGCAACATGATCCGCGACACCGCGGCCTGCGGCACCTGGTACAACTCAGGCATCAAGAGCCTCGACCAGATCATCAAGTCCAAGACCCCGGTGGTCTTCGGTTCGAGCGGGCAAGGCTCCTATTCGAACCATCATGCGCTGGTGCTCAAGCACATGCTTGGCGCCAATCTGCGGGTGATCTCGGGCTTCAAAGGCATCAAGGACATGGGGCTCGCTCTACAGCGCGGCGAATTGCAGGCGCAATGTGCGTTGGCGCTGTCGACCGCGAAGGCCGCGTTCGACGGCAACGTCAAGCGCGGCGAGCTGAAGTTCCTGGTGCAGTTCGGCAAAAAGGACGTGCCCTACTTCGGCGGCGCCCCGAACTTCTACCGGATGCTCAAGACCGACGAGCAGCGCCAGACTGCCGACATGTTCTTCGCCCTGTCGGAGATCGCGCGCCCGCTGGTCGGCCCGCCCGGCATGCCGCCTGCGATCGTCGCGGCGTTGCGCAAGGCGATGGCGGACGCGGTCGCCGGCAAGGCGTTCCGCGACGAAGCCGAGAAAGTCGGCCTGCCGATCGAATACGTCTCGGGCGAGGAGACGACGGAGGTGATCGCCGGATTCTACAAGATGTCGCCCAAGGTGATTGCGAAGGCGCGGGAGATTATGGGGCGGAAATAGCGCGCTACGTGCGCCGAGGGCGAAGCCCTCGGCGCTTGCTCCAGCCAAGAATGCTCTATCGCGGCGGCGCCGCGGCCAGCACCTCGCCGAGCCCTTCGAGGCAACGCGCCGACGGGAACGCCTCAGCGACGGCCGCCACGCGCGGATTTCTTGCGTGCCTTGGTCTTTGCCGCCGCCTTCTTTCCCGCCCCTTTCCCGCTCACGCGCGTCCTGGTTCGCGGCGGCAGCTCGCCGGCCTTCTTGATCCGCGTGACCCAGTATTCCCAGGCTCGCCCCATCGGCCGCTCGCGCAGGCTGTAGTCGCAGGCCTGCTCCGTCTCGCCGCGCGTGAGCGGCGTGACGGTGCCCAACGCGAGCGCGCGCAGCAGCAGCTCGGCGTTGCGATGGGTGTGGATCGAGCGAAACACCGCTTCCTGCAAGCTCGCGCCCACCACCGTCGCGCCGTGGCGGCGCATCAGCACCATCGCATGCGGGCCGAGCGAGCGCGCGAGCGAGGCGCCGTGCTCGCTGGTGGTGAGCACCATCGGCGTGTCGCCGAACTCGTCCTGGCTGTCCCAGAACGGCACCTTGGCGCCCATGGTGGAGCCGAGCCCCATGATCGGCACCAACTCGGCGCCAGTGACGCAGAACGGCAGGATCGCCGGCGAATGATGATGGACGACGGCGCTTGCGTCGGAGCGCGCCTTGTAGATCTCGCCGTGGATGACGCACTCGCCGTAGGGCAACAGGTCGCCGGGCGTGAGCACATGCGAATCGAGGTCGAACTCCAGGATATCCATCGGTTCGATCAGCTCGGGGCTGCGCGAGCGCGCCAGCAGGTAGCGATCCGGATTGCCGGGATGGCGGATGCTAATATGGCCGAAACCATCGAGCACGCCCTCGTAGGCGACCATGCGGTTGGCGAGCGCGAGTTGATAACAGGCTTCGTCGATGGCGTTGGGCATTGGGGAAGTCCTTTCAGAGCATCAATGCATCTCAATCCGTCATGACCGCGCTTGTCCCGGCTATCCACGAGTTGGCGCCTTGGCGCGCCTTAAGACGTGGATGCCCGACACAGGGCCGGGCATGACGACGTGTGTGGGCAGTTACGAGTGTCCGCCGCGATGATGCGACGATCACTTCGGCTTGTAGAGGATGTCGAACAACCCGGCCACATCCTTCGGCGTCATCGGCTTGCTGATGAACTTGTATTGCAGCGCATCCTTCAGCGTCATGTCGAGGCCGCGGATCTCGCCGATCTGCAGCGCGTGCTTGGGGTAGAAGTCGTCCACCGCCTTCTTGGCGATCGCACGCGGTACCTTGGCGAACTCGGCGAAGTAGTCGATCGCCTTCGGATTCGCATAGGCCCATTCGATGCCGCGATGATAAACCTGCATCAGCTTGGTTATCGCTGCGCGCTTGGCCTTGAGCGAATTGACGTTGGCGATGTTGACGCGGATGGTCTGGTCCTTGAGCTCGGTCGCCTCGCTGGCGCGGGCGACGATGACGATCTTCTTGCTATCGAGCTCGCGTAGCGCGAAGGGCGGCACCGCCCAGCCGATGTCGATCTGTCCCGTCATGACCTGAGTCAGCGTGCCGGGCAGCCCGCCGGTCGCGGTCGGCTTCGCCTTCGACTTGGCCTGCTTGAGAAGCGACAGCAGGATCAGGTTCGATGACGACCCGGGCGAGGAGAATGCGATGGTCTTGCCATCCGCGTCCTTGAGGCTGCGGATTTTGCTGTCTGCCCGCACGTACCAGTAAAGCTCATGCGCTCCGGTCATCTGGGCGGAAATGGCCCTGATCGGTGCGCCTTTGGTATAGGCGCCAATCGTTCCGAGCAGCCCGTTCGACATGGCCACGTCGACGCTGCCCGAGGTGATGACCTGCAAGGTCTGCCCGCCGCCCTGGGTATAGGTGAACTCGACGTCGAGGCCGGCCTGCTTGAAGAAGCCCTCCTTCTGGGCGAACTCCAGGAACGAGCTGTCCCAGAAGCCGCGCTGCGAGATCGCGACCTTGAGCTTCTGCGCCTGCGCGGCCGAGGTCATGACGCCGGCCAGCACGACGAGCGCGACGAATATTCGCTTCAGCATTGTTACCTCCCTCTCTCCTATCCGCCGCAGAGTGCCGCAACAGTGCCGCCCGCGACAACCGGAATTCCGCGGCCGCGGCAGCGCATAGTGACACGGCCGGCGCGCTATGGCACCGATGCGAGGCCAAGCCCCTTTTGCGGGCGTCGTGATATCGAAGACGGGGTAGCAGCGCGATGAGCAACGACCAGTTTCCGCCGATCCGCCGGGTCGTGACCGGCCACGACAAGAGCAACGTCGCCAAGGTCATCATGGATGGCTCCGCCACCAATGCGCGGGGCGGCCAGTCCGGCGCCACCTCGACCCTGATCTGGTCGACCGACTGCACTCCCTGCGACATGCCGGTCGGGGAGGACGCCGAGGACTACGGCGCACGCAAGCTGGGCACGCCGCCGCCCGCGCACGGCTCGCGCTTCACGGTCATTACCTTCCCGCCCGGCAATCCAGGCCGCATGCATCGCACCGAGACCATTGACTATGTCATCGTGATGCAGGGCGAGCTCGACATGGACATGGACGACTCGACCGTGAAGCTCAAAGCCGGCGACGTGCTGGTGCAGCGCGGCACCAACCATGCCTGGGTCAACCGCGGGAAGGAGGTGGCGCGGGCCGCATTCGTGCTGCTCGACGCCAAGCCGCTCGGCATCGGCCATCCGATCGTGCGCGAACAGACCGCAAGTTGAGCGAAACTGCGCCGGCCTTAACGGTTCATTAACTACGAATTTACCAAGCTGTGGCTGGGCGCGTTCGCATGCCCTGTCGCCGCCTTGCCATTCATTCCAAGCAGCGATCGCCCCATGTCCAAGCACGAGCTGCACGCAGAACTCGCTACCCGGCTGGAATCCTACGGCATCGACGAAAGCGC
This sequence comes from Xanthobacteraceae bacterium, assembly GCA_050725815.1. Classification (GTDB taxonomy): domain Bacteria; phylum Pseudomonadota; class Alphaproteobacteria; order Rhizobiales; family Xanthobacteraceae; genus VAZQ01. Next base: position 11,888 of record JBOHIG010000192.1, read on the forward strand.
GCGGTCGCGATTGCGGCAAGCCTGGCCGCTGCTCGAACCGCATCTGCCGGACGCGATCGATGCATTCGTGGCACGCGCGTCGAAGATGCCGCAGATCGCACACATCTATGCCAAGCACAGCGCACTCATCCGCGAGGTCGAGCTATCGCACTTTCGGATCCTGCTCGCCGGCGCATTCGACGACGCTTATGCGGATCACTGCAGACGCTCGGCGGAGCAGCACATTTTCGTCGGCGCCGAAGCTCGCATCCGGCTGAACTCCGGCAACTTCGTGATGCGCAGGACGGTCGACATTCTGACGCGAAAATACTGGTTCTCAGCCGCCACCGTAGCCGCCCACGCCAAGGTCATCGCCCAGGCGATCATGTTCGACGCCGCGATCACGAGCACGATGCATGTCCATTTGGTCGCAAAAGCGCAGGAATCCAAGCGTCAGCTGGTCGATCAATCGATCGCGGATTTCGGCGACGCCATCGTCGAGGTCGTCGACGCCATCAAGGACGTCTCCGGCTCGCTTACGAGCACATCGATTGGATTGCAGGAAGCCGCCAACGAGACGCTCGGCCGCATGGCATCGGCGTCCGACGCGCTGGGCGCCACCAGCGAGAGCGTCGGCGTCGCGGTACCGGCAACCGAAGAGCTGTCGAAGTCGATCACGAATATCGGGGAGCAGACCGAGCGCGGCATGGAAATGGCCCGCGCCACGGTGAGCGACGCCGAGCGTACCAGCAAAGCGATCCGCTCCCTCGACGAGGCGGCCAAGCACATCGGCTCTGTGGTCGAGCTGATCTCCACCATCGCATCGCAGACCAACCTGCTGGCGCTCAATGCGACGATCGAGGCCGCGCGCGCGGGAGAGGCCGGCAAGGGCTTCGCGGTGGTCGCCTCCGAGGTCAAGATGCTGGCCAACCAGACGTCCCATGCCACCAGCGAGATCGCCGGGCAGGTGGCACAAATCCAGGAAGCGACCAAACGCGCCGTCACCGAGATCACCTCGATTGCGCAGGTCATTCAGAACCTGACCGAGGTCTCGACCGCGATTGCCGCGGCGGTCGAGCAGCAGGGCGTATCCGCACGCGAGATCGCCGCAAGCATGCAGTCGGCGGCTCGGACAACCGAGCGCACGGCGGCGGAAGTCCAGGGAGTCGAGCAGGTCGCGCAGCGCAGTGCACAGGTTGCGGACGAGATCCAGGGCTGGACGACGCGCCTGTCGTCGCGCGCCGGCGCGCTGGAAGCGAAGGTGGGCGACTTCTTCAACCGCGTGCGCACCGCCCTGCCTGAGAGCAGCACGCGCAACCTCGCCCCCCCGACGGCACAGCGTTCGCGCGCATCCTAGTGGAGTGGATTTGACA
>JBOHIG010000193.1:0-8465 GCA_050725815.1 Xanthobacteraceae bacterium
ACCTGGCAGCGGGTTGCAGACGCGAATGTCAAATCCAAAACTCCACTAGCACTTAATACTCGCTAGTGGTCCTTTGATTCTAACATTCGCAAAGGTCACTCGCTGAAATGGGATGCGAATGTTAGAATCGGACCACTAGCGCATGGCCACGAACGGACAGAATGGTGGCGCGCCGGCAACGAACGGCCGGGCCTACCCGATCGAGGACCATACCTACGACGTCGTGGTCGTGGGCGCGGGCGGCTCCGGCCTGCGCGCGGTCGTCGGTTGCAGCCAGGCCGGCCTCAAGACCGCATGCATCACCAAAGTGTTCCCGACCCGCTCGCACACCGTGTCGGCGCAGGGCGGCATCGCGGCAGCCCTCGGCAACATGAGCGAGGACGACTGGCGCTGGCACATGTACGACACCGTTAAGGGTTCGGACTGGCTCGGCGACCAGGACGCGATCGAGTATCTCTGCCGCAACGCCCCCGAAGCGGTCTACGAGCTCGAACATTGGGGCCTGCCATTCTCCCGCCGCGAGGAGGATGGAAAGATCTACCAGCGCCCGTTCGGCGGAATGACCACGCACTACGGCAAGGGCACCGCACAACGCACCTGCGCCGCCGCCGACCGCACCGGCCACGCGATGCTGCATACGATGTATGGACAGTCGCTGCGGCACGCGGCCAAATTTTATATCGAGTATTTCGCCATCGATCTGATCATGGACGAGGACGGCCGCTGCCGCGGCGTGGTCGCGCTCTGCCTCGACGATGGCTCGATCCACCGCTTCCGCGCCAACATGACCATCCTCGCCACCGGCGGCTACGGACGCGCCTATTTCTCCTGCACCTCGGCGCATATCTGCACCGGCGACGGCAACGCCATGGTGCTGCGAGCAGGCCTCCCGCTCCAGGACATGGAGTTCGTGCAATTCCACCCGACCGGCATCTACGGCGCCGGGTGCCTGATCACCGAGGGTGCGCGCGGCGAAGGCGCCTATCTGACCAACTCCGAGGGCGAGCGCTTCATGGAGCGCTACGCGCCGTCCGCCAAAGATCTCGCCTCGCGCGACGTGGTGTCACGGGCGATGACCATCGAAATCCGCGAGGGCCGCGGCGTCGGCAAGCTCAAGGACCACATCCATCTCCATCTCGACCATCTCGATCCGGCGGTGCTGCACGAGCGGCTGCCAGGCATCGGCGAACTCGCGCATATTTTCGCCGGTGTCGACATCGCGAGGGAGCCGATCCCGATCGTCCCGACGGTGCACTACAACATGGGCGGCATCCCGACGAATTTTCACGGCGAGGTGCTGACCAAGAAGAATGGCCAGGACGACGTGGTCGTGCCGGGCCTGATGGCGCTCGGCGAGGCCGGCTGCGTCTCGGTACACGGCGCCAACCGGCTCGGCTCGAACTCGCTGATCGACCTCGTGGTGTTCGGCCGCGCGGCCGCGATCCGATGCGCCGAGCTGGTCACCCCGGGCGAGAAGCAGCCGGACCTACCGACGGATTCCGCCGAGCTGTCGCTCTCGCGTCTCGACAAATTCCGCCATGCCGGCGGCAAGACGCCGACCGCGCAGTTGCGAACGCGCATGCAGAAAGTGATGCAGAGCAATTGCGCGGTCTTCCGCACCGGGGAAGTCCTCCAGGAGGGCTCCAAGCTCATCCACGAGGCGCACGACGCCGTCACCGACGTCAAGGTCATCGACCGATCGCTGATCTGGAACACCGACCTGGTCGAGACGCTCGAATTCGACAATCTGATCGCGCAGGCGGTCGTCACCATGGATTCCGCGCTCAATCGGACCGAGAGCCGCGGCGCGCATGCGCGCGAGGACTATCCCGATCGCGACGACAAGAGCTGGATGAAGCACACGCTCACCTGGCTCGACCCAAAAGGCAGCGTCACCATCGCCTACCGGCCGGTGCACACCTACACGATGACGAACGAGGTGACGTATATCGAGCCGAAGGCGCGGGTCTATTGACAGGCAGGCTCGCCAATGGTCCGCGCCCAATCGATGCAAGGGACGTCGTAATGTCGAGGTTCAGCCACTGGCTGCGGCGGCGCGGATTGCTGGCGCCGAAGCCGGTCTTTCCGGTCGACCCGGGCATCGGACGTCACCGGCTGAGCCCCCCGATCGAGGTCGCCACCAGCGCGTCCACCGAGATGCAGGAACGCTTGTTCGATCAGGTTGCGAGGGTGTGGGACCTGCTCGGCGAGGCGGACCCGCACTGGTCGGTCCTGACCGAACCGCAATACCGGGCCGACAAAATCGCCGCGACCAAGGACGGCTTCTACGACAGCGGCCGCGACGGCATCGTCCTGATCGAGGCGTTCTTCGCGCGCAACGGCATGCGGCTCGACCATATCCGCACCCTGCTTGAAATCGGTTGCGGCGTCGGCCGCATGACCGGCCACTTCGCCAAGCGCTTCGACCGCGTGGTGGCGGTCGATGTCTCGCAGCGGCACCTCGCCTATGCGCGCGAGCGCCTCGTAACGCTCGGCCTGTCGAACGTGGACTATGTCCAAATCCGGGGCGTCGAGGACTTCGAATCGCTGCCCGAGTGCGATCTCATGTTCAGCGAGATCGTACTGCACCACAATCCGCCGCCGGTGCAGCTCGCGATCCTGCGGCACCTAGCGGGCAAGCTCTCGCCGGGAGGCTTTTGCCTGTTCCAGGCTGCGACCTATATCGCCAACTACCGGTTCGACCCGGAAGCCTATCTGGCGCGCACCGAGCGCAGCCTCAAGCGCGCCGCGCGCGGCGAGCACATGGAAATGCATCCGATCCCGCAACGGGAGATTTTCCGGATCCTCCAGGACGCGGGCATCGATCTCATCGAAGTGCACGAGGACACCGCCGGCGGGCTCGCCGAGTGCCTGTCGCACACCTTCTTCGGCCGCAAGCGACCGCTGCACGGCGGCCGGCTGCACTGATCACGGAGCGATCCATGGTTCAACTCAACCTTCCCAAGAACTCCAAGATCGCCGAAGGCCGCACCTGGGCCTATCCGACCGGCGCGCGCGACGTGCGCGAATATCGCATCTACCGCTGGAACCCGGACGACGGGAAAAACCCGCGCATCGACACCTACCATGTCGACACCGGCGACTGCGGGCCGATGGTTCTCGACGCGCTGATCTGGATCAAGAACACCATCGACCCGACGCTGACCTTCCGGCGCTCCTGCCGCGAGGGCGTGTGCGGGTCCTGCGCGATGAACATCGACGGCTCCAACACGCTCGCCTGCACCAAGCACGCCGGCGAGATCAAGGGCGCGGTCAAAATCTATCCCTTGCCGCATCAGCCGGTGGTGAAGGACCTGGTCCCGGACCTCACCAATTTCTACGCGCAATACGCGTCGATCGAGCCGTGGCTGCACACCACCTCCCCGACGCCGGAGAAGGAATGGCGGCAGAGCCACGACGACCGCACGAAGCTCGACGGTCTCTACGAGTGCATCCTGTGCGCCTGCTGCTCGACCGCCTGCCCGAGCTACTGGTGGAATTCGGAGCGCTTCCTCGGCCCGGCTGCGCTCTTGCAGGCGAGCCGCTGGATCGATGATAGCCGCGACGAGGCCAAGGGTGAACGGCTCGACAATCTCGAGGACCCGTTCCGGCTCTACCGCTGCCACACCATCATGAACTGCGCCAAGGCCTGCCCGAAGGGGCTGAACCCGGCCAAGGCGATTGCCGGCATCAAGCGCAAGATGGTGGAACGGCAGGTGTAGGAGGACGTTGCCATACGCGGCCAACTCTCCCCGTCATCCTGAGGTGGCCGCGAAGCGGCCCTCGAAGGGCGACGGCCGTTCATCCTTCGAGGCTCGCCGCTTCGCGGCTCGTACCTCAGATGACGAATCGAGGTCAGTCTCCATTTGCCCGCATGCGCAAACGCACCGTCACCGTCAGCGACAAGATGCAGAAGCGCTACCGCTATGTGCGAAGCGCTTCGCCCGGCCGCAATTTCGATCCCGAGTTCAAGCCGCAACTGACGCCGCAGCAGATGCTTCGCCTTGGCGTGTTCTGCGGCAAATACATGACCGATTGCAGGCGCGAGTTTCCCAAGAGCTGGTTCGCCCACGCGAAGCTGTCGCCGAAAGGCCGCGACTGCTCGCTCAATTTCTTCGGCGTCAATGCCAGCCAGCCGCTCTCGGTCTGGCGCAGGAAGGGCTGGCTGCACCCGGACGATCCGCGCGGCTGGTTCCAGTGGTATTGCCGCTACACCATGGGCCGCCGCATGCCCGACGAGGACCGTCGGCAGATCAAGCGCTGGAAGGCGATCCGTCGCCACGTCCGGCAAGTCGAGCGCAACTGCGAGCCCGGCGACCTGACGTGCCGCAAGCGCCAGCGGCAGGCGCTGCTGCACTGGGCCTACGACAGCCGCAGGATTTGAGCGTGGCTTGCCCTATCCCCGCCCGTCCCCGCGAGCCGACAGCAAACGAGCCGTGTACAACAGACGGCATGCCCGCGTTGCGCCACCTCGATCCCGGTTTCGATCCTGCCGTCGTCGCCGCCATCGACACGCGGCTCGTCGCCGTCGCCACCGAGCACAACGCCATCGTGCTGCTGGCGGTCGAGAGCGGCAGCCGCGCCTGGGGCTTCCCCTCGCCTGACAGTGACTACGACTGCCGTTTCATCTACGTGCGGCGGCCGGACGACTACCTCGCGCTGTGGCAGCGGCGCGACGTGATCGAGTTTCCAATCGATGCGACGCTCGACGTCAACGGCTGGGATCTCGGCAAGGCCCTCCGCCTGCTGCTGAAGGGCAACGCCGTGGTGATCGAGTGGCTGACGTCGCCGCTCACCTATGCCGGCGATGCGCGCTTCCGCGACGAGGCATTGGCGCTGGCGCGCGCGGCCGCGAGCCCCGCAGCCATCGCGCGGCATTACCTGCATCTTGGCGAGCGCCAGCGGCGCACGCATTTCGCCGACGCGCGCGCCGTCGAGCTGAAGCGGCTGTTCTATGCACTGCGGCCGGCGGTTGCACTGCGCTGGATGCGGCTGCATCCGGGCGCGGCGGTGGCACCGATGCACTTCCCGACGCTGGTGGCGGAGAGCGATTTGCCCGCCGACGTGACCGCCATCGTCGGCGACCTGCTGGCGCGCAAGGCGGTGACGCGCGAGCTCGGCTCCGGCCCGCTGCCCGCGCCGGTGGCTGCGCTGATCGACGCCGAGTTCGCCGATGCCCGCCGGCGCTGGCGCGACGAGCCGTGGCGGCCGGCGCCGGAAACGATTGCGGCGGCCGATGCGTTGTTCCGCCGCTGGGTGCTGGCCTGAAGGAACGCGCATGATCGACCACCTCGGTTTCCCGGTGTCCGACTACGAGCGCTCGAAGGCGTTCTACGAGCAGGCGCTCAAGCCGCTCGGCTACGCGCTGGTGGTGGAGGTCGAAAGCAACGAAATGGGCGCGCCCGCATGCGGTTTTGGACCTGGCGGAAACCCGGATTTCTGGATTGGCGGCGAAGGTGGCGTCGGCAATCCGATCCACGTCGCCATCGTGGCCAAGGACCGCGCCACGGTCGATGCCTTCCACAAGGCCGCGCTGGCGGCCGGCGGCAAGGACAACGGCGCGCCCGGGCTGCGGCCGCACTACGGCCCCAACTATTGCGCCGCCTTCGTGCTCGATCCCGACGGGCACAATATCGAGGCGGTCTGCCACAGCGGGTAAGTCGCGCGGCGCACTCCTCACCAAAAGGAACGCCGCCGCCGCTTTGTCGTTGTCCCGGCATGGACGACAAGCACGATCGCGTCTGGGACATCGTCGAGAAGGTCGGCGTCTGCATGCTGACCACGCGCTTCGGCGGAGGCTTGCGCGCGCGGCCGCTGGAGGCACGGCCCAATCGCGACGCCGGGCTGATCTGGTTCGTGACCGACCTGCGCAGCGGCAAGGAGCACGAGATCGAGGCCGAGCACGACGTCGGCCTGGTCTTCATCGATCCGGCGGACAAGGCCTATCTCTCGATCACCGCGCGCGCGCAGGTGCGGCACGATCATGCCAAGGCACGGGAGATCTGGAAGTCCACCGACAGCGTATGGTGGGACGGACCTGACGATCCCAACGTCTGCGTGCTGCGCGTGACGCCGCTCACCGCGGAATTGTGGGACGGGCCGGCGAGCAAGGCGGTCGCAATGTATGAGTTCGCCAAGGCGCGGCTCACCAGCGAGAGGCCGAACCTCGGCGAGAACCGCAAGGTCACGGTGGAGATGTAGCCTGCTGCATTTTACTTGTGCATGATCTTGCCCGAAACCGGTTCTCACCCCGGATCAAGTCCGGGGCAAGCTTTTCGGGATCATGCGCAATGCCGAGCGCGACCTACGTCCTGTTCCGCCGCGCGATCCTTGAGCGCAAGCTGATCGTCTGCGTCTACAAGGGGAAGCGGCGCGAGATCGCGCCGCACATCCTCGGCTTCAAGCGAAAGCAGGAAAAGGCGCTGGTGTTCCAGTTCGGCGGCGAAACCAACTCGACGCTGCCGCCGGAGGGCGAATGGCGCTGCTTCGCGCTCGACGAAGTCGATGGCGTGCAGACGCGCGACGGCGAATGGCGCACCGGCCGCACGCACCGCATCACGCAGGCCTGTATCGATATCGTCGATGTGGATGTGAACGTGCCGGCGACGCGGCGGTGAGTTCGCGGCGGTTATTTCTTCCGGTCCCGCATCCCCAAGGTGCGCAGGCGCAAGGCATTGAGCCGGATGAATCCTTCGGCGTCCTTCTGGTCGTAGGCGCCCTTGTCGTCCTCGAACGTCACCAGCGTGGAGGAATACAAAGACTTCGCGCTCTCGCGCCCGGCCACGATGACGTTGCCCTTATACAAGGTCAGCCGCACCTCGCCCTCGACATGCTCCTGGCTCTTGTCGATCAAGGCTTGGAGCATCTCGCGCTCGGGCGCGAACCAGAAACCGTTGTAGATCAGTTCGGCGTAGCGCGGCATCAGCTCGTCCTTGAGATGCGCGGCGCCGCGGTCGAGCGTGATCGACTCGATGGCGCGGTGCGCCGCCAGGAGGATGGTGCCGCCGGGCGTTTCGTAGACGCCGCGCGACTTCATACCGACGAAGCGGTTTTCCACCAGGTCGAGCCGGCCGATGCCGTTGGCCTTGCCTAGCTCGTTCAAGCGCGCCAGCAGCGCCGCCGGCGACAGCGCCTTGCCGTCGATACTGACCGCATCGCCCTTCGCAAATCCCACGCGCACCTCGGTCGCCTTGTCGGGCGCGTCCATCGGCGACATCGTGCGCTGATACACGATGTCGGGCGGCGTCTGCGCCGGATCCTCCAGCACCTTGCCCTCGGACGACGAGTGCAGCAGGTTCGCGTCGACCGAGAACGGCGCCTCGCCCTCCTTGTCCTTCGCCACCGGGATCTGGTGCTCGCGCGCGAAGGCGAGCAGCTCCTCGCGCCCCTTGAACGCCCACTCCCGCCACGGCGCCACGATCTTGATGCCGGGGTTGAGCGCGTAATAGGTCAGCTCGAAGCGCACCTGGTCGTTGCCCTTGCCGGTCGCGCCGTGACACACCGCGTCGGCGCCGACCTTCCTCGCGATATCGATATGCTTCTTGGCGATCAGCGGCCGCGCGATCGAGGTGCCGAGCAGGTACAGCCCCTCGTACTGCGCGTTGGCGCGGAACATGGGGAACACGTAGTCGCGCACGAACTCCTCGCGCAGGTCCTCGATGAAGATGTTGCCGGGCTTGATGCCGAGCATCAGCGCCTTCTCGCGCGCGGGCCCAAGCTCCTCGCCCTGGCCCAAGTCTTGGCCCAAGTCGGCGGTGAAGGTGACCACCTCGCAGCCATAGGTGGTCTGCAGCCACTTCAGGATGATGGAGGTGTCGAGCCCGCCGGAATAGGCAAGGACGATTTTTTTGATGTCGCGATTGGCCATCCAATGGCCGCCGCGAGGAGTCTTTCATGGCCAAGGGCGACATCAAGAAAGTGGTGCTCGCCTATTCCGGCGGGCTCGACACCTCCATCATCCTGAAGTGGCTACAGACCACGTATGGCTGCGAGGTCGTGACCTTCACCGCCGATCTCGGTCAGGGCGAAGAGCTCGAACCCGCGCGCGCCAAGGCGCAGTTCTTGGGCATCAAGTCCGAAAACATCTTCATCGAGGATCTGCGCGAAGAATTCGTCCACGACTACGTCTTTCCGATGTTCCGCGCCAACGCGCTCTACGAGGGCGTCTATCTGCTCGGCACGTCGATCGCGCGTCCGCTGATCGCCAAGAAGCAGATCGAGATCGCGGAGAAAGTCGGCGCCGATGCGGTCGCTCACGGCGCCACGGGCAAGGGCAACGACCAGGTGCGCTTCGAGCTCTCCTATTACGCGCTCAAGCCCGACATCAAGATCATCGCGCCCTGGCGCGAATGGGATCTCGCGAGCCGCACCAAACTGCTCGCGTTTGCCGAGTCGCATCAGATTCCGATCGCCAAGGACAAGCGCGGCGAAGCGCCGTTCTCGGTCGACGCCAACCTGTTGCACTC
>JBOHIG010000194.1:0-2115 GCA_050725815.1 Xanthobacteraceae bacterium
GGGCAGGTCGCCCGCCAGCACCGCCAGGGCGATGACGGTCACCAGGAGGTTGACCAGCGTTCCGTAGATGATGGCGTAATCCCAGAACGCAGTCCGCAGCGCCAGCTCGCCGCGCCACAGCCGGAGCAGACGATCTTTCATGGAAACCCGTCCGCTCGGCCGGAATTTGACATGGCGCACGATTGTTGCACGCTAGTGGTCCGATTCTAACATTCGCCTCCCGTTTCGGCGAGCGACTTTGCGAATGTTGAATCGAAGGCTAGTGGAGTTTTGGATTTGACATTCGCGTCGCGAACCCGCTGTCAGGTGGGTCGCGAATGTCAAATCCACTCCATTAGACTTAGTTCGCTGCAGTCAGCAGCTTGTCACCCCGTTTCACCGGCTTCGCCGCCACCAGCACGAAGGCGACGATGCACGGCTCCTTGCCCCGGTTCACCCAGTTGTGGATGGTGCCGCGCTGCACCAGCACGTCGCCGGTGTTGAGATGCACCCAGGTGCCGTCCATCTCCATGTCGATCTCGCCCGACATCACGATCGCATAATCCACCGACTCGGTGCGGTGATTGCGTGGAGCGGTGCCGGGACCGTAGCTGACCAGCCGGAAGACCGTGCCGCCCGGATCGGTGGTCCCGACCTTGCGCGTACCGCCGTCGAGATCGAGATCGTTGTCGGCCGGAAATTCGCCGGTGGACCAGATCACGCAACTGGCGTGGCCGGGCCGGCGCGAGATCACGTTCTGCGCGACTTCATCGATGGTGACGATGGCTTTCCCATTGGCGTCGTGGCCGGTGACCACGCGGCGGACTTTCAGCGACATTGCGTCTCCTTGATCAGGTGGACCGGCCTGCCCGGCACAAAAGCTTGTCTCCCCGCATGTGCTCCTGTCAAATGCGGCCATGCACGACACCCCCGATCAGGTCCATTGGCACGAGCCGAAGGCCGGCGAGAACGCGGGCTTCGGCAAATTCCTGCGCAAGCCGATGCCCTACGACAGCTTCATGGAGGCCGAGGGGGTGCCTTGCTATCGCGGCATCGGCGTCAAGCGCGTGCAGGACCTGCCGATGAGACCGTGGGCGCGGCTCGGCGGACGCGGCAGCTACATCCAGCTCTACGGCACCGAAGGCCTGTGGGGCATGTACGTGGTGGAGATTCCCGGCGCCCGCGCGCTCAACGTCGAGCGGCACCTTTACGAGAAGGTCGTGCTGGTGGTGGAAGGCCGCGGAACCACCGAGGTCTGGCAGGAAGGACAGACGAAGCGCCATTCATTCGAATGGCAGCGGGGTTCGCTGTTCACCATCCCGCTCAACGCGTTCCATCGCTTCGTGAACGCGGCGTCCTCGCCCGCGATGCTGTTGTGCGGCACGTCGGCCCCGAACGTGATGAACCTGATCGACAATCCGGGCTTCGTCTTCAACTGCCCGCACAATTTCACCGAGCGGTTCTCCGGCGCCGAGGACTTCTTCAAGCCGAACGACGACATCGCGCCCGATCCGGTGCGTGGCCTTGCGATGCGGCGCACCAACCTCATTCCCGACGTGATCGCCTGCGACCTGCCGCTCGACAACCGGCGCTCGCCCGGCTACCGGCGGGTCGAGCCGCACATGGCCGGCAACCGCTTCTACCTGTTCGTCGGCCAGCACGAGACCGGCCGCTACGCCAAGGCGCACAAGCACCATTCGACGGCGGTGCTCGTCTGCGTCGAGGGCAAGGGTTACACCTACACATGGCCGGATTCGCTCGGCGCCAAGCCGTGGCAGGACGGCAAGGCCGATAGGATCATGCGCCAGGACTACGAGCCGGTCGGCGTGGTGTCGGCGGCGCCGATGGCGGGCGACTGGTTCCACCAGCATTTCGGCACCAGCAAGGGACCGCTGCGGCTGGTCGCGCTGCATGGGCCGAACAATCATCCGGCGCTGAAGCCCGGCCGTCCCGGCGAGAAGATGGCCGACATCTGGGCGATCGACATCAACAAGGGCGGCAACGCCATCCCCTATCACCTGGAGGACCCGGCGATCCGCCGCGAGTTCGAGGCGACGCTGGCGCAGGACGGCGCGACCAGCCGCATGAGTCCGGCCTGGTATGAGCGCGCGCCCGCCGAAGGCGAGGACGTTCCGC
>JBOHIG010000195.1:0-2998 GCA_050725815.1 Xanthobacteraceae bacterium
ATACATGGCAGCACGCTCTGACACGAACTTCGGAAGCAAAGGGGCACTAGCAACTTTATGATTCTAGTGCCGCTTTTCGATTTGAAGTTCCTGAACGAGATTGCGGTGAGTGGTGCAGGAACTTCAAATCGGCGGCACTGGCGCAACCGACATGAGCAACGAAGACGAATTCATCAGGCTGATCGAGGACGACGACGCCCCGGCGACCGATGCGGCGCTCGGGACCTGGACCGTCGCCGTGATCGATGACGATCCGGCGGTGCACGAAGGCACCCGCTTCGCGCTCTACGACTACAGCCTCAATGGGCAGGGGATCGAGATCGTCTCGGCCTATTCCGCCGAAGAGGGCCGCACGCTCATGCGCGCGAACCCGAACATCGCCGCGATCCTGCTCGACGTGGTGATGGAAACCGACGACGCCGGCCTCAAGCTGGTGGACTACATCCGCACCCAACTCAAGAACGAGACCGTCCGCATCATCCTGCGAACGGGCCAGCCCGGCCAGGCCCCCGAGCGCCGCGTCATCGTCGATTACGACATCAACGACTACAAGGCGAAGACCGAGCTCACCGCCGACAAGCTGTTCACCGCCCTGACCGCGGCGCTGCGCGGTTACCAGCAGCTCCAGCGCATGATCGAGACCCGTCGCGGCCTCGAGATGATCATCGACGGCGCCTCCACGCTGTTCGACTTCAAGTCGATGCAGCGGCTGGCCGAAGGCGTGCTGACCCAGCTCGCCTCGCTGCTCAACGTCGATTGCGGCGGCATCCTCGTGCTGCGCGAGGGCGCGACCGCAAGCGAGAAATTCTCCATCCTTGCCGGCTCCGGCTGCTATCGGGAGTTTTCCAAGTCGCACAAGGCGTCATCGCTCGATCCCGCGCTTCAGCAGATCGTGCACCACGCGTTCGAGCGCCGCGCGCACGACTTCCAGCCCAAACTCTCGGTCCTCTATATCCGCACCGGCAGTGGGCGCGAGGTCGTCGTGCTGCTGGAGGGGCAACGGCCGCTGTCCTCCACCGACCGCTCGCTGGTGGAAGTGTTCTGCAGCAAGCTCTCGATCGCCTTCGACAATGTCGTGCTCTACGAACAGCTCAACGAGGCGACCGTACAGTTGGAGGAGCGGGTGCGCCAGCGCACGCGCGCGCTGACCTCGGCCAATCACCGCCTGACCTCGCAATGGGCGAGGCTGCGGCGCGCCAACGAGTTCAAGAACGAGATCCTCGGCACGGTCGCGCACGACCTTAAGAATCCGCTCAGCGTTATCCTCGGCCGCGCCGAGATGATCAACGAGATCGCCTCCATGTCGCCGCTGCCGCTGGAGAAGATCAAGGAGCAGATCGGCCACATCCGCGGCTCCGCCATGCAGTTGACCGGCATGGTCAACGACCTGATCGCCGATGCGATGATGGGCGCGCTCGACATCTCGGTCCGGCCGGAGCCGGTCGATTTGTCCGCGATGCTGGCGGAGATCGTTACCTCGAACCGGGCATTGGCCGAGCGCAAGCGCCAGAGCATCCAGTTGGCGTCGCCGCCGTTCCGCTGGTCAAGCTGCGACCCCGACCGGTTGCGGGAAGCGGTCGACAACCTCGTCAGCAACGCGATCAAGTACAGCCCGGTTGGGGGAAAGATCGAGCTGTCGCTGAACGGAGACGACAGCGTTACCGTCATCAGCGTCAAGGACTACGGCCCCGGATTGTCCGAGGAGGACATCACGCGGCTGTTCGGCCGCTTCCAGCGGCTGTCCGCGAAGCCGACCGGCGGCGAAAGCTCGACCGGCCTCGGGCTCTCGATCGCCAAGCGCATCGCCGAGCTGCATGGCGGGAGCATCGAGGCCGAAAGCCCCGGGCTGGGGCAGGGCTCGACCTTCACGATCCGCATGCCGATGACGGCAGACTCTGCATCATGAGCGCCACGCAACATATTGTCGTCGTGGACGACGAAGCGCCGGCGCGCGAAATGGTCGGCGACTATCTGCGCCTGCACGGCTTCGATGTGACCCTGTGCGACGGCGGCGCGAGCCTGCGTCAGGCCATCGCCAAGCAGACCCCCGACCTGATCGTGCTCGACCTCAATATGCCGGAAGAGGACGGACTTTCGATCGTGCGCATGCTGAAGCAGCAGGGCAGCGTGCCGGTCATCATGCTCACAGCGACCGCGAGTCCCATCGACCGCGTGGTGGGGCTCGAGCTTGGCGCCGACGACTATCTTGCGAAGCCCTGCGAGCTGCGCGAGCTGCTCGCGCGCGTCCGCTCGGTGCTCCGCCGCAGCGCCGGCCCGGCGATCGCACCTGCCGCCGCGGTGGCCGCCGAACGCCAGGCGATCCGCTTCGGCACCAAATGGCTCGACGTCGACGCCCAGACCCTGCGCGACGCCGAAGGCAACGAGCATCCGCTCGCCAGCTCCGAATTTGCGCTGCTGAAGGCGTTCGCCGAGAACCCCAAGCGCGTGCTCTCGCGCGAGCGGCTGCTCGACCTCGCCGAGGCGCGCGATCGCGAGGCCTTCGACCGCGCCATTGACGTGCGCATCACGCGCATTCGCCGCAAGATCGAGCCCGATCCGGCGCACCCGTCGGTGATCCGCACGGTCCGCGGCGCCGGCTACCTGTTCTCGCCCGACGGCAGCGAAGCGGGTTGATCAGCTTGCTCGCGTGACTTCTGTTCATCCCTGCCGCTTGCGGGGAGAGGGAGCCCGCATCATCCGCAGCAACGCACCCTCTCTATATATCGGACCGCGCGGCGCCTCTATAATGCCGCCATGGCAGAACGGTCCTTCAAGAAGGAAGTCGAGGCGCTCAGGCTCGGCGACGGCGAGACCTTCCGCGGCGAAGGCATCCTCGCGGTCACCAAGGCGCTGCTGCAATCCGGCGTGAGCTATGTCGGCGGCTACCAGGGCGCGCCGGTATCGCACCTGCTCGACGTGATGGTCGAGGCCGAGGACCTGCTCGCCGATCTCGGCGTGCACGTCGAGACCTGCACTAACGAGGCGGCGGCGGCGGCCA
>JBOHIG010000196.1:0-24039 GCA_050725815.1 Xanthobacteraceae bacterium
GCCACCGCCATCATCTGCGACCGCGGGCCCGAGAGCAGGATCGGCAGCGACAGCGCGCGCGCCGACATCAGGAAGATGAACAGCCATCCGGCCAGCAGCGCCGGCGCAAGCAGCGGCGCCACGATCCGGCGCAGCCGTGTGAGCGGCGTCGCGCCGGCGACCGCCGCCGCCTCTTCGAGCTCGCGGTGGATCTGCAGCATGCCGGAGGCGCTGTAGCGCATGCCGTAGGGCAGGTAATTGATGACAAACGCCCAGATCAGGATACCGAGCGTGCCGTAGATCGGGATCGGGATGTTGAGGAAGAGCTGCATCACCGCGATGCCGAGGATCAGGCCCGGGAATACCAGCGGCACGGTCGCGAGGCGATCGACGATCCAGCCGCCGGGCGCGCGTCGCACCGCCAGCCATCCCGCCAGGAAGGTGAGCCCGACCGCGATGGTCGCGGTCGCCACCGCCACCATCAGCGTGTTGAGCATCAGCTCGAGCTGTTCCCAGTCGAGTACCGTGCGGTAGTTGTTGAGGCTGATGAGTTTGAAGGCGCCAGCGCTCACCGGCTGGAAGAACGGCAGCAATGATACCCAGACCAGCATGAGCATGGGTACGACGAGCAGAAGGATGAAATTGACAATCAGGATTCCCGCGGCGACGTAGCGCAATCGCCCGAGATCGAACGGGCGCGGACGGAAGCCCTTTCCGGTGATGGTGGCGAAGCGTTCCGCATGGCGGGACAGGCGGCCGTAGACCGCCAGCAGCACGAACACCAGCAGCAGCATCAGCACCGACAGCGCACTGGCGCCGCCGATGTCGGGCGGAGCCCGCGCCACCATGTTGGTGTAGATGTCGGTCGTGAGCACCGAGATGCGGCCCGGCAGCCCGACCAGCGCCGGCACCTCGAACGCCTCGATGGCGCGGATGAACACCAGCATCGCCAGCGCCATGATCGAGGGCAGCGACAGCCGCATGGTGATGCGCCGGATCGTCGCCCACACGCCGGCGCCATGCACGCGCGCCGCCTCCTCCAGCTCCGGATTGGCGTTGCGCAGCGTCGCGCTCACCAGCAGGAACGCCAGCGGCGACCACAGGAAGCCCTCGACCAGCACCATGCCGAACATCGAATAGATGTTGATCAGCACGTCGGTGTTGCCCGTGAGCGTGCGGTAGAGATGGTTGACCGGCCCGGCCTTGCCGAAGAACAAGAGCCACGCGGTGACATAGAGGATGTAGGGCGTGCCGAGCGAGATGATCGAGGTCAGGTAGGCGAGCGCCTTGAGCGGCGTGTTGGTGCGCTCCACGATCCACGCCGTCACCCAGCCGACCAACAGCGCCAGTGCCGCGCTCAAGGCGGCGAACACGAAGGCGTTGATGGTGGAAGCCACGATGTGCCGGCCGCGCAGCACCGCCTCGAAATTGCCGAGTCCCCACTCCCACACGCTCGGCGAGTCGCCTGCGATGGTGAAGCTGCCCTGGATGAGGAACACGAACGGCGGCACCACCAGCGCCAGCAGGATCGCGATCAGGAGCGCCGCGATGATGGTGGTCTGTCGCGGGGCCAGCCAGCGCCCCGCGGGCGACGACTGCACCGGCGCTTGGGCGGTGGCGATATGTGCGACCTCGGCTGTCACGAATGCGCTTCCTTCCTCGTATTGTGCAGGGATGGGACGTGCCGGGCCAGAGCTTATTTCTCTTCTCCGTCGTCATTCCGGAGCGCCGCGAAGCGGCGAACGCTACGCTCGCCCCCGGAATAACGACCGACGGGTTTATTCAAACCCGTGCAGGCGGGCCGGGTTGTCAACCAGGATCTTCCGCAACAACGCCGGATCGTTATCGACGTAGCGATGGAGCAGCTCCACCACCTCGTCACGTCACTTGGCGTCACCGCAGATCACTGAGCAATGTCTGCTTTGGCCCCGTCAGCGGCCATGCAGCGATTGTTGGCCGATGTCGCCGATGGGCCATTAGCGGTTATTCCCAACTCGACGATACACAAGCAGGGCCCTCGCGCCTTGTGGGCGAGATGACGCGGTTGATGCCGAATTAGAGCGCGAATTGCAGTCTAGCTGGTCTTAGATGGCAGTGATTGAGTCACCGCACGAATGAGAATCTGGCAGGCCGTGCCGAGCACCCAAGTCATCGCCAAGCAGTACAAGAATGGTCCGGGTACGAACGGATACCCAATTCCATTCACGAGCACTCCTATCGCCGTGATGATACGTCCTGTTACGCCGATAAGGACATCCGGCGGAGTTGGTCCATGAGCCACCGCCCGCCGTCTGATCGGGTACATCACGGCCCATACGAGCAATAAGGGGCCTGCGATCAAACTGGAGATTTGCCATACAACTTCCGATGAAAGATAAGATAGCGCAATCAGCGGCGGCACCATCGAGCCTGCCGCTGCTGTGAAACCTGCCTCTATGAGGATACGGGTACGGAGCCTCTGGACGGCAGTGAGCTCTCCACCCAACGACTGCAATAAGACAATAATGATCCCGGAAAAGCCGACGATGCCAATTGACAATTGCGCCAAGGTGTACAGATAGCTTGCTCCCGACAATTTCACTGTCCCCTCCTGCCGTACAAACGCCGCGGCCACCCTATCAAGGTGCGGTCCAACAATAAAATCCAGCAAAGCCAAGGTCCTCCGGGTCAAACCGAGAAAAACACAAACTGAGCAAATCTCGTCCGGAATACCCCGATAGCCGACAAATACCCCGATAGCCGACATGGGAATCCTGCCGCCTCTGCATTGAGGCAGCCGGGTGAGATGCGCGATCCCACTCAAAACCCGTGCAGGCGCGCCGGATTGTCGACCAGGATTTTCTGAATCAGGCCCTTGTCGTGCTCGACATAGCGGTAGAGCAGTTCCACCACCTCGCCATCATTCATCATGCGCTGCTTGCGCCACTGCACATGCGGCCAATCGCTGCCCCAGATCATGCGGTCGGGCGCCGCTTCGATATAGGCGCGCGCGATCGGCACGGCGTCGTCCCAGCCGCTCTCCATCGTCGACATGCGATTGCCGTTCGACAGCATAACCCACCAGTTGTCGCTGTCCTTGAGCCGTTCGACGATCCAGCGGCAGGTCGGATCGTTGGCGCCCAGCGCCGGATCGGGATAGCCGAGGTGATCGACCACGATCGGAATATTCTTGATCGTCTTGAGCTGCTCGGAGGTCTCCAGCACCGCACCGCGGAAGAAATGCAGGCGGAAGTGCCAGCCCAGCCCGCGGATGCGGTCGGCCGTCCGCATGATCGTTTCCCAGCTCTTGCGTGGCGCGTCCGGCCGGAAATTGAATCGCGTGCCGCGGAAGCCGAGCGCGTGCAGCCGCTCGATCTCCTTGTCGCTGGTGGTGTCGTCGACGCGGCCGACGACGCGGATGTGGCTGTGGTCCGGCATGGATTCGAGCGCATCCACGGTTACGCGATGATCGGGCCCGTACAGCATCGAATGCACGATCACGAAACGGTCGAAACCAAGGGTCCGCTCGACCCGGCAGAGGTCCTGGAAGCTCGCGGCCGGTGGCTCGTAGGCCGCATGCGGCTGCACCGGATAGTGCGCGAGATCGCCGAAGATGTGCGCCTGGCAGTCGCAGCTTCCGCGCGGCGGCAGCGGCACGGGCGCGCGGACGTCCCGCTCCCACTCCGGAAACTTTGGCTTGGTCATTCGCTCAACGGAAGAATTCATCGGAGACCTTGTGCCATTGCGGCATGTGGTCCTCGGTCTGCTCCGGCGTGAAGAAGTGCGCGCGGAATTTTCCCTCCGCCGGCTTCAACGTCGGCACCGCGGCCGGCACCTCGGGATGCGCCGGAAGGTAATTCGAGCGCCGGAACACCTCCTGTCCCTCCTTGGAGATGATGTAATCCACCAGCAGCTTCGCCGCATTGGGGTGCGGCGCATTCCGGTGCACGGAGAGCACCGACAGCGTGACCGTCGCCGGCTCCATCTTGATCCAATCGACCGGCGCGCCCTTCTTGGCGCTGATCACCGTGTGGTGGTTGAAGATTTGCAATGCGACCGCGTATTCGCCGGCGATCACCTGATCGAGCACCTCGCGCGCCGAGCCGCGCAGGTTGGCGATCTTCTGCTTGCCGAGCGCGCGCAGATAGGCGGTTCCCTTCTCCTTGCCCATTTCGGTCAGCACGGTGCCCACGAATCCACCGACCCCCGAGCTGGTCGGAAAGCCGTTCCAGGCCATCTTGCCCCGCCACTTCGGGTCCAGCAGGTCCTGGTATGTGCGTGGCTCACTCCCGCGCGGGACGAGCGAGGTGTTGAAGCCGGGCGTAATGACGAAGAGATTGCAGGCGACCCAGAAGCCGTCCGGGTCCTTCAATGACGCCGGATAGGCCTTGGCGGACTCGGGCAGCCATTTGAGGACGTACCCCTCCTTCTTCAGCGGCACCACGGTGGTGGTGCCGTCGAAGATGTCCGACTGCACGCGCCCGGCCTTGCTCTCGTTGAGGATCTTGACCGCAGTCTGGGCCGCATTGGCCCGCGTCGAGCGCACCTTGATACCGGGATATTTCTTCTCGAAGGCGGCCGTCACCGGGCGCACGAGCTGGCTCACGATCTGCGTGGTATACCAGACGACCTCGCCTTCCTTTTTGGCCGCTGCGATCAGCGCAGGATCGGCGGCGGGGAGCGGGGTGGCTACAACAGGCGTCGCTGCGAGGGCCAGAATTACCGCCCGCGTCCAACCCATCATGGTCGCCTCCTCCGTTTGGCTCTCCGCCTTGAATAGCTCATCGCGTCGTTGCCCGTCAGCGCAATTGGCATTGCCGCCCCGCGGTTGTGCGCCGCACCACGCCCGTCCCCTTGTCTTGATCGTGCGTGGAACCCTTTGAACACGAGCCGAAATCGTCGCCCGTTTGCCTGGCCGCATTGTCCGCCTTTTCTTCGCACGCGACCCGTTGTTCTTTAGAATGCCATCAAGCTATGCTTCCTCATCGCACAATGACCCGGCCGGGATTTCAAGGCCGGTGCGCAACCACCCTCGCCTTTTCGCTGGCGACCGAACGGGAGGATGAGAATGATCTCACTGTCCATCAACGGCCAAACTCATAACGTCGATGTCGAGCCCGACACCCCGCTGCTCTGGGTGATCCGGGAGAACGTCGGCCTCACCGGAACCAAATACGGTTGCGGCGTCGCCCAGTGCGGCTCCTGCACCGTCCATGTGGACGGCGTCGCAATGCGCTCATGCTCGCTGCCGGTCAGCGCGGCGGCCGGCAAGAAGATCACCACCATCGAGGGGCTCGCCATCAACGGCGCGCTTCACAGGGTGCAAAAGGCCTGGCTCGAAAACGATGTGCCGCAATGCGGCTATTGCCAGTCGGGCATGATCATGGCGGTGGCGGCGCTCCTGAAGGAGAAGCCGAAACCGAGCGACGCCGACATCAACGCCACCATCACCAATATCTGCCGTTGCGGTACCTTCAAGCAGGTCCGCGAGGCGATCCACACCGCTGCGAACGCGTAACGAGGGAGGCAATCATGAATTACGTTCCGAAGATCGATCGCCGCTCCTTCGTGGTCGGCAGCGCCGCAGCCGGCGGCGGGCTCATGCTCGGCATGGCGCTCCCGTTTGGGATCAATGCCGCGCATGCGCAAGGTACACCGGAACTCAATGCCTGGGTCGTGGTGCGTCCGGACGAGACTGTCGTCGTCCGCTTCGTGCGCTCGGAAATGGGCCAGGGTTCGCTGACGGGACTGTGTCAGTTGATCGCCGAGGAGCTCGAATGTGACTGGAAGCGAGTCACGTGGGAGTATGTCGACCCCCGGCAGAACATCGTCCGCAAGCGGGTCTGGGGGGCTTTCAATTCAACCGGCAGCCGGGCGATCCGACAGTCCCAGGACTATGTCCGCCGGGGCGGCGCGGCGGCGCGGCAGATGCTGATTCAGGCCGCGGCCAGCGGCTGGAACGTGCCGGCTTCCGAATGCACGGCGTCGAACAGCGTCGTCACTCACACGCCGTCCGGCCGCAAGATCAGCTACGGCAAGGTGGCCGCGGCAGCCGCCAAGGTCGCGCCGCCGGACCCGAAGAGCCTCAAGCTCAAGGATCCCAAGGACTGGAAGATTGCCGGCAAACCGGTGAAGCGGCTCGACACGTTGAATAAGCTCACCGGCAAGCAAGCCTATTCGATCGATACCAAGCTGCCGGGCATGCTCAGTGCCGCGATCAAGGCCTCTCCGGTTAGGGGAGGCAAGATCAAGAGCTTCGACGCCTCCAAAGTGCAGAACATGAAAGGCGTCAAGAAGGTGGTGCAGGTCGGCACCACTGCCGTGGCTGTCGTCGCCGACACCTGGTGGCACGCCAAGAAGGCGCTCGACGTGCTGCCGGTCGTCTGGGATGACGGTCCCGGCGGCAAGGCATCCAGCGCCTCCATCGCCGCGTTTTTGAAGGCAGGCCTTGACGCCACCGACAATGTCTTCGTCGGCAACAAAGGGGGCGACGTCCAGGCCGCCATCGCCGGCGCGGCCAAGAAGATCGAGGCGACCTATTCGGTGCCGTATCAGAACCACGCCTGCATGGAGCCGCTGAACGCCACCGTGCGCTACACGGCCGACAAGTGCGAGGTCTGGACCAGCACGCAGAATGCCGAGGCTGTACTCGCGGCAGCGGCGGAGGCGTCCGGACATCCGGCCGCCAAATGCGAAGTCACGGTCGTATCGGCAGGCGGCGGGTTCGGCCGGCGCGCGCGCTCCGACTATGTGACGCAGGCGGTGCAGATCGCCAAGCAGATGCCCGGTATCCCGGTCAAGCTGTTGTGGTCCCGCGAAGAGGACATGACGCAGGGGACCTATCATCCGATCACGATGTGCAAGATGGTCGGCGCGCTCGACAAGGACAACAACCTGGTCGGCCTGCACATGCGCATATCGGGACAGTCGATCCTGGCGGGAATTGCGCCGTCGCGGCTGCAGAAAGGCCGCGATCCGGCGACGTTCCAGGGGCTCAATGCGGGCGGAAACGAGGGCCGCATCGGCTACTCGATCCCCAACATCCTGGTCGACCATGCCATGCGCAATCCGCACATCATGCCGGGATTCTGGCGTGGCGTGAACAACAACCAGAACTCCATCTACCTCGAGTGCTTTATGGACGAGCTTGCACACGCAGCCGGCCAGGACCCGCTCGAATTCCGCCGCAAGCACATGGCGAAGCATCCCAAGCATCTTGCCGTTCTCAACGCGGCGGCTGAAAAGGCCGGATGGGGCAAGCCGCTGCCGAAAGGTGTGTTCCGCGGCATCGCCCAGCAGATGGGCTACGGCAGCTATGTCGCGGCGGTGGCGGAGGTTTCCGTGAGCGGCGACGGACTGCTGACGATCCATCGCATCGTCGGCGCCACCGACTGCGGGCATGTCGCCAATCCGGCGCTGGTCGAGCGGCAGATTGCCGGCTCGTTCGTGTTCGGCTTGTCGGCTGCTCTTTACGGCGGATGCACCGTGAAGGACGGACGCATCGAGCAAACGAACTTCGACACCTACAACTCGATGCGCCTTGCCGCGATGCCAAAGGTTGAGCCGGTCGTTGTCCCCTCGGGCGGCTTCTGGGGCGGCGTCGGCGAACCCACGATCTTCGTGGCTGCCCCGGCGGTCCTGAATGCGATCTTCGCGGCGACGGGCAAGCGCATCCGCGAGTTGCCCATGAAGAACCATGGCATCCGGACGGCCTAGGCCGGACGCATTGCAATCGCGGAAGCGGCGGCCACCTTGGCCGCCGCTTTCGCATGGGCGCCCGTATTTGCGCCATGTGCGGGGGAGAATTCGCTCCCGGGCCCATAGTTGACTTGAAATAATCTCATTGGCGTTCGAATCTCACACCCGCTCCGGGGAGATAGAGGAATGGCGCGCCTCACCGTCAATGGCCGCTGGCACGAGATCGATGTCGATCCCGATACGCCGCTGCTGTGGGTCCTGCGCGATACGCTCGGCCTCGCCGGCACAAAATACGGCTGCGGCATCGCGCAATGCGGCGCCTGCACCGTGCATATCGACGGCATCCCGGTGCGGTCCTGCGCGCTGCCTGTCGGCGACGCCGCAGACAAGCTGATCACCACCATTGAAGGACTGGCGGTCAACGGCACGCTGCACCGGGTGCAGCAGGCCTGGATCGAGCACGACGTTCCGCAATGCGGCTACTGCCAGAGCGGCGTGATCATGGCGGTGGCGGCGCTCATTCGCGACAAGCCGAATCCCTCCGACGCCGATATCGACAACGCGATCACCAACATCTGCCGCTGCGGCAGCTATCAGCGTATCCGCGCGGCGATCCATGCCGCCGCCCGCGTGTGAGAGCGGCATGACCCGCGCTTCCTCCATCACACGCCGCGCTTTCGTTGTCCGCGCCGCGGCTGCCGGCGGCGGGCTCGCGCTGGGATTCGCCGTTCCGTTCGATCCGGACACGGCCTTCGCCACGGCCGCGTCGCCGGAGATCAACGTCTGGATCGTGATCCGGCCCGACGACAGCGTGATCATCCGCGTCGCCCGTTCCGAAATGGGCCAGGGAATCTCAACCGCGCTGCCGATGCTGGTCGCCGAGGAGCTGGAATGCGACTGGCACAAGGTCGCGGTGGAATTCCCCACGCCCGACGAGAACTACCGGCGCAACCGGGCCTGGGGCGACTTCTCGACCGGCGGCAGCCGCAGCGTACGCAACTCGCAGGCGATGCTGCGCAAGGCCGGCGCGACCGCGCGCGAGATGCTGATCGTGGCGGCGGCGGCGCGGTGGGGCGTCCCCTCATCCGAATGCCGCGCGCACAACAGCATCGTCACGCATCTCCCGAGCGGCCGCACGGTCAGCTTCGGCAAGGTCGCGGCGGCCGCCGCGAAACTCGCGCCGCCGGACAATGTCGAGCTCAAGCATCCCAGGGATTGGGCGCTGGCCGGACGCCCGACGCGACGCCTCGACGTCGCCGACAAGGTCCAGGGCAAGCCGATCTACGGCATCGACGTCCGCCTGCCGGACATGCTGCACGCAGCGCTCGTGCAGTGCCCGGTGTTCGACGGCACGCTTAAATCGGTCGACGAGTCGGCGCTCGCCGGCATGCGAGGCATCCGCAAAGTCATCAAGTTCAAGGACGCCGTTGCGGTTGTCGCGGAGAGCTGGTGGCAGGCGAACAAGGCGCTCAACGCGCTGACGATCGCCTGGGACGGCGGTGTCAATGGCGCGGTGTCCACCGCCAATATCGAAAGCTTCCTCCGCACGGGATTGGACGATCCGCACGCCGGCATCGGGCGCCGCGACGGCGACGTTGCCGCGGGTCTTGCGCGTTCGGCGCGACGAATCGAAGCCGACTATTCGGCGCCGTTCCTCGCCCATGCGACCATGGAGCCGCAGAACTGCGCCGCGCATGTCGTCGGCGACACCGCCGAGATCTGGGTACCGACCCAGAACGGCGAGGCTTCGCTGGCGTCGGCGGCGCGCGCGCTGAATATTCCGACGCGCAACATCAGGCTGCACAAGACGATGCTCGGCGGCGGCTTTGGGCGGCGTGGCGCGATCCAGGACTTCGTGATCCATCCGGTGCTGATCGCCAAGGAGATGGGCCTGCCGGTCAAGACGGTGTGGTCGCGCGAGGAGGATATGCGCCACGACCGCTATCGGCCGGTCGCGATGGCAAGGATGACGGCGGGGCTGAGCGCCGACGGACTGCCGCTCGCCTGGCATGTGCGCATGAGCGGGCACTCGATCCGCGCGTCGCTGATGCCGCTGGCGGTCGCGAGCGGGGTGGACAAGAACTTCCAGGAGGGCTTCCTCAACGACATGCCCTATGACGTGCCGCACTATCTCGCCGACTACGCGATGCGGAACACCCACGTCCCGGTCGGCTTCTGGCGCTGCGTCAACCACACCCAGAACTGCTTCTTCAAGGAGAGCTTCATCGACGAGATGGCACATACCGCCGGCGTCGATCCGTATGCCTATCGGCGACGCCTGCTCGGCAGGCACCCGCATGCGCAGCGCTTCCTCGCCGTGCTCGACGCCGCGGCAAAGCGCGCGGAGTGGGGCGGACCGGCGCCCGCCAGCCGGCACCGCGGCATCGCGCTCAATGAAAGCCAGGGCACTTACGTGGCGGCCGTGGCCGAGGCGTCGGTCGGCGGCGACGGCGCGGTCCGCATGCACCGGATCGTGGTGGCGCTCGATCCCGGCACCGCGGTCAACCCGCTCACGATCGAAACGCAGACCGAAAGCGCGGTAGTCTATGGCTTGACGGCCGCTCTCTACGGCGAGATCACCATCAAGGATGGTTGCGTGGAGCAGTCGAACTTCGACGATTACCGGATGCTGCGGATGGCCGAGATGCCGAGGGTCGAGACCGTCGTGATGCCGAGTGGCGGCTTCTGGGGCGGCGTCGGCGAGCCCCCGGTCGCCGTGGTGGCGCCGGCGCTGTGCAACGCGATCTTTGCCGCGACCGGCAAGCGCATCCGCTCGCTGCCGTTGATGAAGCACGACTTGAGACGAGCGTGAGCCGGCCGCCGGTGGCGGCATATTCGACGAGGTCTGCCATGGATCGCATCCTCATTGCCATTGTCCTCACCGCCCTCTGCGCGTCGACGCAGACGGCATCCGCCATCGACGTCCCGCCGCCAGGGGCGACATCCTGCTCGGGCTGCCATGCCATGCGCCGCTCGGCCGGTACGCCGGTGACACGGCTGGTCGCGCGCAACCCCGCCGATATCCTTACCGCCATGCAGGAATTCCGCGCCGGCAAGCGGCCGGCGACCGTGATGGACCGCATCGCCAAAGGCTTCACCGACGACGAGGTCAAGGCGATCGCGGCCTGGTACGCGGCACAGAAGGAATAGTTCGATGATGACCCGCCCCCACATCAGCAGGCGCAAGTTTCTGAAGCAGGCGGCCGCCGGCGCCGCAGCAGCCACTCTTTCCGCTCCCACACTCGCGCAGAACGCGGGCGGCCGCGTCGTCGTCGTGGGCGGCGGATTTGCTGGCGCGACCTGCGCGCGCACCCTCAAGTATCTCGACCCGCGCACCATGGTGACGCTGGTCGAGGCCAGTCCGACCTTCACCGCCTGTCCTTTCAGCAATTCGGTGATCGCCGGCCTGCGCGATCTGAAGGCGCAGCAGTTCACCTATGAGAGGGTGAGCGCCGGCGGCGTGATCGTCGCCATGGCGTCGGCGACGCAGGTCGACACCAATGGCCGCAACGTGACGCTGAGCAACGGCGCCCGCCTGCCCTACGACCGGCTGGTGCTGGCGCCCGGCATCGATCTGCGCTGGAACGCCTTGCCGGGCTACAACGAGGCGGCCGCGGCGCGCATGCCGCATGCCTGGAAGGCGGGCGAGCAGACCATGCTGCTGCGCCGGCAATTGGAATCGATGGACGATGGTGGGCTGGTCGCCATTTCGGCGCCGGCCAATCCATTCCGTTGTCCGCCCGGCCCCTACGAGCGCGCCAGCCTGATCGCGCATTTCCTCAAGACCAAGAGGCCGAAGTCGAAGCTGATCGTGCTCGACGCCAAGGATGCGTTCTCCAAGCAAGGGCTGTTCCTCGCCGCCTGGAAGGAACTCTACCCGGGCTTGATCGAATGGGTGCCGCTGTCGAAAGGCGGCAAGGTCACGTCGGTCGAGCCCAAGACCAATACCCTGGTGACCGAGTTCGGACGTCACAGGGCCGCCGTCGCCAACGTGATCCCGCCGCAGAGGGCGGGGCGTATCGCTGAGCTTGCCGGTGCGGCCGACCGCACCGGTTGGTGTCCGATCGATCCGGCAACGTTCGAATCGAAGCTGAAGCCCAACGTGCATGTGATCGGCGATGCCTGCATCGCCGGCGCGATGCCGAAGTCGGCGTTCGCCGCCAATTCGCAGGCGAAGGTGTGCGCCGCTGCGATCGTGAAGCTGCTCGCAGGCGAAGCGGCCCCCACTCCGAAGCTCATCAACACCTGCTACAGCGTGATCGCGCCCGGTTACGGCATCTCGGTCGCCAACACTTATGCCCCCAAGGGCGGCGTGATTGCCGATGTCGGCGGCGGCGTGAGCCCAGCGAAGGCGCCGCGTTCCTATCGCGAGGCTGAAGCGAACTATGCGAACGGCTGGTTCAAGGCCATCACCGAAGAGGTCTTCGGCTGACCTCTTGCGGGCGGGCGCGCTGGCGCTTGCCGTGTCCTGCGCGGGAAGCGCCGGCGCGCAGCCGGCGCTTCTTCCCTACGAGGTGGTCGGCGATGCAATTCCGCGCTCGCTGACCGGCGCCAAGGGCGACCCGGCACGCGGTCGCGCGATTTTGACCAACCGGCAGGTCGGGCTCTGCCTGCTTTGTCATACGGGCCCGTTTCCGGAGCAGAAATTCCAGGGCACGCTTGCACCCGATCTCAAGGGCACGGGAACCCGCTGGTCGGAAGGGCAGTTAAGGTTGCGGATCGTCGATTCCAGCCGCATCAACCCTGAGACCATCATGCCACCGTATTACCGGGTTCACGGCCTTTCGCGTGTGGCGCCCGCGTTCGCGAACAAGCCGATCCTCACTGCCGAGCAGATCGAGGATGTGGTAGCCTATCTGACGACCTTAAAGGACTAAGCCGTGCATCGGCCAGCAATTGACCACGATCCCACGCGTCCGACACGCCGCCATGTCCTAGCGGGAGCGGCCGGGCTCGCGCTCGCGCCGATGCTGCCGGCAACGCCCGCTCGCGCGACGCCCGAAACGTTGAAGGCCGCGATCAAGACCATCGTAGGCGAAGGCACGTTGCAGCAGGGCAAGGTCAAGCTCGACCTGCCGCCGCTGGTCGAGAACGGCAACGCGGTGCCGCTGACGATCGACGTGGACAGCCCGATGACCGACGCGGATCACGTCAAGGCGATCCACGTCTTCACCGAGAAAAATCCTCAGCCCTATGTCGTGAGCTTCAAACTCGGCCCGCGCGCCGGCAAGGCCAGTGTTTCAACGCGCATCCGCCTCGCCGATACCCAGCACGTCGTCGCGATTGCGCAGACCAGCGACGGAACCTTCTGGACGGACAGCATCGAAGTTGTGGTCACGCTTGCCGCATGCCTGGAGGAGAGCTGATGGCGCGCGCGCTTATCAACATCCCAGCGAAGGCGAAACGCGGCGAGATCATCGCGATCAAGACGCTGATCCAGCATGAGATGGAAACCGGCTTCCGCCCAAGCTCGGTCGGCAGGCTCATTCCGCGCAACATCATCACGCATTTCGAATGCAGCTATAACGGCGTCGAGGTGTTCGGCGCCACGCTGCATCCGGCGGTGTCCGCCAACCCCTTCATCGCCTTCTCCACGGTGGCGACCGAGAGCGGGACGATCACGCTCAAATGGAGCGGCGACAACGGCTTCTCGGCCACCGAACAGGTCAAGATCACCGTCGAATGATCCTAAGGTCCGTCGCGCTCTTGATGGTGCTCGCCAGTGCGGCAACCGCGACCGCCGCCGAAATCCCCCTCGCCGCCCGCAAGTCCGGCTACGACTTCATGGCGCCGGCGACGCGCGCCATGCAGGACGAGGACACCTCAAACCCCGGCATGCTGTGGGTGCTCGACGGCGAGGCGCTGTGGAAGCGCAAGGCCGGCGCGGCGGACAAGTCGTGCGCCGACTGCCACGGCGACCCGCGCGAAAGCATGAAGGGGGCCGCTGCGCGCTACCCGGCGTTCAGCGCCGCGCGCAAACGGCCGATCAATCTCGAACAGCGCGTCAACATATGCCGCACCGAGCGGCAGCAGGCGTCGGCGTTCCGCCCGGAAAGCAAGGAGCTGCTCGCGCTCACCGCCTATCTCGGCCGCCAGTCGCGCGGCATGCCGATCGCGGTTGCGGAGGATGCGCGCCTGCGTCCCTTCCTCGACAATGGCCGTGCCATGTTTACGCGCCGGCAGGGCCAGCTCAATCTGTCCTGCGCGCAGTGCCACGACGACAATTGGAGTGGCAAGCTCGCCGGCAGCCCGGTGACGCAAGGGCAGCCGACCGGCTACCCGCTCTATCGGCTCGAATGGCAGAACCTCGGCTCGCTGCAACGGCGGCTGCGCAACTGCCTCACGGGATTGCGGGCGGTGTCTCCGCCGCTCGGCGCACCGGAGCTGGTCGACCTCGAGCTCTATCTGATGTGGCGCGCGCGCGGGATGAAGCTCGAAACGCCGGCGGTGAGGCCGTAATGATTTGGCTGCACGGCCGCAGGAATCGTAGCCCGGATGGAGCGAAGCGAAATCCGGGGTCGGCGAGAACAGCGGCGATGCCGATCCCGGATTTCGCCGCAGCGCGGCGACCGCGCTGCGGCTTTATCCGGGCTACAGGCTGGGACCGAGAGTGCGCGCCTCAATTCGTCGGCGCAGTGGCAATCGGAGCCTTTGTGTCGCGCCGGTATTCGGGCAGCGGCGGCAATCCCCAGATGGTGGACTCCGTCCGCTTCCAGGTTTTCGGATATTGCGGCGTGTCGCGGTGCCACGGCCGCGGGTCGAAGTAGCCGAGCGCCTCGTCCTTCACCTGGTCGAGCTCGATGTAGAGCTCGACCGTGTGCTCGTCCGGATTGCGGTGATAGGTGGCGACGTTGTGGCCGGGGCCGTGGCGCACCGGGCCCCACAGCAGCTTGATCTTCTTCGTCGCGAACATCTCGCAGGCGTTCTGCATGTGCGACATGTCCTTGAGCTCAAAGGCAATGTGGTGCAGCTCCGGCTTGTCGCCGATGATGAAGTTCACGGTGTGGTGGTCGGTGTTGCAGCGCATGAACACGAACCAGTCCTCGATCCAGTCGGAAACCTTGAAGTCCATCACCTTGGCGTAGAAGTCCGCCACCGCCTTCACGTCCGGGCAGTGGAAGGCGATATGGCCGAGCTTGAGCGGCCCGATGCCGCTCACCTGGTGATGCGAGCCGAGATACCTCCACTCCGTGAATAGGTCGATGGCGGTGCCCTTGTTGTCCTTGAAGGTGAGCACCTTGCCCATGCCCGGGATGGAGTCGTTGCGCAGCTCCGACTTGATGCCGTCCTTGGACAGTTCCTTCGCCAGCGCATCGAAATCGGAGTCAGGCGCGACCTCGAAGGCGAGCCGGGTGCAATGCACGCGGTCGGTCTGTTCGAGCTGGATCGACAATAGTCCGGTCTTCGAGGCGAGGAACGCCCGCTTCTTCTCTCGTTCGGCCAGTACCAGCCCGGCGACCTCGGTCCAGTATGCGATCTGCTTCTCGATGTCGGTGGTCTCGAAGGTCGCATGGCCGACCCGGCGGGGCTTGATCATGGTCGTCTCCCATTCCGCAGCACGTGTCCCGTCAGGCGGGCTCGGCCGCAACTATAGCCCACACTTGCCATTTGCACATGATCGCGGTTTGCTCGTCTGGAACATCGAGGGGAGCCATTCCAATGTCCGGCTACAAGCTTGCGACCTGCCAGACCGCCGACGGCCCGCGGGCCTGCCTGATCGTCGACGACAAGGTTTTCGACGCCGCCAAGCTGACCCGCAAGGCGGGCTACGCCACCGTGCTGGGCATCCTGCAGGACTGGAAGACCGCGCAGGGCGTCCTGAAGAAGGCCGCTGGCGGCGCCGCCAAGGGCAAGCACAAGAGCCAGCCGGTCGGCCGCGCCAGGCTGCTGGCGCCGGTGCTGTTCCCATCCGCGATCTACTGCGCCGGCGCGAATTATCAGGACCACGCGAACGAAATGGCGGCGAAGGACAACCGGCCGCCGCCGCCCGACCCGCATACGCTCGGGCTCGAGTCCTGGCATTTCATCAAGGCCTCGCGCTCGCTCGCCAACCCCGGGGCGACCATCAAGATCTCCCACTATTCGCAGAAGATGGACTGGGAGGTCGAACTCGCGGCCGTGATCGGCACGGCGGCCAAGAACGTGCCCCAAGCCAAGGCGCTGAGCTATGTCGCCGGCTACACCATCGCCAACGACCTTTCCGCCCGCGACCGCGGCCGCCGCCCGCACATTCCCGATACGTCGCCGTTCAAGGCCGACTGGGTGGCGCACAAGAGCTTCGACGGCTCCTGCCCGCTCGGCCCCTGGATCGTGCCGGCGAGCGAGATCAAGGACCCGCAGAAGCTCGGCATCAAGCTGTGGGTGAACGGCGTGATCAAGCAGGATTCCAACACCGGCCAGATGATCTTCAACCTCGCCGAGCAGATCGCACATCTGTCGTCACGGCTGACGCTGCATCCGGGCGACCTGATCCTGACCGGTACGCCGGCCGGCGTAGGCGCCGGGCGCAACGAGTTCCTGAAGGCCGGGGACACCGTGCGCCTCTGGATCGAGAAGATCGGCGAGATCAGCAACAGGATGGCGTGACATCGGTTGCGGCGCACCAACGCACCTGGGTGCGTTTTTTCATCGCCGATATGCAATCCGGCGCGGTCCCTCGGACCGCAGCGCTGATTGCGTTTGCGGCTTAGAACAGGCATAAGAAACGGCATAATCCGGCCTGTGGAGCAGACCCCGGCCGGTCCGTTCAGCCCAGCGCCGCTGCGCGTAAAAGAGACAGGATTTTCCAGTATGGCCGAACAGTTCGTCGGAAAACTCTCGGAATTCCAGGATGGCGATCGCCGCATCATCTTCGTCGGGGACAACGAGATCGGCGTGTTTCGGCATGACGGCAAGTTCTACGCTTACTCGAATTTCTGCCTGCATCAGGGCGGCCCGGCCTGCGAGGGCCTGACCATCGCCAAGGTCGAGGAGCGGCTGCGTCCGGACAAGACCTCGGAAGGCTTGTTCTTCTCCGAGACCGAGATGCACTTCGTCTGTCCGTGGCACGGCTACGAATACGACATGAAGACCGGCGAATGTGTCTCCGACCGCAAGCTCAGGCTCCGCAGCTACAAGGTGGTCGAGAAGGGAGACGAGGTCTATGTCGTCGCCTAAACGCGCTGCCGCGAAATCGGCGTCGAAAGCGAAATCGCGCCCGTCGGCGCGGCTGACGCCGCCGGCCAAGGCTGCGGCCAAGGCGGCCGACAAATCGGCCAATGGCGGTTCGGCGTCGGGCGACGCGACGCGGCTCGCCGGAGAGATCGAGCGCGCGCTCGCGAGCGGCAAGATCGATACGCTCACCCCGCAAGCGCTGCACGCGCTGATGGGCGCCTGCTGCAAGACCTACGCGACGCGCGTCGAGGCCGGCGAGAACCTGCTCCCGCTGGCGCAGCGATCGACCGTCACTCCCACCGAAGTGATGGTCACGGCGAGCGGCCTGCTGAAAGCCGCCAATCTGGCCGTGTTCGAGCTCGGCATGTGGCAGAGCTGGACCGGCCGCTGAAAGCGCATGATCCCGAAAGTGGAAGCCGGTTTTCGGACAAAATCATGCTCAAACGAAGCTAGAACGATAGAACGATAGAACGAACGACCGGATAGGAGACGACCATGGACCTCATTGCCGACCGCGGCCGCCGCGTAACAGTCGAGGAGCTCAACACGACGCGCCTTCTGGCGCACGCACGCAAGCAGGCGGCGCAGCGCAAGTTCGACGATGTGCTGATCGTGGACGTGGACGCGCACCACTACGAGAACGAGCACATGTCCGAAATTCTCCCGTTCATGGAGAACGAGGTGCTCAAGCAGCTCACCATGGGCGGCCGCGCCACCAGCCGGCGCAGCATCCTGCCTTCGCAGGCGGGCTTCACCCAGGACATGGGCGGCCGCGTCACGCGCTATCCAATGCGCGGCTCGGAGAAGACCGAACCGGGCCGGCATCGCGATATCCAGCTCGGCGAGCGGTGGATGGACGCCATGAGCGTCGATTACTCCTGCCTGTTCCCGACCGGCATGCTCAACATCGGCATGCATCCGCAGAAGGAAATGGAGTCGGACCTCTGCTGGGCCTACAACCGCTGGCTCACCGAGAAGGTCATGCCGGAGTCCAACGGCCGCTTCTTCTCGATGCTGTGCATCCCGTTCTCCGACCCCGAGCAGTCGCTGCGCCACGTCGAAAAATTCGGCGACCGCAAGGGCGTCGGCGGCTTCATGGTCACGACCGTGCGCCACCTTCAGGTCAACGACAACGCGTACATGAAAGTTTACCGGGCGATGGAGGAGCGCGGCCTGGTGCTGTCGTTCCATTCCGGTCCGAGCTGGTCGGAGCCCGTGTTCCGCGCCTGCAACCGCTTCCTGTCGGTGCATGCGCTCGGCTTCTCGTTCTACAACATCCTCCACTGCACCAACTGGGTCATCAACGGCATGGGCGAGCGCTTCCCCAAGCTGCCGGTGGTGTGGATCGAATCCGGCCTCGCCTGGGTGCCGTTCCTGATGCAGCGGCTCGACCACGAATACATGATGCGGCCGTCGGAAGCGCCGGTGCTGAAGAAGAAGCCGTCCGACTATATGCGCGACATGTACTATTCGTCGCAGCCGATGGAGGTCCAGGACCGCGAGGCGATGGAGTGCACCTTCCGCATGATCAACGCGGAGACGCAGCTCCTGTATTCATCCGACTATCCGCACTGGGACTTCGATCTGCCGTCCACGATCTGGGACCTGCCGTTCGTGTCGGAGAAGGCCAAGCACAACATTGTCGGCGGCACCGCCGCGCGGCTGTTCAAGCTGCCGCCGCGCAATGCGGCGCAGAAGGCGAACCTGCAGAAGTTCGGCAATCTCACTGCCGCAGCCTGATCGGCATCAGATAACAAGGCGTCAAACCGAATCCGCCTCCCTTCGGGGAGGCGGTTTTCGTTTGCCGGGTTGTTGTAGCTCCGCTTCAGGGCGATTTCCGCATGGATGCGAGAACGCTCTTGTAGGTCTTGACAAGATCTGCACGCGAGCTCGGCGGCACGGCCGCAACGGTATCGGTGATCGCCTTGCCCAATTCCTCACCACCCATCGGGCTGAACGGGATGCTGCGTTCCGTGGTATAGGCGAGGAATTCGGGATCGCGGATCATGGCGTCGAAGGCCTTGCGGAAGGACGCGACGATCGGTGCGGGCACGCCCGGCGGTAGGGCCAGCGAGCGGCCGATGGTTCCGTCCGAGGTTACGATGCCGTAGAGACGGCGGTCGGCCTCGCTGGCGTTGAATTCCGAAACCGACGGCACATCGGGGAGTTCGGGCAGGCGGGTGCGCGAGGTTGTGAAAATCGGCACGAGCCCAGTGGGTTGACCCGCTTTGAACTTCTTGACGAACTCGATGTATTCGGGATTGACGACGGTCGCCGCGAGGCCGTCGATCTCGCCCCGCTCGATCGCCAGGAACAGGTCTGACAGGCCGGGATAGCCGGGGACTACCCTGATTTTCGCCCCCGCCATGCGATGAAACATCATCGGGGCAAGCGCGGTGTTGTTTGACACGCCGGTGGCACCGTAGGTGTGCGACTTTGTCCGCGCATCCGCGACGGACTTGATGCCGACCCGCGGATGGACCATCCCGACGGAGGCGGCGCTCGCCATCCGCCCGACATAAACAAACTTATCGGCTTCGAACTTGGCATTCGGATTGAGGATGGTCGCCAGGACGACGGAGATATGCGGCACGATCACCACGCTGCCGTCCTTCGGCGCCGCGTTGTAGACATAGGATAGCGCCACTAGGCCACCTGCGCCGGGCATGGCCTGCGCGATCACATTGGGTTGGTCCGGAAGGTGCTTGCCGAGATGCCGCGCCACAAGCTGTCCGTACAGTCCGAAACTGCCGCCCATGCTCGCAGGCACGATGACGCGCACGGTGCTGCCGTGCTTCGGACCCTCCGCCGATTGCGCAACGGCCTCGTTGCCGATCGGCAGCAAGAGCGCCACGACGGCGACAAACGCGGATATGTATCGGTAAAACATGGCATCCCCACTAGCACCGTTATCGGACGCGTCGCACCGTGCAGCAAGTAGCCCGGATGAGCGAAGCGACATGCGGGAGTACACGTGGAGAGAAAGGCCCCGGGTTTCGCTTCGCTCACCCGCGCTACAGTCTACTGCGCTATCCGTGCAGCGCCTTCGCCATGATCTCTTCGCAGCGCTTGCCGGCTTCCGGATCAGCCACCGACAGGTCGCCGGAGGCGGCCGTCTTGAAGCGGTTGGATGGATGGCCTGCCATGCCCCAACGGCACGGACGCATGGGAAACTCGCGCCAGTATTTGGCGTCGTGCGGAAGGTAGATCGCCTCGTCGATCTGCTCGACCTCGGCGGTGTATTCGACCACAAAGCCGTTGGGCTCGACGAAATAGCTGAACGCGTTGTCGCCCGGTCCGTGCCGACCGATGCCCCACTCGACATTGAAGCCGTTCGCCTTCATCCGGCCGGCGCCGCGCATCAGCCCATCGATGCTCTCGACCTCGTAGGCCATGTGATTGAGGCAGGGCCCGTCGCCGCGCGCCATCGCGATCGAGTGATGGTCGGCGCTGCAGCGCACGAAATCCATCATGTCGGTCGAGTCGGAGAGCCGGAAGCCGAGCATGTCGATGAAGAACGCGGTCTGCTCGCCGATCTTCGCGCTGTTCAGAACCACGTGCGACAGCTTGATCGGCTTGGATCGGTCGCTGACCACGTTGGGGTGGCGCGCGACATCGGCGGAGATGTTGAGCACATGGCCTTCCGGCGTCGTGAACTGGAAGCCATAGCCGCCACCGGCGCTGCGCGGCAGATCGGCAGGCGCGCTCGTGACCTTGACGCCCGCCGCTTTTGCCTTGGCATGGAGCGCATCGACCGCGTTGCGATCCATGGCGGCGAAGTGCACGCCCAGCATGCCGGCCTTGGCCCGCTCGCGCAGCGTCACGGCGTGATGCTCGCTGCCGTTGGCACGCAGATAGATGGTATCGCCCTCCGCCACCACCGGCTCCAGACCCCAGACGTACTGGTAGAAGGCGGACGACTGGGTGAGATCGGGAACGCCCAGCTCGATGCTGCGCAGTCCGGTGACGCGTGCGTTGTTCATGGGAGGTCCTCGTTAGGCGATTCTGACATAGGAGACTCTACCGCGCATTGCTTGCGAGTTGAAGCGGTTCCCCATCCGCTCATCCCCGCCCCCGGGGCGCGCGTATGGACAGGCCCCGGAGGACATCTAAGTCCCTTCCTGGAATTTCTTTGAATGTTGCCATGGGTCCCCGCTTCCGGGGAGACGGGCGACCGAAGGCGGTGGTCCTACGACGCCGGAAGCGCCACGCTTTTCTGCGGCGCCACGCCGACATGGACCGCCTGGCCGATGGTGAAGTCCAACTCAGGCTTGGCTCGCACCCGGATCTCGCCTTCGCCGCTGTCCACCAGATAGTCGACCACCTCGCCAAGGAACACCCGGTGGGTGATCTTGCCGGCGAGCACATTGAGCCCGTCGGCCGGCGGCTTGTCGTACAGCGTGAAATCCTCTGGCCGCGCGCTGACCAGCACCGCCTGCCCGGGCCCAACCGCCTGCGCGAAGATGCAGCGGAAGAGGCCGTGCCCGGTCTCGACCGTGACGAAGTCGCCGGCGCCGGCCTCCTTCACCTTGCCGGTGATGAAATTGGCCGAGCCGATGAAGTCGGCGACGAACTGGCTCTTGGGCTGTCGATAGATCTCCTGCGGGGTGCCGCGCTGGATGATCTTTCCGAAGTTGAACACCGCGATTTCGTCGGACAGCGCAAGCGCCTCCGACTGGTCGTGGGTGACGTAGACCGTCGTGATGCCCAGCCGCTTCTGGAGCTGCTTCAGCTCGACACGCATCTGTTCGCGCAGCTTGGCGTCGAGGTTGGAGAGCGGCTCGTCGAGCAGCAGGATGCGCGGCTCGCGCACCAGCCCGCGCGCGAAGGCGAGCCGCTGCTGCTGGCCGCCGGAAAGCTGCGTCGCCGGGCGCGTCTCGAAGCCCGACATGCGCACCATGTCGAGCGAGCGCACCACCCGGTCCCTGATCTCGGACGAGGAATATTTGCGGTCGCGCGCGACCTTGAGCGGAAACGCCACGTTCTCGAACACCGTCATATGCGGCCAGATCGCGTAGGACTGGAACACCATCCCGATGCCGCGGTCGCTGGGCGAGACATAGATGCCTTTGCCGGTGTCGCAGACGGTTTCGTTAGCAATGACGATGCGGCCGCCCTCCGGGCGCTCCAACCCGGCGAGGCAGCGCAGCGTCGTGGTCTTGCCGCAGCCCGACGGGCCGAGCAGCGTGATCAGCTTGCCGGTGTCGATACCGAGGCTGATGCCGTCCACGGCCTTCACCACCACATTGCCGGGCGCGATGAAGGTCTTGCTGAGATTTTCGATGGCGAACATGGAGCGATGTGCCTCTACGCTGCGTTCCTACTGTCGTGCAATTCGGTCAGGACGTTTTGCCTACCCCGTCGCCCCTGCGACTTTTTCGGGAGCGGCCTCGCTGCGGCGTTGCAGCCGCAATTCGAGCCAGCGCAAGCCGGCGACGATGACGATCAGCGGAACGATCTGCAAGACGCCGAGCGCCGAGACCGCTCCGTAGCTGCCGCCCTCCTCCCACATCGTCAGGCTGATGGTGCCGAGCACGTGCGTGCCGGGCCCGATCAGGAACACCGAGGCGCCAAGCTCGCGCACCGCCAGCACGAAGATGTAGATCCAAGACGCCAGCATTACCGGCGCCAGCAGCGGCAGCAGGATCAACACGAACACCTGCCAGGTGCGGGCGCCGGAAACCTCGGCGGATTCTTCAAGCTCCTTGTGAATCTGGGTGAGCCCGCTCGACATGAATCGCATGCCATACGGCATGTAGAGCGTGACATAGGCGATCAGGATAATCCAGATCGTGTTGTAGACCGGGATCGGCAGCATCAGATAGGCGAACAGCACCGCCGCGCCGACGATCACATGCGGCATCGCGATCGGCGTGAAGGCAAGCGAGTCCAATAGCCAGCCCGAGCGCGGCACAGCGCGAAGCGCGATCCACGCCATGATGAACGTGAGCACGACGATGATGGTCGCCGACATCGCGGCCAGGAGGACGCTGGTCTTCACCGCATCGACGAAGATCGGATAAGTCAGGATGAAGTGGTAGTTTTCCAGGCTGGCAAGCGCGCCGGTCCCGATGAAAGGCTGCGCCAGATTTGTGTAGAACGACTGCCACACCAGCGTGAGCAGCGGCAGGCCAAGCGCGATCAGGAACAGGAACAGGATGCCGAGCGACACCGGCCAGCGCCATTGCCGCAACTTGATGCGGGTCGGCATGTAGCCCTTGCCGGTGATGGTGGCATAGGCCTCGGCATTCTTGGTCGAATTCCGATAGAGGAACACGGCGAACACGCAGATCAGGAGCAGCGTAATGCTGAGCGCCGAGGAGATGCCGAACTCCGGCGGCGCATTCTGGGTGGCGGCCTGGATTTCGGTCGTGAAGACGTCGATGCGCGCCGGACGTCCGATCAGCCGCGGCACCTCGTAGGACGACATGCCAAGCATGAACAGGAGCACCATCGTCGAGAGAATGGCGGGCCGCAGCAGCGGCAGCGTGATCTTGGGCAGCACCTGCCAGTACTTGGCGCCGGACACCAGCGCCGCCTCCTCCAGCCGAACATCCAGCACCCGCAGCGTCGGACCGAGCATCAAATAGGCGAGCGGGAAATAGTGGCTCGACAGCGCCCAGATCATGCCGCCCATGGAATAGATGCTGAGCGGCGCCTCGGCGAGCCCGAAGGCGGATTTGAGCAGCGCGTTCACCCAGCCGATATTCGGGCTGAGCACGAAGATCCAGGCCATCGACGTGAGCAGGCCGGGAATCGCGAACGACAGCAGCGCCAGCGAATGGAACAGCGAACCGAGCGGCGCGTCGGTGCGCTCTACCACGAAGGCGACGATTGCGCCCATCACCAGCGTCGCGACCGCGGTGCCGAGCGCGAACACCACCGAATTGCCGAACAGGCGGACGATGTGCCAGCTCGAATAGGCCTGCACGAAATTGACCAGTGACGCCGGCCCCGGCCCGAAGCCGGTGTCCTCGGTGAAGGCGGTGTAGAACAGCGCCGCCAGCGGCACGAACACCAGCCAGCCGGCGATCAGCACGCAGACGACGAGCGCAAGATTGCGCGGGCGCATGATTGCGGCCAATCCGCGCGTCAGCGCCGAGCCGGCGTCCGTATCCGTGCGAGCTTGAGCGAGACTCACCGCGTTCCTCCCCCGCTGGCTACTCTATCGCAACTTTCGATCCGATCCGTCATCCTGAGGTGCGAGCGGAGCGAGCCTCGAAGGATGAA
>JBOHIG010000197.1:0-6384 GCA_050725815.1 Xanthobacteraceae bacterium
CGCCATGACCTCGGAGGCCGTGGTGATGTCGAAGCGCGTCTGCCGCGGAAAGCCGTTGGCAACCCCGCCCAGGCTCACGACGGTGTCGCGCAGCGCGCGGTCGTTCATGTCCATCGCGCGCTTCCAGCTCACGCGGCGCGGATCGATGCCGAGCGTGTTGCCCCAGTAGATGTGGTTGTCGATCATGGCGGCGAGCAGGTTGTTCGCCGAGGTGATGGCGTGGAAGTCGCCGGTGAAATGGAGGTTGATGTCCTCCATCGGCACGACCTGCGCATAGCCGCCGCCGGCGGCGCCGCCCTTCATGCCAAACGATGGGCCGAGCGACGGCTCACGCAGGCACAGCATCGCCTTCTTGCCAATGTGGTTGAGCGCATCCGTGAGGCCGACCGTGGTGGTGGTCTTGCCCTCTCCCGCCGGCGTCGGCGTGATCGCCGATACCAGGATCAGCTTGCCGTTCGGCTTCGACTGTAATGACTTGACGAAATCCATCGATAGCTTGGCCTTGTAGTGGCCATAGGGCTCCAGATTCTCCGGCGCGATGCCGAGCCGCTCGCGCGCGATGTCGAGGATCGGGCGTTTCTTCGCGGACTGCGAGATTTCGATGTCGGACTTCGGGGATTGATGCTGGGAGCCGGGCATGAGAACGATCCAATCAGCGAGAGCAAAGAGCAAGGACGATGGTGAAACGGGACGGGCGAGCCGCGGGCTCCACCTCTCCCCGCAAGCGGGGAGAGGGAGCGCGCAGCATCCGCGGTAAAGTTAGCGATAAACTCACGTCAGCCGCGCCCCGGTGGTGAGGCCAGCAGCCTTGGCCCATTCGCCGGCAGCGAGCTTGGGCCCGTCGGCCTGAACGCGTGTGACCTTGGAGCGGCCATCGGCACAGACGACCGTGAAACTGTCGCTCTCGACCGCAACGACTTCACCCATCTTGCCGGCGATGCCCTTCGGGTCTTTCGCCGGCAGCGGCATGGCGTCGAAGACGCGCAGCCGCGCGCCGTTGAGGGTGGACCAGGCGCCGGGCGCGGGATTGCAGCCGCGGATCAGCCGGTCGATCTCCTGCCACGGCCGGCCCCAATCGATATGCGCATTGTCGGGACCGCAACGACCTTCATAGGTCGCCTTGGACTCGTCCTGCTTGACGCGCGGCGCCTTGCCCGCCTTCACCAGGTCGACCGCTTCCAGCATCGCGTCAACGCCCATCGGGAACAGGCGGTCGAAATAGACGGTGCCGAGCGTGTCCTTCGGACCGATCGGCGTCTTCTTCTGGATCAGCACGTCGCCGGTATCGAGCCCGTCGTCGGGCCAGAAGATCGAGAGTCCGGTCTCGGTTTCGCCCTTGATGATCGGCCAGTTGATTGCGGACGGTCCGCGGCCAGCCGGCAGCAGCGACGGGTGGTACTGGATCGAGCCATGCGTCGGAATGTTCAGGAAATCCTCCGGCACGAACAGCGTCACGAAGGCCATCACCTGCAAGTCGGGCTTGAGCGCCTTGAACTCCTCCCACACCTCCGGCTTCCGATAGGACGCGGGCTGATAGACAGGGATGTTGGCGGCGATTGCCGCTTCCTTCAGCGGGTCGGCCTTGGCGCCTTCCTTCTCCGGCGCGACATAGGCGGCGACCACGGTCTCGCCGCGCTTGACCAGCGCATCGAGCACCGCCTTGCCGAAGGCCTGCTGGCCGTGAACGACAATACGCATTCGAACTCCCTCTCCCCAAACTCGGCGCGTTCCCCTTCCCCTTGTGGGGAGGGGCTGGGTGGGGTTCTTCAAGCAAGACCCCACCCCGCTCGCTTCGCTCGCGACCCTCCCCACAAGGGGGAGGGTGAGCGCCGCTTCCGCGGCGGCTACGCCGCCTCGGCCTTGGCCGGCTTCTCCGGCGGCGTGATGGCGCCCGAGGCCTTGATCTCGGAGATTTCCCTGGCGGAGTAGCCGAGCTCCTTCGCCAGGATTTCGTCGGTGTGCTCCCCGAGCAGCGGCGAGCGCTTCACCTCGGTGATCGAGTCCGACATCTTCACCGGATTGCCGACGGTCAGGTACTTGCCGCGGCCGGGATGATCGACCTCCACCACCGTGCCGGTATCGCGCAGCGACTGCTCCTCCGCGATCTCCTTCATCGACAGGATCGGACCGACCGGAATGTCGTGCTCATTGCAGATGTTCATGACCTCGAACTTGGTCTTGGTCATGGTCCATTCTTCGATCGCCGCGAAGATGTGCTTGAGCCGCGGCAGCCGCGCTTGCGGCGTGGCGTAGTCGGGATCGGTCTTCCATTCCGGCTTGCCGATCAGGTCGCAGATCGGGCCCCACACCGGCGCCTGTGTAATGAAATAGATGTAGGCGTCGGGGTCTTCCGGCGCGCCTTTGCACTTAAGAATCCAGCCGGGCTGTCCGCCACCGGAGTCGTTGCCGGCGCGCGGCACCGCCTGGCCGAAGGCCACGCCCTCACCATACTGGCTGTATTCGGTGAGCGGACCGTGCGCCAGCCGCTGCTGATCGCGCAGCTTGACGCGCGCGAGGTTGAGCACGCCATCCTGCATGGCGCAGAGCACCTTCTGGCCGCGGCCGGTGCGGTTGCGCTGATAGAGCGCGGACACGATGCCGAAGGCGAGATGCAATCCGGTGCCGGAATCGCCGATCTGCGCGCCGGTGACCAGCGGTGGCCCTTCGCGGAAGCCGGTCGTGGAGGCGGCGCCGCCGGCGCACTGCGCGACGTTCTCATAGACCTTGCAGTCTTCGTACGGTCCCGGGCCGAAGCCCTTCACGGACGCCACGATCATGCGCGGGTTGGTCTTGTGGATGTAGTCCCAGGTCAGCCCCATGCGATCGAGCGCGCCAGGCGCGAAGTTCTCGACCAGCACGTCGCACTTCTTGATCAGCCGCTCGAGGATGTCCTTGCCTTTGGGATGCTTGCTGTCGATGGTGATCGAGCGCTTGTTGCCGTTGAGCATGGTGAAGTACAGCGAATCGGCGCCCTTGACGTCGCGCAATTGACCGCGCGTGATGTCGCCGACGCCGGGACGCTCCACCTTGATGCAGTCTGCGCCCATATAGGCGAGGAGCTGCGTGCAAGTCGGGCCCGACTGCACATGGGTGAAGTCGAGGACCTTCACACCATCGAGAGCCTTGCCGGCCTGGCCGAATGGCTTGATCGAGGGCTTCGGCAGGCCATTCGCAGCCGTCGCTCTTTTCTTCGGCGCAAGCTTCACGACCTTCCTGGCGGACTTCTTCGCCGCCTTGACGACCTTGCGTTTCATCGCGGTCTTTCTAACTGCCTTCGATTTCGACTTGGCTTTCCTGCGCTTTGCCATCTTCGTTCCTCTATCTCTCCTTCGTGTCCCCGAACGCAGCGCGAAGCGATGCACTGCAGATTTATTTCTTGCGAAGCACGCTTTGCGGGTTGAGGTTTCCGATGCGGCCGCTCTCGCTGCCGGCCGCCGGGTCGATCGCCGCGTTGATGAGGGTTGGCTTGCCGGAGTCCATGGCGGCATTGACGGCGCGCTTCAGCTCGTCGGGCGACGTCGCATTGACGCCGACGCCGCCGAACGCTTCCATCATCTTGTCGTAGCGTGAGCCTTTGACGAAGACCGTCGTGGCGGGGTCCGAGCCGACGGAATTGACGTCGGTGCCGCGGTAGATGCCGTCGTTGTTGAAGATGACGACGCAGACCGCCAGCTTGTACCGGCAGATCGTCTCGACCTCCATGCCGGAGAAGCCGAAGGCCGAGTCGCCTTCGACCGCGAGCACGGGCTTGCCGGTCTCGATCGCCGCCGCGATGGCGTAGCCCATACCGATGCCCATAACACCCCAGGTGCCGACGTCGAGCCGCTTGCGCGGCTGATACACATCGATGATGCCGCGCGCGAGGTCGAGCGTGTTGGCCCCTTCGTTGACCAGAATGGCGTCCGGCCGTTCCTTGACGATGGTGCGCAGCACGCCGAGCGCGCCGTGATAATCCATCGGCGCATTGTTGTTCATCAGGCGCGGCGCCATCTTGGCGACGTTTTCGTCCCGCTTCGAGGTGACGGCCTTGATCCAGTCGGCCGGCGCGGCCGGCCAATTTCCGCCCATGCCATTGAGAAGCGCGGTGACGCAGGACCCGATGTCGCCGACCACCGGCGCGACGATCTCGACATTCGAGTCCATCTCCTTCGGCTCGATGTCGATCTGGATGAACTTCTTCGGCTCGGAGCCCCAGGCCTTGCCCTTGCCGTGCGACAAGAGCCAGTTGAGCCGCGCACCGATCAGCATCACGACATCGGATTGCGCCAGCACCGTCGAGCGCGCAGCGCCCGCGCATTGCGGATGGATATCGGGCAGAAGGCCCTTGCCCATGCTCATCGGCAGGAACGGCACGCCGGTCTTCTCGACGAATGAACGGATCGCATCGTCGGCCTGTGCATAGGCGGCGCCTTTGCCGAGGATGATCAGCGGGCGCTTCGCGCCCTTCAAAACATCGAGCGCGCGCTTGACCGCATCGGGAGCAGGAATCTGCGCCGGGGCCGGATCGATGACCTTGACGAGCGACTTCCGGCCCGCTTCAGCATCCATGACCTGGCCGAACAGTTTTGCCGGTAGATCGAGATAAACGCCGCCCGGCCTGCCGGAGACCGCCGCGCGGATCGCGCGCGCCACGCCGATGCCGATGTCGGC
Source organism: Xanthobacteraceae bacterium (assembly GCA_050725815.1). Classification (GTDB taxonomy): domain Bacteria; phylum Pseudomonadota; class Alphaproteobacteria; order Rhizobiales; family Xanthobacteraceae; genus VAZQ01. Next base: position 4,651 of record JBOHIG010000197.1, read on the forward strand.
CGCATGCAGCACGCGGAAGGCCGCCTTGCAGAGCGGCTTGGCGATGGCGAGCTGGTCCATTTCCTCATAGTCGCCCTGCTGCAGATCGACGATCTCGCGCTCGGACGAGCCCGAGATCAGGATCATCGGGAAGCAATTGGTCGTGGCGTGGGCGAGCGCGGTGAGGCCGTTGAGAAAGCCGGGCGCCGACACCGTGAGGCAGACACCCGGCTTCTTCGTCAGGAAGCCGGCGATCGCCGCCGCATAGCCGGCATTCTGCTCGTGGCGGAACGAGAGCACGCGGATCCCCGCGGCCTGCGCCATACGGCCGAAATCCGTGACGGGGATGCCGGGCACGCCATAGATCGTGTTGAGGCCGTTGAGCTTGAGCGCGTCGATGACGAGATGAAACCCGTCCGTCAGCCCCTGCTGTGCCTCGGCGGTCGTGGTTTCCGCCTTTGTTTTCACTGCTGCGTCGGCCATCGGTGTCCTCCTGTTTCCATTCCCTTCGGCGTCATGCCCGCGAAAGCGGGCCTCCAGTAAACACCGACGGCTCAGTGATTACTGGGTCCCTGCTTTCGCAGGAGACGACAGTCGGGAGTTGATTGGCCGTAACGATTCATTTCAATCTAAGTAATCGGCATATTTTGCGACGTGCGCGGCGAGGCCGAGCGCATGATCGCGCACCAGCGCTTCCGCCCGCGCGGTCGCGCGCGCCTCCAAAGCCTCGATGATGTGCATGTGATCGCGGATCGAGCGGTCGGCGCGATCCTGCTCGCCGATCGTCTTCATACGGATCATCCGCATGTGGGTGAACAGGTTCTCCGCCAGCGCGATAAGCACGCTGTTGCCGCTCATCCGGATGATGGTCTGGTGGAATTCGATGTTGACCTCGGAATATTCGTCGAGATGGGCGCGGACCTTGCCGTTCTCGAAGGTCGCGAACATGCGACGGAGCGAGGCGATGTCGTCGTCACTGGCGTGCTCGGTGATCAAGCGGGCGGCCATGCTCTCGAGCGCGGCCCAGGCGGAGATCATCTCGATCACTTCCGTCTTGGTCTTGCGCACCACATAGATGCCGCGGCGCGGCACCGCGCGCACGAAGCCCTCGCGCTCGAGCTGAGCCATAGCCTCGCGCACCGGCGTGCGGCTGATGCCAAAATCGCGCGCCAGCCGGCGCTCGTCGAGCCGGATGTCGGCGCGGCTGCGATAAACGTCCATCGATACAATGACGTCTCTTAGCGCGGCGTAGGCTTTGTTCTTGAAGCTCGCCGGGCTCTCGATCGGTGCGACCGCGACCGGCGGCATTTGCTCCGCAGCGTCGGGGTCGCGCACCTGCCTCGTCCGACTTTCACCCGCACTCATGAAACCACCGCCATTTCTGGTATACAATATTCCAGATCAATGAGACCCGCGCAATCCCCAACCGTCATGGAAATTGCGCCGGGGAGCGTGGCCCAACGTCCCAATCACGGCCGGCGAAAACCGCTCGCGTCGTCAGACGGCAGGCTTCGGCCGCAACCGAGCAACGCCCGACGAGATCAGCGGCCAGAACAAGGCGATCAGACCGAGCGCCATGATCGAACTCACGAGACCGTTGGACCAGAAGATGGTCAGACTGCCTTGCGAAGCGAGCAGCGACTGTCGGAAGGATTCCTCCGCCTTGTCGCCCAGCACGATCGCAAGAACCAGCGGCGCCAGCGGGTAATTGCATTTCTTTAACAAATAACCCAGTACGCCGAACACCATCATCAG
>JBOHIG010000198.1:0-6430 GCA_050725815.1 Xanthobacteraceae bacterium
GAGTTCGGCTTCATGGCCTCGAACTGGATCGGCCGCGCCCGGGAAGGCGCGGCGCCGTTCCGCCAGCCGATCGCGATTCGGATGGCGGCGCCGATGAATGCCGGGCCGCTGTTCTTCATCACCCGCGCCAATTCAGATGTCCGATCGATGGCCGATCTGCGGGGCGCGCGCATCGCGCTCGGGCCGGAAGGCAGCGGCATGGTGCAGCACATCCACACAATCTTCGGCGTGCTGGGATTGCGCTTCTCCGAATTCACGCCGGTCTATCTCGATTTCGCTACGGGTGCGCAGGCGCTGGCGGCGGGCGAGATCGACGTGCAGTTCCAGTGCCCGATCCCCAACACGGTGATGACCGCGCTGAGCGAGCAGACGGACGTTCGCGTGTTGCCGTATCCGCCGGGTGAGCTGGAGCGCGTGGTCGGCGCGGTGTCGTTTTATCGCCGCACCGTGATGCGCAAAGGCGCCTTTCGCGGACTCGACGCCGACGTGCCGCAGGTCGCCGTGGTGAATGTGCTCGCGACCCATGCCCGCGTCGGCGCCGAGGCCGTGCGCGACGCGGTGGCGGCGATCCTCGCGAATGCGGACGAGCTCGGCCGGCTCAATCCGCTGTTCTTGGGTCTTGGCGACCTGTTCCCGCCGTTACGGCAGGAGGGCGCGCGCGCGCTCGAATTCGGCGGCGTTACGCTGCATCCCGGCGCAGCCAATGCCTATCGCGATGCCGGGCTGCTCAAGCTCTGATCGGCGGATGCAACCCTCGCCAAGTTGAGCTAGATTGGCGCTACAGCCAGGGAGATCAGCGATGGCCTACACGTTGCGCGAATTCTGCGACGACACCCATTCGATCCTCAAAGCCAACGTGCTTGCGGCGGCGCTCCCGCAAGCCGCCGAGAAGCTCAGCCAATTGCTGATCAACCCGGCCTTTGTCGCCGAAACCTTCACCGACGAGATGCCGCCTGGCCGCCGCGTGTTGCATCATGACGCCGACCTTGACTTCTACGTGCTGGCGCATGTGCAGGAAGGCGGCAAGACCGGCAAGCCGCACAGCCACGGCGCGTCCTGGGCGATCTACGGCAATGCGCGCAACGTCACCGAGATGACGGAATACCGCAGCACCAATCCGGACAGCGAGGACAACGCGGTGCTGGAGCCGGTGAGCAAATACGGGCTGCATCCCGGACAGACGCGCGCCTACGGCCCCGGCGTCATCCACTCGACCGCGCACCCGGACAAGGCGTGGGTGATCCGGATTACCGGAACCGATCTCGACAAGCTGCCGCGGTATCATTTCCGCAAGCAGGACCGGATCCTCGAGAAGGTGTGATTAAAGCGCACCGCCTGCTCATTGGGATGTGCGGGTAGATTCAGCAAGCTTTGCTATTTCTTCTTCTTGATCGACTTGTCGGTCGAAATCGCCTTGTAGCGCGCAACGACCTCCGGCGGCGTGGCTGCCATCTGCTTGAGGATTTGCAGGATTTCGCCGGAATCGATCGGGCTGATCTCGAATCCGAGCTTGCGCGCCTCGGCGACCACGCTCTTGTCCCTGACCATCGCCATGAACGCGGTCTGCAACGCCTTGGCGCGATCGGCCGGGATGCCTGGCGGCGCGACAAACGGCAGCGACATGAAGAACGGTGCTTCCGCAAAGTCGAGCAGCGCGAGCACCGCCTTGTCGGTGGTCATCTCGCGTCCGGTCGGTATGTCGGGAAATTGCGGATGACGGCTCTTGCGGCCGAATTGCGCCAGCGCGCGGAACGCCTTCCGCTCCCATAGCCCGCGCTGGCCGCTGACGACCGAGCTCAGACCCACCATCTGCCCGTCGATCTCCTTGTTCTGCATCGCCAGGAACAGCTTTGCCGCTCCGGTGTAGCCGCGCACCACATTGACATTCAGGTGCAGTGCGTCACGCGCGATCTGCGCGAAGATCAGGTTGCTCGACGCGGCATTGTTGGCGCCGAAGACAAGCTTGACCGGGCTGCCGCGCTTAAGGTCGTTGACGCTCTTCGCCGGGCTGTCGGCCATGACCAGCATCAGATAGGCATCGTTCGCATAGGACGACATGCTGCCAAGCCAGACGAACTTCATCGCGTCAAACTTGACCTGGGGATTGCCCTGGATCGCAAGCTGCGGCGTCGCGCGCTCGAGTTTGGCGAGGACGGTGCCGTCCTTCTCTACCGCGTTGTAGATGCGGTTTGCGGTGACAAGGCCGCCGCCGCCCGGCGCGTTCTGCACCACGATATCCGGCTTGCCGGGGATGAAACGGGCGAGGTGCCGGGCGGCAAAGCGGGCGGTGAGGTCGTTGATGCCGCCGGGCGAGGTCCCGACCAACACCGTGATGGTCTTGCCCTTGTAGAACTGTTCGACTGTTTGTGCCTGCGCCGGAGCCATTGCCGTCATCCCCGCAGCGAGGGTCCAGCACGCTAGCGCGACCGGCCGGCGAAAACCATGCGACGACATTGAGCCTCTCCTGTTCCTGTGGGAACCGCCATCTCGTTCTTGCGCATGATCTTTTTCCGAAAAGTGGTGTCCACTTTTCGGGATCATGCGCTACGGCAGCTTTTCCAGCATATAGCCAAAGCCGCTGCGCGGCTCCTTGACATGAAGTCGCTTCTGGAACTCCCAGACCCGCGCCGTGACCGGGTGCACCACCGGCACTTGGAGGTCCTGCTCCAGCAGGGCGATGATCTCCAGGGTGCGCCAGCCCGAGCCCAGCATGTAGATGGCGTCGGCGCCCTTCGATTTGAGGAAGCTTTTCTTGATATGGGCGTAGATCTGCTCGCCGGAGAGCTCCTGCACCTTGTTGAAGGGCACGTCGATGCCTGCCATGGCGCGCACCTTGAAGCCGGCGTCGGTGAAATACTGTGCAAAGATGGCGTTGAGCTTGTCGGGGAAATAGGTGGCGCCCACGAAATTCTTGGCGTTCACCGCCTTGAGCGCCCGCACGTGGTTCTGCGCGACGCTCATGATCGGCTTCTTGTACTTCTTCTCCCAGGCAGCGACGATCTTCGCCTCGCCCTTGAAGCCGTGGACCATGAACGGCGGCGCGCCGTTCGGGTGGATCAGGTCGCAGTTCTGCTCCGCCAGGAGCGCGATCAGCTTCTCGTAGTGCGGCATCACGGACTGGAATTCGTCCTTGGTGCCGCGGTTGATGTTGAGGAACAGCGGGATGAGCCCGATGCCTGCGGGCAGCAGCCGGCAGACTTCCTCGGTCATGCCGGGCCGCATGGTCGGATTGACCATGCCGACGACGCCGCGCCAGCTTGTGAATGACATCACTCGCCCCCTTCACGTTGCATCATGACGCGCCGTAGTCCTTTGGCGCGGCACTGGGCGAGACATAGCCCTCGGCCACATCGCGGGCAACTGCGTCGCGGTCGCGCTTGGCCGGATCGCCGTAGCCACCACCGCCGGGCGTTTGGCAGATGAAGCGCTCGCCTGCCTTCATCTCGAAGCGGGCCGAGGCCGCAGTCTCGACCTCTCGGTCGGTGCCGGGCCGCACCACGAAGCGGGCGCGGCTGCCGGCTGTGCCGCCGGCAAGGCCCGCCGGCGGGAAACGGATCTTGTTGAAGCGGCGGATGACGGTGGCGTCTTCCAGCAGCTCGTATTCGCGCTGCATCGCGAGGCCGCCGCGCCATTGCCCGGCGCCGCCCGAATCCTGCACCAGGTCGAAACGCGTGATGCGGCAGGGATATTCGGATTCTAGGATCTCGATCGGCGTGGTGTGCAGGTTGCTAAGGTGCGTCGCGGTTGCGGTTGTTCCGTCGTAGCCCATGCCGCCGCCATAGGCGGAGCCGGCGATCTCGTATTGCATGGTCGACTGTCCCGGGCGGCCGCGCGTCCAGGCGATGCTCAGCGCGCTCGACGCACCGGAATGGGCGATGGCGCGCGCCGGATGGAAATGCGCAAGCGCTTCCAGGATCACGTCGACCAGCAAAAGATTGACCATCTGATAGTTCGAAACTGGCGCAGGCGGCTCGGCGTTGACAATGGTGCGTGGCGCAAATGTGAGCCGCACCACGTCGCGCATGCCGTCGTTGAAATGCAGATCGGGGCCGAGGCTGCCGATCAGGCAATAGAATACGCAGGCCTCGACCATCGACGGCCGGAGATTCACCGGTCCGCGCGCCTGCGGATCGCTGCCGGTAAAATCGAAGCTCGCGACGCCGTCCTTGATAGCGATACGGACTGCGAGCTTGAGCGGCTTGTCGAGCACCACGCCGTCATTGTCGAGCAGGCCCTCTGCGGAGGCTTCGCCGTCGGGCAGGGCGGCGATAGCGCCGCGCAATTCGTCGGCCGCGCCCTTGAGGATAGCCGCGAATGCGTCCGTGACAGTGGTCGTTCCGAAGCGTCCGCACAGCTCCTTGACGCGCGCTGCGCCCATCTGCGTGACCGCGATCTGGGCGTGAATATCGCCGCGCATCAGTTCCGGCTGGCGGCTGTTGGTCAGGATGATTCGCTCGATGTCGGGCAGGCGCTGGCCGCCTTCGAAAATCTTCACCGGCGGCAGCAACAGGCCCTCGTGATACATTTCGGTCGCGTTGGCCGACGTCGAACCCGGCACCGCGCCGCCGACATCGGCCTTATGCGCGATCGATCCGGAGAACGCGACGATCTTCCCGTCTGCGAAAACCGGCGCGACGAACGCCATGTCGGAGACGTGCGGCAACCCGCCTTCATACGGATGGTTGGAGACGAACACGTCGCCCTCGTTGATCGCGCCGGCCTTGCCGTGCGTTTCGAGGATGCGCCCGACCAGGTGCCGATAGACCGGCGCGTGAAAGAACATCGGCGGCGCAACGATCAGCCGGCCGTCGCGGTCGAGGATCACGCAGGAGAAATCGCGCGACTCGCGGATGATGGTCGAATAGCCCGAGCGATAGAAATGATAGTGCATCTCATCGACCAGGCTCGCGATCTTGTTGCGCAGGATCTGGATGGTGATGGCGTCCATGCTCACGCCTTCTGCAAGGTAGAGAACGGCGTTGCGGCGTGCACGATCTGCTCCCTCTCCCGCTTGCGGGAGAGGGGTGGGGAGGGGGCACACGGAGAAGGGGTTGGTTGCATACCCTCTCCCTGTCCCTCCCCCGCAAGCGGGGGAGGGGACGATGGGGCGCCGCCCATCGAACGCTCAACCATCTGCCCTCTCCAAAATCAAATTGCCGTAGCCGTCGACGCGGCCGCTCCATCCTGGCGGGATGACGGTGGTGGCGTCGAACTGCTCGACGATGGCGGGACCGGCGACCGCCGCGCCGATGCCGAGCCGGTCGCGCTCGTACAGCGTTGCTTCGACTGCCGCGCTGCCGCCGAAATGGACCTCACGCTTGCCTTTGAGCGCGGCATCGGCGGACGGCGGCGAGGACGGCGCCGGCTCCTGCTGCGGCTGGTATTTCGGCACGGCGACGCGCACCCGCAGCCGGTAGCTCACGACCTCCACCGGTCGCTCCTTGGCGGCGTGGCCGTGGATTTGCGCGTGGCGCTCGTCGAACCGTTCCCGCGCGGCGCTGAGTGATGAATCGGTCAGGCTATCGTCATACAATCCATCCAGCGGAGTACGCAGCTCATAGCCCTGACCGCTGTAGCGAAGGTCAAGCTCGCGCACGAAGCGCGCGGCGGCGGCATCCATGCCTTCCGCCGTCAATTCCTCGCGCGCTTTCGCCTCCAATTCCTGGAAAATAGCCTCCGCATGCGCGGGCGTGACCTCGGTCAGCGGGCGCAGCTCGGAGCGGATGTAATCGTGCACCACGTCGGTGCAGAGCAGGCCGAGCGCGGAGAATGCGCCGGGCCGCGGCGGCACCAGGATGCGCCGCATGCCGAGTTCCTCGGCGACCGCGGCGGCGTGCACAGCGCCCGCGCCGCCAAATGGCAGCAGCGTGAACGCGGACAGATCGACGCCACGCTTGGCGGCGAAAATGCGCACCTCGTCCGCCATACGCATGTCGACAATGCGCTGAATGCCGACTGCGGCCTCCAGGACGTCCATCTTGAGCGGGTCGGCGACCTGCTTCTCCAGTGCAGCCCGTGAAGCCTCGATATCGAGTTTCTGCGCGCCGCCCAGGAAGTAGTCCGGATTGAGATAGCCGCACACGATGTCGGCGTCGGTCACGGTTGGCCGCGTCCCGCCGCGCCCATAGCAGGCAGGGCCGGGATCGGCGCCTGCGCTCTGCGGTCCGACGTTCAGAAAGCCCCCGCCGTCGATCCAGGCGATCGAGCCGCCGCCGGCGGAGATCGAACTCATGTCGAGCGCAGGCACGTCGATCTGGCGCCGCGCGATCACGCTCTCGGTGGTCTCTAGCGGCACGCCGCCTTCGATGAAGGCGATGTCGGCGGAGGTGCCGCCCATGTCGAGCGTGACGAGGCCGATGCGGGCGTCGTCTTCCGCCAGATACGCGCTCGCCTGCGCGCCCGCTGCCGGTCCCGAAAACAGGGTGTGTAC
>JBOHIG010000199.1:0-7100 GCA_050725815.1 Xanthobacteraceae bacterium
GTCGCCGCCGGCTGCCGACGGCTTAGTGGGATTTGACATTCGCAACCCACCTAGCCGAGAGTTCTGGAAGCGAATGTCAAATCCAAAACTCCACTGGTGCCCCGTTTCCGAAGTTCGTGATACGCCGCAGCACACTCTGACACGAACTTCGGAAACAAAGGGGCACTAGCAACTCTATGATTCTAGTGCCGCTTTTCGATTTGAAGTTCCTTGTCGAATTTGCTGCAACTGCTGTAGGAACTTCAAATCGGCGGCACTAGCCTCAGCGGATCCGGCGTTTCGGCCTGACCGGCGGTTCAGCGGGGCCGCCACCGAACAGCGCTTCGAAGAATCCTAGGCCAACGGCGGTTCGCGGCGGCTGCTTGGAGCGTGCACGTTGGTGCTGAGTGGTTGAGGCGACGCGCGGCCGATCCTCGATCGGCTCGACGATGCCGCGCTGGCTGCGGACCGCGGCGGCCACGCGTGCATCGATGCCGTAGATGTCGGCACGGACCTGCAGCTTGCCTTCGTCGTCGACAAAGGCCGTCTGATAGGTGATGTGGACCGGAATCGGCTTCTTGAGCTGGATGTTCGCCTCGCTCGGCCCGTACATCTTGCGCAGCCGCGCCTGCGTGTAGCCCGCGGCCGGATCGTCGAGGCCCAGCAGGACCTCGGCGTAGTGCAGCGGGTCCATGACCCGCATGCAGCCGTGGCTGTAGGCGCGCTTGTCGTGCTTGAACAGGTGCTTGTCCGGCGTGTCGTGCTGATAGACGAGGAACCGGTTCGGGAAATTGAAGCGGATCCGGCCGAGCGCATTGGCGTCGCCGGGCGGCTGGTAGATGTGGACCGATCCGTCACGATTGTGGACGACCTTGAGGCCCATGCGCGCCAGCACGGTCGGATCCTGCGCCAGCGCCGGCAGGTATTCGTTCTGCACGATCGACGGTGGCACGTTCCAGGTCGGGTTGACGGTGATGAACTTCATCGTCTCGGTGAGCAGCGGCGTCGCCGTCGAGGGCTTGCCGACCACGACGCGGGTCTGCCACACCTGATTGCCGTCCTTCATCACCCGCAGCATGTAGTTGGGGATATTCAGCATCACATGGACGTTGCCGAGGTCGCGCGGATACCAGCGCCACCGTTCCATATTGACAATCACGGTATTGATGACGTCGACGCGGCGCGGCGGAGCGGCGCCGTTGAGATGTCGTAGCGTGGAAGGTCCGACCACGCCATCAGGGTTGAGTCCTGCGCTCTTCTGGAATGCCTTCACGGCGGCGACGAGCGCGTCGTCGTAGCGGCGGCTGTCGGCGTCGCTTTCGACCTTCAGGCGCTGGCGCAACAGCACGACGCGCGCATCCTCCACGCCGGGGCGCAGCAGCGAACCCTCCGGAATGCGAACGACGGTCGGCTCCTCGCGGCGCTCTGCGCGCAACTCGGCGAGCTTGGCTTTCAGCGCCTTGTACTCCGCTTGCGGGGGGCTGAACGCGTCAAGCGCCGCTGCGGCGTCCGACGCATCTGCAATCTTGGCGAGGACGTCGGCCGTCACCGGAGGCGTCTGGGGCAGCCCGATCTCGCGCGCCATACCGGCGAACGGGAAGCGGCCAGCTTGCAGATGACGCGCGAACGTGATCAGCGCTGCCGTCAGGCGCAGCTCGGCTTCCGCCTGCACCTCGGGGCTCGTCGCCGTCATATCCGGAATCTTGTAGTCCTTCGGCTCGAGGCCATCGGCGCTCGAAGCGAACATGCGCGCGATCACGGCCTTGGAGCGCTCGTTCTGCACGCCCTTCTGGAACCACAGCGGCATGAGGTTTCGGCTCTGATAGAACTGCTCGACCGCGGTGCGCTCTTTGCGGTTCGCGAAAATCCGGTCGGACTTCGCGAGAAGCTCGCGCATTTTTTCCGCGATCGGCCGGTCTGCCGGATCAAGGGAAGCAAGCGGGTCCGGCGGCGGTGTTTCGGCCGGCGTGAGGTTCGCGTCCTGTGCCGGCGCAGTCGTTCCGGCGGGAGTCGTTGCCGGCGCGGCGGTTTCGGCCGGCGCGGAATTCGATTCTGCCGGCGCCTGGGTTTCAACTGCTGCCGGTGCGGGCTCGACGGTGGATGGCGAGGTCGCGGTGCCGGTGATGATTGGGACGTCCGATTCCGGGGCTGTGTTGATATCGTTGGCGGTCGGCGGCGGCAGGTTGGCCGGCGCCGGCATCGGGACCGAGGCCTCGATGGCGGCAGTGCTTTCAGGCGTTGCGTGAACGGTAGCGGGGGCCGTCGCCAGTACGACTGCCAGCAGCAAAGTCAGTGCAGCACCGAACAAAATGCGGTCGTAACGAGGGCCGCGCATCGGATTAGTCTCCCAAACTGATGCGGAACCGTCGTTGACCATGCGGTTCCGCCGTCAAGCATCCACCGGAGCCGACCACACTGGAATTCCGCTGCGATTGCAACAGCGCAGCCCCTGTGATCACGCGGATTTTGATCGATTTTCGGCGGCCTGTTACCCGGCGACCACGGGGTCGGAATCCTCGTCGCTCATCCGCGGGGCCAGACCCAGGGCATCGAGCTTCCGGTAGAGTGTCGAGCGCCCGATCTGCAGCCGGCGTGCGACCTCCGACATTTGTCCGCGATAGTGGGAAATGGCGAAGCGAATCATTTCGGCTTCGACCTCGTCGAGGGTGCGGACCTCCCCTTGACCATCGAGAAGCGCCAGGGCAGGGCCAATTTCGGGCTGATGCGGTGCAATATTACCCGATTGGATAGGCGCTTCGTCGATCAGCGATGTCGTCACCTCAGGCACCGTATGTGAGGCGTCGTTAACCATTGGGGCGTGGACCAAGTCCGTCATGGTCTCCCGGCCCGCATGCGACACAAACTGGGGAAAGTCAGACACGCCGACTTCGTCGCCTTCCGCCAGCACGACGGCGCGGAACACAGCATTCTCGAGCTGGCGCACGTTGCCGGGCCAGCGATGCCGGCCAAGCAGCGCGACGGCGTTCGCGTCGAAGCCACGGATGCGCTTGCCCTCCTCGGCGGCGAAACGCGCGAGGAAGTGGCGGGCGAGCGCGGGAATATCCTCGGGACGTTCTTCGAGCGCCGGCACGCCGATCGGAAACACATGCAGCCGGTAGAACAGGTCCTCGCGGAAGCGGCCGCTTTTGACGTCGGCGATGAGGTCGCGATTGGTGGCGGAGATCAACCGCACATCGACCTTCACCGGTTTGCGAGCGCCGACCGGCTCGACTTCGCCCTCCTGGATCGCGCGCAGGAGCTTGACCTGCGCCGCCGCCGGCAATTCGCCGACTTCATCCAGGAACAAGGTACCGCCGGCGGCCTCGACAAATTTTCCGACGTGGCGATCGGTAGCGCCAGTGAACGCGCCCTTTTCGTGCCCGAACAGGATCGACTCCACCAGATTGTCCGGGATCGCGCCGCAATTGACGGCGACGAAAGGCTTCGCCCGGCGGTCGCCGGTGCCGTGGATGGCGCGGGCGATCAGTTCCTTCCCGACGCCGGAGCGCCCCTCGATCAGCACCGGGATGGTCGACCCTGCCGCCTTTTCGGCCTGGCGGAGCACGGCGTGCATGCGGGGGCTGCGGGTGACGATATCCTCGAAGGTGAGCGTGCCCGTACGGCTGCGCTGGATGCGGTTGAGCTCGCCCTTGAGCGCGCTGGCGGCGAGCGCGTTTTGCAGCGAAACCTGTAGCCGCTCGGCGCCGACCGGCTTGACGACGAAGTCGGTCGCACCGGCGCGTATGGCACTGACGACATTGTCAATGCCGCCATGCGCGGTCTGCACGATGACCGGAATGGAAACGCCGGCTTCGCGCATTTTGGCGAGCACGCCGAGGCCATCGAGATCCGGCATGACGAGGTCGAGCACCACCGCGTCGATGCGCCCGGCGTCTTGTGCCGTGAGTATGGCCGCCGCGGCGTCGCCGCCGTCGGCGACGGTGGCGTCATATCCGGCGCGCACGATCATGCTTTCCAGAAGCCGCCGCTGCACGGGATCGTCGTCGACGATGAGAATCCGTTCGGGCATGCTTCTACTCCTCACGCTTGCGCTGTACCGAATTGGGGCACTTTGGCGCAGCAGGCTTAAAGGGGTGTTAAGCCCGCTGGGGAGCTGCCGCCTATTCGTTCATCGGAAGACCATCACCGGCACTTTCGAGCGGTTCAGCACCTTCTGCGTGACGCTGCCGATGAACACGTCCCGCAGGCCGCCCTTGCTGTGCGTCGCCATCACGATGAGGTCGCATTTCTTCTTGGCCGCGATGTCGATAACGGCGTCGGCCGGATAATCGCTCGTGAAATGGACTCCCTCGTAGCGAACGCCGGCCTTCTTGGCTGCGGATTCGATATAGGACAGGTGCTGCGCCGCGGTCGCCTCGATCATCCGTGCGTGCTCTTTCGGCTGCGCGAAGCCGACCGGAAGATGATTCCGATAGACTACGGGCGTCGCAGGTGGCGCCGCAAAGAAGCCTGTGACCTTCGCACCGAGCGCTTTGGCCAGCGTGACGCCCCGCACCGCAGCCTTGTGCGACTGCGGCGAGCCGTCCGTCGGGATCAGGATATTCTTGAACATGGATAGCTCCTTCCTCAATTCGCGTAGGGCAGGACCCAGATCAGCATCGCCAGCACGTAGCAAACGACGGCGCTGACCAGGGTGAACACCAGGCTCCACGAAAGGAACTCGCGCAGCGAAACCTTGCGATCTTCCTCCCGCTCGGCGATGCGCAGCGCGACATAGAGTGCCGGTGCGCCGGCAACCGTTAGGTTGCTGCCGAGCGTGCCGGCCCACAGCACGACCCACCACAGCGGCCACGGCGGAATACCCTGCGCTCCCAGCTCCTTGATCGTGTTCAAGAACGTAAGGATGTAGGCGTCGTGTTCCACGATGCCGACGATTGGGATCGTGACCCAGAAGAGGATGGTGGCGCCGAGCGCGAAGTTCTCAGCGAACATCGGCTTCATCCAGTTGGCCAGCATGTCGAGGATGTGCGTCTTCTCGAGGCCGCCGACGAGCGCAAACAGCGCGATGTAGAAGAACACGGCCCGCCAATCGAGCTCCTGCACGATGTGCTCGAAGGTCGGCGCTTCCTTGAGCTTTTCGCCCAGGATTTCGATGGTCAGCACCAGGATCACCGCGCCGGTCAGCGCGATGAATCCGAGCTTGACGCCCAGGAACTCCCGCATCGCCATCGCAAATACCGTCAGCAGGAACATACCCACCGTGATGAAGGCGAACAGTCGATCCGGAATGTCGGACTTGATAGTGGCGGCGCCTTCCGCAGACGGTTTGCCGATGCGGCGGAAGCCGTAAACGTACATGAAGGCCAGCGTAATCACGAATGTCAGCATCAGGATCGGAAACGATGACGGCCGTCCCTGTAGCCAGATGAAATCAAAAAACTCGGCGCCGGCGACGCTGTGCAGCATCTGCGGGGGAAGGTCGCCGAGCAGCAGCGCGGTGCCCATGAAGTTGGCGGAAAAGCCGATCATCAGCACCAGCGGCGTCGCCGGAATGCCGAGCGCGCGCGCTAGCGGCAGTGCCACCGGCGCCATCATCAGGATGCAGACCACGTTGTCGATGAACATCGACAGGATGCCGGTCAGCATCGACAGCACGAGAATGAGCAGGCCCGGTCTTCCGCCGGATAGTTTCAACGATTGCACCGACAGCCAGCTCGGCACGCCGGTCTTTCCGAAATAGCCGGCGATGATCCAGATGCCCACCAGGATCGCCATCACGTTCCAGTCGACGAGCTGGGCGGCCTCCACCTCGCTCATGGTGCCCATCCAGATCATGACCACGACGCCGAGCAGTGCGGCGACGGTGGCGTCGAGCCTGTTGATGACGATGGCTGCGATCGTCACGCCGAAAACGGCGAGCGTCAGCCATTGCAGCGTACTCATGACACGTTCCCCATCGTTGTATGAGCTTGGGTGGCGGGCAACTCGACGCGCTTCTTGTGCGGCGCGTCGGGATGCCATCCGAGGATTGCGAGCATCACGAAGAAGCCGAAGACATAGGCGAGCGCGATGTGCCAGCCGTGGCGCAGCCAGCGGCCCACTGACTTCGCTTCCGGATACATGTTGGAGACGGCGACGCCGGCCGAAGACCCGAACCAGATCATCGATCCGCCGAAACCGACGGCGTAGGCAAGCATGCCCCAATCGTAACCGCCCTGCTTGAGGGCGAGCGCGGTCAGCGGAATGTTATCGAATACGGACGAGAGGAAGCCGAGGCCGAAGGCGGTCTGCCAGGAGGCAAGCGGCAATTCCTCAACGGGCATCAGCGAAGCATTGGTGACCAGTGCGAGCAGGAAGATCGTGCCTTTGAACGTCTCGGGCATGATCGTCCAATCGGGCCGGCGCAGCGGCGCGGTCGCGAGGATGACGACCCAGACGGCAAGGCCAAGCACCGGTACGATGTCGAGCAGCGCGGGGAATCTCAGGTTGGAGGTGACATTGGCTGTGATCGCAATGATCAGAATTGCCGCCACGATCGCCAGCGAAGTCCAGTCGATTTGCAGCCCGCGCGGTGCGTCCTTGATGATCGGAGAGTGGCGGTGCTGCTGAAGTGCCGCTGGAATCCCGTAGATCAGGAAGCCGGCGAACGCGGCGACATATGCGCTTACGACGGTCAGCGGACTGATACCGTCGATCCACATCATCGTCGTGGTCGTGTCACCGACGACACTTCCGGAGCCACCGGCGTTGGAAGCGGCCACGATTGCCGCGAGATAGCCGATGTGAATTTTGCCCTTGAAGACGTGGCGCGCCATCGTGCCGCCGATCAGGGCCGCCGCGATGTTGTCGAGGAAGCTCGACAGCACGAACACGATGGCGAGCAGAGCCAGACCGCCGCTCCAGCCGTCCGGCAGGAAGGCCGGCATCTCGTCGGGGATGCGACTCTTCTCGAAATGACGCGACAAGACGGCAAATCCCATCAGCAGCAGAAACAGATTGCCGAGGATCACCCATTCGTGGTGAAGCTGTAACGCAAGGCCTGTGAAGCCTTCGCCCTGCCGGAATCCCGTGAACATGTGCTTGTAGAGTGTAACGGCCGCAAGTCCGGTCAGCGCGACTTCGAGCGTCTTGTGGTGGAACACCGCTACGCCCAGCAGGGT
>JBOHIG010000200.1:0-4577 GCA_050725815.1 Xanthobacteraceae bacterium
CGATCATGGTGGGCACCTCCGGCAGCAGCGGATGCCGCGTTTTGCCGGTGTAGGCGAGCGGCCGCAGCTTGCCCTGCCTGATCAGCGGCATCAGGCTGGCGACCGGGCCGGTGTTCATGTGGACGCGGCCGCCCAGGATGTCGACGCGCACCTGCTCGCCGCCGCGGTAAGGCACGCTGACAATGTCCACGCCGGCGACCTTGATGAAATACAGGCCGACGATCTGCGGCATCGTTCCGAGGCCGGCGCCGAAGTTCAGCTTGCCTGGATTGGCCTTCGCATAGGCGACGAACTCCTTGAGCGTCTTGGCCGGGACTTGCGATCCGACCACGAACACATGGGAGAATGTCATGAGGTTCGCGACCGGTACGAAGGCCTTCATCGGATCGAGGCCGAGATCGGGATAGAGCTGCTGCACATACGCGATGTTCTGTCCGTACATGAACAGCGTGTAGCCGTCGGGGGCTGCGGCGGCGGCGGCCTTGAGGCCGATGGTGGTGCCACCGCCCGGACGCGCGTCGATGTGGATCTGCTGTCCGAACTTCGCCGACAGTGGCGCCAGCACGACCCGCGCCAGCGACGCGATGGGGGAGCCCGCCAGCAACGGAATGATCAGCTTGATCGGCCGGTCGGGATAGTCCTGCGCCCGTGCCGGTGCTGCGACGCCCGCCAGCACGATGGCGGCCAACGCGATCAGAATGACTTTGCGCATGTTCGACCTCGCTCCAATGCCAGTCGACGAATCCATCGCCGCCGCGTCACTTCAGCTTCACGCCCGACGCCTTGATGATCTCCGGCCAGTTCTTGACCTCGTGGGCGATGAAGTCCGCATACTGCTTGGTGGTCCACGGCTCCGGCTCGAAGCCGAGCTTCGCCATGGCGGCGATCAACTCCGGCGACTTGAGCGCTTCATTGACGGCGCCGTTGAGCTTGCGCAGCACCGGCTCGGGCGTTCCGGCCGGCGCGATGAAGCCGGCGGTGAAGGTCAGCGAGAGCTGCGGCAGCCCGCTTTCCTTCATGGTGGGCACGTCCGGCAAGTCCTTGTAGCGGGCGTCGGTTGTCACAGCGAGCGCCCTGATCTTGCCCTGCTTGATCAGCGGCAGCAGGGTCGGCGGCGTGCCGAAATTCATCTGAATGCGTCCGCCGAGCATGTCGGTGATGGCGTTGGCGCCGCCCTTGTACGGGATGCTGGCGATGTCGGACTTGGTGAGCGCCTTGAAATATTCGCCGAGGATCTGCGGCAGCGTGCCGAGCCCGAACCCGAAATTGAGCTTGCCCGGATTGGCGTGCGCATAGGCGATGAATTCCTTCACCGTTCTGGCCGGCACCGACGGCGCGATCACCATGGTCTGCGGGCTGCGCGCCAGCATGGCGACCGGCGCAAAGCTCTTGATCGGGTCGTAGCCGGGGTTGGGATAGATCGCCGCCGAGATGACCAGGCTCGAAGCGGCGATCATCAGCGTGTAGCCGTCGGGATCGGTGCTGGCGGCGAGCTTGGTGCCGATGGTGGTCCCGGCGCCAGGCTTGTTCTCCATGACGATGGTCTGCCCAAGCCGCGGCGAAAGGTGACTGCTCACCACCCGCGCCAGCACGTCGACCGGCGATCCCGGCGTAAACGGCACGATCAGCCGGATCTGCTTCGACGGGTAGGTGTCCGCGGCGGCGGGCGCGGAGCCGAGCGCGAGCAGGACGATGGCCGCGGCAATGCAGTCCCGACATGGCATGCGACGAGTCCCCCGATTTCTCACACTGGCGTCGCAGGGATTGTAGTGCAGCCGCCGGACGCCGCGAATAGGACCTTCTGTCCCTTGAAGGCGGCCCCTGAAACGGTCTATGACGCACCGCAGCGGCTTATTGGCACCAACCCTTCCCGCTGCCGAAATCCAAGGTTTTTCAAGACAGGGCTCATGAAATCATGGCGCGTCCAAAGCTTGCATTGATCGGCGCCGGCCAGATCGGCGGCACGCTCGCCCACCTCGTCGGACTCAAGGAGCTCGGCGACGTCATGCTGTTCGACATCGCCGAGGGCATCCCCCAGGGCAAGGCGCTCGATCTGGTCCAGTCCTCGCCGGTCGAGGGTTTCGACGCCAGGATCGCCGGCACCAATTCCTACGAGGCGATCGACGGCGCCAGCGTTTGCATCGTCACCGCCGGCGTGCCGCGCAAGCCGGGCATGAGCCGCGACGACCTCCTCGGTATCAACCTCAAGGTGATGGAGCAGGTCGGCGCCGGCATCAAGAAATACGCGCCCAATGCCTTCGTGATCTGCATCACCAACCCGCTCGACGCCATGGTCTGGGCGCTGCAGAAGGCCTGCGGCCTGCCCAAGAACATGGTGGTCGGCATGGCCGGCGTGCTCGATTCGGCGCGCTTCCGCTATTTCCTCGCCGATGAATTCAACGTCTCGGTCGAGGACGTGACCGCCTTCGTGCTCGGCGGTCACGGCGACGCGATGGTGCCGCTCACGCGCTACTCCACCGTCGCCGGCATTCCGCTGCCCGACCTCGTCAAGATGAAGTGGACGACGCAGGCGCGGCTCGATGCCATCGTTCAGCGCACCCGCGACGGCGGTGCCGAGATCGTGAATCTGCTCAAGACCGGCTCCGCCTTCTACGCGCCGGCGTCGTCGGCGATTGCGATGGCGGAGAGCTTCCTGCGCGACAAGAAGCGCGTGCTGCCCTGCGCGGCTTGGCTCAACGGCGAGTACGGCGTGAAGGATCTCTATGTCGGCGTGCCGGCGGTGATCGGATCGAAGGGCGTCGAGCGCATCGTCGAGATTCAGCTCAACGGTGCGGAGCGCACGATGTTCGACAAGTCGGCGGGCGCCGTGAAAACCCTCGTCGACGCCTGCATGACGATTGCGCCCAATCTCGGCAAAGGGCGGTAGGGCCCAGTGTTATCTCTTTGTCACTGCGCGTGAAAATCGGGTGGGCCACGTTGCGGAGTGTCGATGTCGCAGTGGATTGCCGCCACGGCCTCAGAAGTGGAATAATGTATACCTGCCTGAGCCGGGGGTTGCTACTGAGCGGAGCGGCGGGGGACAAGGCGCCATGAACATCCACGAATACCAGGCCAAGGCCGTGTTGCGAGAATTCGGCGTGCCGGTGCCGCGCGGGCATGCCGCCTTCTCGGTCGACGAGGCGGTCAAGGCCGCGAACGATCTCGGCAGCCCGGTGGTCGTGGTGAAGGCGCAGATCCATGCCGGCGGCCGCGGCAAGGCCGGCGGCGTCAAGGTCGTGCGCTCGCTCGACGACGTGCGGCGGGAGGCCGAGCGCATCCTGGGCGCGACGCTGGTGACGCACCAGACCGGGCCCAAGGGCAAGCAGGTCAACCGCCTCTACATCGAGGAAGGCTCGCTGATCGAGAAGGAGTTCTATCTCTCCGCCCTGGTCGATCGCGCGACCTCGCGGGTTTCCTTCGTGGTTTCGACCGAAGGCGGAATGGACATCGAGGAAGTCGCGCGCAGCCACCCTGAGAAGATCCTGACGTTCCCGGTCGATCCCGCGACCGGGATCATGCCGCATCACGGACGGCGCGTGGCCGAGGCGCTCGATCTGTCCGGAGACCTTGCCAAGCAGACCGGCGCGCTGGTGAACAAGCTCTACGCGGCATTCATCGCCAAGGACATGAGCTTACTCGAGGTCAATCCGCTGGTCATCACCAAGTCCGAGCAGCTCATCTGCCTCGACGCCAAGATCGGCTTCGACGATAACGCGCTCTACCGCCACCCGGACATCGTGGCGCTGCGCGATCTTACCGAGGAAGACGAGAAGGAGATCGAGGCGTCGAAGTACGATCTCAACTATGTCGCGCTCGACGGCACCATCGGCTGCATGGTCAACGGCGCGGGACTCGCAATGGCGACCATGGACATCATCAAGCTCTATGGCGAGGAGCCGGCGAACTTTCTCGACGTCGGCGGCGGCGCCAGCGCCGAGAAAGTCGCGGCCGCGTTCAAGATCATCACCTCCGATCCGAAGGTGAAGGGGATTCTGGTCAACATCTTCGGCGGCATCATGAAATGCGACGTAATCGCGGAGGGCGTGGTCGCCGCGGTGCGGGATGTCGGCCTGCGCGTGCCGCTGGTGGTGCGGCTCGAAGGCACCAACGTCGACAAGGGCAAGGAGATCATCGCGAAGTCGAATCTCAATGTGACGAGCGCGGACGATCTCGACGATGCCGCGCAGAAGATCGTCAAGGCGGTGAAGGGCGGTGCGTGATGCAAATCACGGACGATCATGTTGAGTGGGCAGTCGTCAACCGACTCCAAAAGATGTTGGAGGCATTGCCGCATCCAGAATTCAATGTGACTGAAACGTACGCATTGTTCGTTTCAATCCTTTGTTGGACTATTCAGAGAGTACGAACCAAAGGCACATCCGAAACCGACGTGCTTGCTAAGGATCTTTGGATACGGTTGCAAAAGCAGAAGGCTGGAGAAGTTCCTTGGAGCGTGGCCCCAGATTGCGCAAAGCCCAACGAGGTGAGTGCTAGCGAATTCTTATTCGAGCTTCGAAATGCTGTGGCCCATGGTGATGCCACTAACGTCAGACCAATGCATCGTGATCTTCCCGGGC
>JBOHIG010000201.1:0-2998 GCA_050725815.1 Xanthobacteraceae bacterium
AAATGGGATGCGAATGTTAGAATCGGACCACTAGCCTGCCTCAGCGCTGCTGCTTTGAGAGTCGGTCGGGCGGAATCGAAACCGTGATTTCGCGCGGCGCCGGATCGTAGAAATGGGCGAGCACGAACATGCCGGCATAGATCGTGCCGACGATTACGCCAATGACACCCAGGAATCGGAACAGGCTCGGCATGGTGATGGCTATTCAAGCATCGAATCGTGAAAAAACTACGTCACGGCCATCCTGACAAGCGTCGGCCTGCTTGCAAGGACGGGCCAAGGCGGGTTTCCCATCGACCGGAAAATGCTCTAAGAGGCCCAAGCTCGATACCGAGACCGACAGCGCGAGATTCTTCAGGCATGTCACACCCGGCGGCATCGCATCCGGCAAAGCAGCCCTCGGCCGGCGCCGCGGCGCCGGCGGCCGGGGTGGTTGCGGCACTGGGCCATCGCTCGGTCGTGCTGGTCGGCATGATGGGGGCGGGCAAATCGTCGATCGGGCGCCGTCTGGCGGTGCGGCTCGGCGTTCCATTTGCCGACGCCGATGCCGAGATCGAGAAGGCCGCGGGCATGTCGATACCGGACATCTTTGCGACCCGTGGCGAGCCCGACTTCCGCGCCGGCGAGGCGCGCGTGATCGCCCGCCTGCTCGACAGCGGGCCGCAGATCCTGGCGACTGGCGGCGGCGCCTTCATGAATGCCGACACGCGCGCGGCCATTGCGGCCAAAGGACTATCGGTTTGGCTCAAGGCCGAGTTCGACGTGCTGATGCGCCGGATCAAGCGGCGGCAGGACCGGCCGCTGCTGCACACCGACGATCCGGCCGCCACGTTGCAGTCGCTGATCGACCTGCGGTATCCGGTCTACGCCATGGCGGATATGACCGTGCAATCGCGCGACGTACCGCACGACAAGATCGTCGACGAGATCGTCGAGGCGCTGGTAAGCAGGCTGGCTGCCGCACCGCCGACGGATGCGCCGAAGCAGGGAGATCCGGCGCCATGACCGCTCCGTTGCGTACCGGCGAGCCTTTGGTCGTCAAGGTGGTGCTGGACGAGCGCGGCTACGACATCGCAATCGGCCGCGGTCAGCTCGCGTCGCTCGGCGCGCGGATCGCCGCGCTGCGCCCGGGCGCACGGGCCGCGATCGTCACCGACGACAACGTCGTGCGTCATCATCTGCAAGCGTGTGAGGCTTCGCTCGCCGACGCCGGGATCGGCACGACGGTGGTCACGGTCCCGCCCGGGGAAAGCTCCAAGAGCTGGCCGACCTTCGAGCGCGTCTGCGAGTCGCTGATCGAATCGCGCATCGAGCGCGGCGACGTCGTGGTCGCGCTGGGCGGTGGCGTGATCGGCGATCTCGCCGGCTTTGCCGCCGCGGTCGTGCGCCGCGGGCTCGACTACGTGCAGGTGCCGACCACGCTGCTGGCGCAGGTCGATTCCTCGGTCGGCGGCAAGACCGCGATCGATTCCAGACGCGGTAAGAATCTGGTCGGCGCCTTCTACCAGCCGATTCTGGTAGTCATCGATACGGCGCTGTTGGACACTTTGCCGGAGCGAGAATTCCGCGCCGGCTATGCCGAAGTCGCGAAGTACGGCCTGCTCGGCGATGCGCCCTTCTTCGAATGGCTGGAAGCGAACTGGCGCGAGGTTTTTTCCGGCGCGCAGGCGCGCGGCTCCAACGCGCCGCGCGAATACGCGATCCTCAAGAGCGTGCAGAAGAAGGCCGACATCGTCGGCGCCGACGAGCGCGAGACCGGCGAGCGCGCCTTGCTCAATCTCGGCCACACATTCGGGCACGCGCTGGAGGCGGCGGCCGGCTTCTCCGACGTGCTCCTGCACGGCGAGGCAATCGCGATCGGCATGGCGCTCGCATTCGAGCTCTCTGCCCGGCGCGGCTTATTGCCCGAGGCGGAGGCCGAACGCGCCGCCCGCCACCTTGCGGCGGTCGGCTTGCCGACCCATCTCTCGGATATCGCCGGAGGACCGCCGGACATCGACCGGATGATGGACCTCATGGCCCAGGACAAGAAAGTCAAACGCGGCAAGCTGACCTTCATCCTGACGCGCGGGATCGGGGCGGCATTCATTGCGCCGGATGTCGATGCCGCGGATGTGCGCGCATTTCTGGCTGGGAAGCTTGCTTGACCGATGCTGACCGAAGACTGGCTGTCGCTCGCCGTCATTTTGCTTTGCCTCGCCTTCTCGTTCTTCTTTTCCGCGAGCGAGACGGCGCTGACCGCCGTTTCGCGCGCGCGGCTGTTGCGGCTTGAGAAGAGCGGCAACCGACGGGCGCGGCTGGTCAGCCGGCTGCTCGAGATCCGCGAGCGCATGATCGGCGCGATCCTCACCGGCAACAATGTCGTCAACATCGCGGCGACGGCGATGACGACCGGTCTGCTGCTGGCCTGGTTCGGCGAGATCGGCGCGCTCTATGCGACCGCGATCATGACCGTCGTCGTGGTGGTGTTCACCGAGGTGCTGCCAAAGACGCTCGCCATAAACGCGCCCGAGCGCGTAGCGCTGCTGGTGGCGCGGCCGATTTCCTGGGCGGTGCGGCTGTTCGGCCCGCTGCTGATCTGGATCGAGACGCTGGTGCGGTTCATCCTGCGGCTGTTCGGCGTCAAGGTCGGCACCGACCAGGCGTTCCTGTCCGCGCATGAGGAACTGCGCGGGCAAGTCGACCTCCTGCACAAGGAAGGCGGCGTCGAGAAGCACGACCGCGACATGTTCGGCGGCCTGCTCGACCTTCGCGACCTCGTCGTCTCCGACGTGATGATCCACCGCACTGATATGGTTACGGCCTGCGCCGACGATCCGCCCGAGGAGGTCGTCAGGCGAGTGCTCGAATGTCCTGTCACGCGCGTGCCGCTGTGGAGCGAGCGCCCCGAGAACATCATCGGCATCCTGCGCGCGAAGGACTTGTTGCGCGCGTTGCAAGGCGCCGGCGGCGATCCCACCGCGATCGACGTCAAGACCATCGCGCGTCCGCCCTGGTT
>JBOHIG010000202.1:0-29112 GCA_050725815.1 Xanthobacteraceae bacterium
CCACGGTGGCGCGCGAAGTCGGCGTGGAGGGACGCCTCGGTGGACAGGCCAACGTGCCCGGCGCCTCCGGCACCTGGAAGGACCTCACCGGCAACGTCAACCTGCTGGCGGCCAACTTGACCACGCAGGTCCGCGCCATCGCGGAGGTGGCGACCGCCGTGACGAAGGGCGACTTGACCCGGTCGAGTCAAGTCGATGCGCGCGGCGAAGTGGCCGAGCTCAAAGACAACATCAATACGATGATCGACAACCTGCGGCTCACCACCGAGCACAACACAGAGCAGGACTGGCTGAAGACCAACCTCGCCCGCTTCACCAACATGCTACAGGGCCAGCGCGACCTCGCGACCGTCGGACGGCTGCTGCTCACAGAGCTCACACCTTTGGTCAATGCTCAGCAGGGCGTCATCTATCAGATGGAAGGCGACGAGGCGCCGGCGTTGCGGCTGCTGTCGGCCTATGCCGACGACGGCATGAACGGTCACCCGCTGTCGCTGCTGCCGGGCCAGGGCCTGATCGGCCAGTGTGCGTTCGACAAGCGGCGCGTGCTGATCACGGACATCCCGGCGGGCTCGGTGCCGATCGGTTCCGCGCTGTTCAAGGCGACGCCGCACAACGTAATCGTGCTGCCAGTATTGTTCGAGAATCAGGTCAAGGCAGTGATCGAGCTGGCTTCGGTCAACGCCTTCACGACCCTGCAGACCACGTTCCTGGAGCAGCTCACCACCTCGATCGGCATCGTGCTCAATTCGATCGAAGCAACGATGCAGACCGAAGGTCTGCTTAAGCAGTCCCAACAGCTCGCCGGCGAATTGCAGACGCAGCAGCGCGAGTTGCAACAGACCAACGAACAGCTCGAACAAAAGGCGCAGCAGCTTGCCGAACGCAACGTCGAAGTCGAACGCAAGAACCAGGAAATCGAGCTGGCCCGCCGCGCGGTTGAGGAGAAGGCGACCGAGTTGGCGCTGACCTCGAAGTACAAGTCGGAATTCCTCGCCAATATGTCGCACGAGCTGCGCACGCCGCTCAACTCGATCCTGATCCTGGGCCAGCAGCTCACCGACAACCCGGAGGGCAATCTGACAGTCAAGCAGGTCGAGTTCGCGCGCACCATTCACGGCGCCGGCACCGATCTCCTGAATCTCATCAGCGACATCCTCGACCTGTCGAAGATCGAATCCGGCACCGTGACGGTCGAAGCGGAAGAGGTGTTCTTCTCCAACCTGCTCGATATGGTGTCGCGCCCCTTCCGGCACGAAGCCGACACCCGGCAATTGTCGTTCGAGGTCCATGTCGATTCGAATCTCGGCCGCGGCATCGTGACGGACTCCAAGCGACTTCAGCAGGTGCTCAAGAACCTGCTGTCCAACGCGTTCAAGTTCACCGCCCAGGGCGGCGTGCGGCTCAATGTCTCCGCCGCGGTCGGCGGCTGGAGTCCGGATCATCCGGTCCTCAACCAGGCCCCGTCGGTCGTCTCCTTCGAGGTGTCCGACACCGGCATCGGCATTCAGCTTGAGAAGCAGAAGATCATCTTCGAGGCATTCCAGCAGGCCGACGCCTCGACCAGCCGCAAATACGGCGGCACCGGCCTGGGCCTCGCCATCAGCCGCGAGCTCTCGACCCTGCTCGGCGGCGAAATCCAGCTTCGAAGCACGCCGGGCGTCGGCAGCTCGTTCACGATGTATCTGCCGCTCAAGTATGTGGGGCCTACTGCCGCCACGCGTCCACCGAGCGATGCGCCGAGCACGCACGCGTTCGGACTGCTCCCAATCGCTCCCGAACGGTCGTTCGAGCAGATATCCGACGACCGGCTGGATATCCAGCCGGGCGACCCGCTGCTGCTGATCGTCGAGGACGATCCCCACTATGCGCGTATCATGGTCGATCTCGCCCGCGACAAGGGCTTCAAGGTGCTGTTGGCGATGCGCGGGGACGACGCGCTCGATCTCGCCAAGCAGTATCAGCCGACGGCCGTTTCGCTCGACGTGTTCCTGCCGGACATGCTGGGCTGGAACGTGCTCAGTCAGCTCAAGCAGAACCCGCTGACGCGTCACATCCCGGTGCAGATCATCACCCTCGACGAGGATCGCCAGCACGGGCTGGCCCGCGGCGCATTTTCGTTCGTCGTCAAGCCTGCGACGCCCGACGGCATCTCCGATGCGCTGACCAGGATCAAGGAGTTCGCGCAGCCGCGACGCCGGCGTCTCCTCGTCGTCGAGGACAACAAAGCCGAACAGATGAGCATCGATGCACTGCTCGGATATGACGATATCGAAATCCTGAACGCGTCCACCGGAGCGGAGGCGCTCAACGCCTTGCGGGAGACGCCTTGCGATTGCGTGGTGCTCGACCTGCGCCTGCCGGACATGTCGGGTTTTGAAATCCTCGACGAAATGCGCCGCGACACGACGCTGGCGGACGTCCCGGTGGTGGTGTTCACCGGCAAGGAACTCTCATCCGAGGAAGATTCGCGGCTGCACGCCATGGCGCGCAGCATCGTGGTCAAGGGGGTGGAGTCGCCGGAGCGGCTGCTCGACGAGACGGCGCTGTTCCTGCACCGGGTGGTGACCGATCTGCCGTCCGACAAGCAGCGCATGCTGGAACTTCTGCATAGTTCCGACGAGGATCTGGTCGGCAAGACGGTGCTCCTCGTGGACGACGACGCGCGCAACATCTTTGCGCTGTCGAGCGTGTTGGAACGCAGAGGTATGAAAGTGCTGACCGCGACAACCGGCAACGAAGCGATCACCCTGCTCACGGGCGCCTCCGAGCTCGCGATCATATTGATGGACATCATGATGCCGGAAATGGATGGCTATCAGACTATCGTCAAGATCCGCGAGAACCCGGCATACCGTCGGTTGCCGATCATAGCCTTGACGGCAAAGGCCATGAAGGGCGACCGCGAGAAATGCCTTGAAGCCGGCGCGTCGGACTATCTGGCCAAGCCGGTCAACACCGACCAGCTCCTGTCGGCGCTGCGCATCTGGCTTCATCGGTAGGAACGACAATGCCGCAGCACGACCAGGTCAACGTCCTCCTCGTCGACGACCAGCCCGCAAAGCTGCTGGCCTATGAAGCGATCCTGCAAGACCTTGGCGAGAATCTCATCAAGGCATTCTCCGCTCGAGAGGCGCTGGAGTGTCTGTTGAAAACGGAAGTGGCGATCCTGCTGATCGACGTCTGCATGCCGGAACTGGACGGCTTCCAGCTCGCCGCGATGATCCGCGAACATCCCCGCTTCCAGGAAACCGCGATCATCTTCATTTCCGCGATTCACCTCACCGACGTCGACCGTCTCCGCGGTTATGAGATGGGCGCGGTGGACTATGTGCCGGTACCAGTCGTTCCAGAGGTGCTGCGCGCCAAGGTTCGCGTTTTCGCCGAGCTTTATCGCAAGACGCGCCAGCTCGAGCATCTCAATGCCGATCTCGAGCGCCGCGTCGCCGAACGCATGACCGAGCTCGAAGCATCCAATGCCCGACTGCGCGAGAGCGAGCGCTCGCGCAGCTTGGCCCTGGCGGCCGGACAAATGGGGTCGTGGGATTGGGACGTGGTTACCGGCGAAGTCGTGTGGGATGCGGGACAGCATCGGATTTTCGGTGTCGAGCCGGCCGACGTTCGGCTGACGATGGAGAATATCCGCTCGTTCGTCCATCCGGAGGATCTGGCGCGGATCCAGAGCATCGTCGAAAACGGCGCGACCGACGCCAACACCTTCCAATTGGAGGTCCGGATTCTAAGGCCGGACGGACAGACACGATGGTGCATTTGCGCGGCAGCGATGATGTCCGACGTGCTCGGCAAGATCACGCGGGTGAGCGGCGTGACCATCGACATCACCGAGTTGAAGGAGGCCGAAGCGCGCCGCACCCTTCTGGTGCGGGAGGTCGATCATCGCGCCCGTAACGCGCTCGCGATCGTGCAATCGATCGTCCGCATGACCAAGGCCAAGTCGATCGACGCCTATGTCTCGATGGTCGAGGGGCGCATCAGGGCGCTGTCGACCGCGCACACGCTGCTGGCGGAATCCCGATGGGAGGGAGCCAACCTCGGTCAGCTCGTTGACGAGGAGCTCGCCCCTTATCGTAGCGGCGAGGCCGAACGGATCGTTATTTCCGGGCCACCCGTCTTCCTGAAGCCGGAAACCGCGCAGACCATTGCACTGGTGCTGCACGAGCTTGCCACCAATGCCGCAAAATATGGTGCGCTGTCCGAACTGAAGGGCCAAGTTCTGCTGAACTGGCAGTGGAATCGGGAAGCTCTCGAACTTCAATGGCGGGAAAGCGGCGGACCGCGCGTCAAGCCCCCGACCACGAAGGGCTATGGGACGAAAGTCATCGCTGCCAGCGTGACGCAGCAACTCGACGGCACCGCGACCTTCGACTGGAAGCCGAACGGCCTGAGGTTTGCAATGTCGATTGCGATCGATACGCCGAAGGAGCGGGCCGCGCGACCACGCAAAGCCAAGAAAGCCCGGGGCAACGGTGGCAAGCCGCCGTCCGAAGGACGACACGTTCTTCTGGTCGAGGATGAAGCCATTGTCGGAATGATGATGAAGGACATTCTTACCGAGATCGGATTTCACGTGGTCGGACCGTTCGGAAACGTGGCCGACGCCATCGGCGCCATCGACATGGAACGGCTGCAGGCGGCGGTGCTCGATATCAATCTTCGCGGAGAAACGATCTATACTCTCGCCGACGAACTGACCGGTCGCGGCGTCCCAATCGTGTTCGTGACCGGCTACGGCGCCGAGGCGATCGACGGACGGTTTGCCAATGTGCCCGTACTGCAGAAACCAGTCGACAACGCCGCCCTTCGGCGCGCGCTCAACGGCGACAGCCAGTCGGCGGCGACGCGTCGTCAAGCTTGAACATAGCAGCTCGCGAAAGCCGCACGGCGACGCTAGAGCATTTCCCACTTAAGACGAAGCATATCCTGCGTGAGCGAGGTAGTTGGCGCATTCGTCTGGCGTGAAGGCGCCGAGGACGTCGGCGATTGCATGCCAAAGTGAGTCTGTGGTTCGCGCGGCAGCCTTGCGCAGCAGCGTCTTGAGCTTGGCGAACGCCATCTCGATGGGATTGAGATCGGGCGAATAGGGCGGCAGGTAGAGAAGGATGGCGCCCCTGGCTTCGATCGCGGCGCGGACGCCTGCGACTTTGTGTGCCGACAGGTTGTCGATCACGACGATATCGCCTTCCGACAGGTTCGGAGCTAGCACCGTCTCGACATAGACCAGGAAGGTTTCGCCGTTCATCGGCCCTTCCAAAACGAAGGGTGCCACGAGCCCGTCGCAGCGCAGTCCGGCCGTGAAGGTGGTGGTCTTCCAATGTCCCGCCGGCGCCTTGCCGATCAGACGCTGGCCGCGGCGACAGCGGCCGTGGGTGCGCACCATCTTGGTCGAGGTTCCGGTCTCGTCGACGAACACCAGGCGGTTCGCATCAAGGCTTGCCTGATCGGCCTTCCAGCATTGCCGTGCCGCGGCCACGTCGGGCCGCTCCTGCTCGGCTGCGTGCAGAGTTTTTTTTGAAGCTCACCTCATGCCGTCCAAAGAACCGATCGACCGAGCTGTCCGTGGTGCGCACCTCGCGATCCTGCAACAGCCGTCCCACAATCTCCGCCAAGGTCAGGTCCGGCTCCTGGTCAACCAAGTCCAACAACCACGCCGCATGCGGCTCCAGCGGCGAGCGGCTCTTACCGTCGCGCCGCCGCGGGCTGACGCTCCCGGTCTCCTCATGCAACTCCACCCATCGGATCGATGACGACGCACTCACAGCAAACCGCTTGCCCGCCGCACGCCGCGAGCATCCCTCCGCTACCGCCGTAACGACCCGTGCGCGTAGATCATCCGAATAAGGGCGTCGTCCCATGGCTTCCTCCGAATCATGAAGCGCCATGGATTCACAATCGAAATCAGCCGAGAATCCCCAACTCGATCACAATCGATTCATCGTGACCGGGAAATGCTCTAGCGGCGCCTTGGCCGCGCAACCACGCTAGTTAGCGCCGAACTTTAGTTGGTAAATATCATAAAGGTCGGCATCGCGCTCTGCGAGCTTTCGATACCGTGATCGACCTGGGGCTTGTAGGTCGAAAGCTTACGCGGCTCCGGCCCGTAATAGCTGCCGCGGCGGATCATCGGGCGCGGCTGTGTCATGACCCCTAGAATGCGGGTCAGGAGCGCCTGGCTCGACACCGGCTTGAGCAGGAATTCGTGCACGCCGAGATCGACCGCTTCCATCACGCGCGACCGTTCGCCGTGGCCGGTCAGCATGATGACGGGGACGTCGGGACACGGGAAAGTCTCGGGCGAACGCACTTTGCGTATGAACTCCGCGCCGTCCATTTCCGGCATTTCCCAGTCGAGCAGGACGATGTCGGGATTGAAGGTGACGATCGCTTCCAGGCCGCTGGCGCCGTTGTTGGATTCGTGAACCTTGGTGCAGCCGATCGCGGCGAGCAATGTGCGTATCACTTTGCGCGAATAGTGCTCATCTTCGACGACCAAGACCTTGATGAGGCCCATCAACTTCCTGATATTTTCTGCCTTGGCGTCCATGCAAGTCCCGCGCATATTTGATCGGCCGGGCAAAACGCACAATCCGATGCGAATTATCAAAGCATTTTCGAATTACGGTGCCATAAAGTCCGCCGCTCGAACTTTGCTAAAATTGTAGCGATCGGACCCGCTCAGTGCGGGCTCCCCATCGCGTCAGCCATGAAAGTCGCCAGCCGGGCGCGGTCCGCCCGCGAGATCCGCAAGCCGAGCTTGGTCCGCCGCCAGAGCACGTCGTCCTCGGTTTGCGCCCATTCATGCGCCATCAGGTAGCGCACCTCGGCGCCGGTGAGGTCGGCGCCCAGGTTCGGTCCGAGATCGTTAAGCGTCTTCGCCGAACCCAGGATGCCGCGAACGCGGGTGCCATAGGCGCGTACCAACCGGCGTGCGTGGCTTTCGCCCAGGAACGGCCAGGATCGGTGCGTCTGCGCAATCAACCGTTCGAGGCCATCCACGGCAAAATCACCGCCCGGCAAGGCTGAGCGCTTCGTCCATGCCGGCCGTGCGCCGAAGACCGGCGCGAGCTTGTCGTAAGCCGCCTCGGCAAGCCGCCGGTACGTCGTGATCTTCCCGCCGAGAACCGTCAGCAGCGGCGCTTCGCCGGCGGCACGATCGAGCACCAGCTCGTAGTCGCGGGACATGTCCTGTGGCTTGTCGGATACGTCGCCATAGAGCGCGCGCACGCCGGCGAAGCTCCAGACGACATCCGGCGGGCCGATGCTGGCCCGGAAGTGGTCGTTCACCACCGCGCACAGATAGGCAACGTCCTCCGGGCTCGCGGACACCTGCGCCGGGTCGCCTGCGAATTCCCGATCCGTGGTCCCGACGAGGGTGAAATCGTCCTCGAACGGAATGGCGAAGACCACACGACCGTCGGTCGCCTGCAGGATGTAACCACGGTCGTGATCGAACAGGCGCGGAACGACGACGTGGCTGCCGGCCACAAGCTTGAGCTCGCCCGCCGGCGGCAAACGGAGCACCTCCTCGCCGAATTGCCCGACCCACGGCCCGGTCGCGTTCACCAGCGCACGCGCACTTACGATGTCGCGCCGGCCGCGGACTTCCAACACCAGCCGCCAGGTCTCGCCGCGCTCGGCGCGCAGGCATCGCGTGCGCGTGCGGATCGTGGCGCCGCGCTCTGCGGCGTCGAGCGCATTGAGCACCACCAGGCGGGCGTCGTCGGTGTGACAATCGGAATATTCGAAGCCGTGGTCATAACGCCCCTTGAGCGGCGCGCCGAGCGCATCGCGCGCAAGGTCGACGCGCCGCGTGGCGGGAAGATGCCTGCGCCCGCCGAGATGGTCGTAGATGAACAGGCCGACACGCAGCATCCACATCGGCCGCATGCCCGGCTCGATCGGCAGCACGAAGCGCATCGGCCGGATCAGATGCGGCGCCATCCGCAGCATAATCTCGCGCTCGATCAGCGCCTCGCGCACGAGCCGAAACCAACCGTGCTCGAGATAGCGCAGTCCGCCATGAATCAGCTTGGTCGAGGCCGACGAGGTTCCGGACGCAAGGTCGTTCTGCTCGACCAGCAGTACCCGCAACCCACGGCCGGCGGCATCGCGGGCAATGCCCGCGCCGTTGATGCCGCCGCCGACGATGGCAAAGTCGAAATCCGTCATGCCTGCCGAATCACTCCTGCAAGAGGATGGCGCGCCGCGCGGCTTCCGCTCAAGCCTTGCATCCGACCCGCCTGATCCGTCATCCTGAGGCGCGAAAACGGAGAGCAGGCGATGGACTTTCGCGACCGCCATATCGTCGTCACCGGCGGCACCGGTGCGCTCGGAACCGCGGTTGTCCGCGCCTTGGTGGAGGACGGAGCTAGCTGCCACGTGCCCTACATCGACGCCAGGGAAGCCGAGGGCTTTGCGCTGCGCGGCCATCGCAATGTGATGCTGGTGTCGGTCAGCAACCTCGCCGACGAGGCGGCGGTAGCGCGGCTTTACGACGGCGTGCCGAAGCTGTGGGCCTCGATCCATCTCGCCGGCGGCTTCGCCATGAGCCCGGTCGCGCAGACCGCCAAGGCGGACCTGATACAGCAACTGGACATGAATTTCGTCACCGCATTCCTGTGCTGCCGGGCTGCGGTCAACGCCATGACCCGCGCCGGCGAGGGCGGCCGCATCGTCAATGTCGCCGCGCGGCCTGCGCTCGAATGGCGAAGCGGCTCCGGCATAGCCGCCTACGCCGCCAGCAAGGCCGCGGTCGCCGCCTTGACCGTTGCTCTTGCCGAGGAGGTCGCGAAAACCGGGATCCTCGTCAATGCGGTCGCGCCGTCGGTCATGGACACGCGCGCCAACCGCGCCGCGATGCCGACCGCGGACCACGCCGCCTGGCCGAAGGTCGAGGAGGTCGCCGCCTCGATCCTGTTCCTCGCCTCGCCTGAGAACAAGGTCACGCGCGGCGCGGTCGTGCCGGTATATGGACGTTCCTGAATCTATCCAACGATCGACGCAAGATCGAACGCCGGGGCGCGCGCCAGCTTCCTGACCGCATTCGACGCCA
The DNA here is from genome assembly GCA_050725815.1 of Xanthobacteraceae bacterium. Lineage (GTDB taxonomy): Bacteria > Pseudomonadota > Alphaproteobacteria > Rhizobiales > Xanthobacteraceae > VAZQ01. The sequence goes on from JBOHIG010000202.1 coordinate 9,071, forward strand.
CCACGATGCGCTGTTGCGCGTAGGCTTCGTGGTTCTTCTCGATGTCGTCGAGCTCGTAGAGATAGTTCACCATCAGCCCGCAGGCTTGCTCGATCCCGCGCTCGGAGGTGTCCGCGAGCCAGTTGAGCCGCTCGAGTCGCGCACCGTTACCGAGGTGGAAGCGCGCGACCGCGTCGAGCGGGCTGCCGGAGCCGCTTCGCGCATTGAGGAAATACCACGCCGCTGCGCGCAGCAGCGGCTCCATGACCGGCGTCCGCGTCGCCTCGATCTGCCACCAGCCTGGCCGGTCGAGATTCAAGAGCGCCGCGCGATCCTCCTCCGACAGCGCCTGCGAGTCCTCGGCCACACGTTCGCGCTTGAGCCACGCGGCGAAGCCCGGCACAGGCGACAGCGTCACGAAGGTCGACAGGCGCGGATTCTCCCGCGCGATCTCCTCGACCACCTGCTTGATCAGGAAATGGCCGAACGATACGCCGGCGAGCCCGCGCTGGCAGTTCGAGATCGAATAGAACACGGCAGTGGCGGCCTTGCCCGGCTCGACCGGTTCGCGCTGCACGGTCAGGATCGGAGCGATCGCGGCCGAAATCTCGCGGGTGAGCGCGACCTCGACGAAGATGAGCGGATCGTCCACCAGCGCCGGATGGAAGAAGGCATAGCAGCGCCGGTCGGGCGGATCGATGCGCCGCCGCAGATCGTCCCAGCCGCGGATGCGGTGCACTGCCTCGTAGCGAATGATCCTTTCGAGCACGCTCGCAGGCGTCGACCAGTCGATGCGCCGCAGCACCAGGAAACCGCGGTTGAACCACGACGAGAACGTGTGGACGAAGTCGCGGTCGACGACCGCGAGGTCGTCGCGATGCACCATGGCGTCGATGAGGTGCTCGCGCATGCGCACCAGGGCGGCGGTGCCCCCGGGGGCGAGGTTGAGGCGGCGCAGGAGTTCCTGCCGGCGCGGCTCGGCCGCCCGGTGGACCTCGCCCGCGGTCGCGTCCGAAGGCGCATCACGCCATGTCTCGATCGCCGCGTCGAGCCGCGCATGATCGGGGCCAAAGCCGGCGGCGAGCCCTTCGAAAAAGGCGACGCGCGGACCGCTCTTCAGTTCGGCATAACGGGTGAGGATATCGCGCGCCAGCGCGACGCCGGAGGCTTCGCCGCGGCCGGACAGGAGCTGCTCGCACAGCTCGACCAGGCCGGCGGAGCGCTGTTCGGCCGTTTCGCGCCGCTCGCGCGTGCGATCGAGCAGCGCACGGCCGCGATCCGCAATGGTTTGCAGCATCTCACTGAAGAAGGAGGTATTCACCGAGGGCCCGAATCCATGGTGTCAGGCGCGAAAGATAGGTGCTTCGCGGTGCATGTACAATTCGCCGCCTCCGCCCGGGCACGCGCTCTGGACAACTGCCCGCGCGCGGGCCAGAGAAGCGGCATGGAAGCGGCGCGTGTAACAATCGCGCCACATTAGCGTTAAGGAGAAAATTCCATGCCGGGTCCGCTGACCGGTCTGCGTGTGCTCGAACTTGCCCGAATCCTGGCGGGGCCTTGGGCCGGACAACTGATGGCCGATCTCGGCGCCGACGTGATCAAGGTCGAGCGCAAGGGCACCGGCGACGACACCCGCGGTTGGGGACCGCCGTTCGTCGCCGCGGCCGATGGCGGACATCTCGGCGCCGCCTATTTCCACGGCGCCAATCGCGGCAAGCGCTCGATCGAGCTCGACTTCGAAACCGCCGAAGGCCAACGCATCGTCAAGAAGCTCGCGGCGCGTTCCGACGTGCTGATCGAGAATTTCAAGGTCGGCGGGCTGAAGAAATTCGGCCTCGACTATACCAGCCTCGCGAGGGAATGCCCGCGGCTGATCTATTGCTCGGTGACCGGCTTCGGACAGACCGGGCCCTATGCGTCGCGCGCCGGCTACGACCTGATGGCGCAGGGCATGGGCGGCTTCATGAGCCTCACCGGCACCGCTGACGGCGAGCCGACCCGCGCCGGCGTGCCGATCGCCGACATCATGACGGGCGTCTACGCCGTCGTCGGCACCCTCGCGGCCATTGTCGAGCGCGAAAAAACCGGCTGCGGCACGCTGGTGGATGCTGCGCTTGTCGATACCCAAGTCGGTGTCCTCGCCAACCAGGCCCTCAACTATCTGGTGTCGGGCGAGGTTCCCGCGCGGATCGGAAATGCCCACCCAAATATCGTCCCCTATCAGGTGTTTCCGGTCGCCGACGGCCACATCATTATCGCCACCGGCAACGACAGCCAGTTCGGCAAGCTGTGCGGCGTGCTCGGCGAGCCGGCCTTGGCCGAGCAGCCGGAGTACAAGGACAACAAGGGGCGGCTCGCGCATCGCACGGACCTGGTGGCGAAGCTCTCGGCGCTGACCCGGCGCATGCCCAGCGGCGACCTTCTCACCAAGCTCGAAACCGTCGGCGTGCCAGCCGGCCCGATCAACGATCTCGATCAGGTCTTCAAGGACCCGCAGGTGGTCCACCGCGGCATCAAGCTGGAGCAGCCCAGCGCCGCCGCCAGGGGCGGCACCATCCCGGGCGTGCGCTCGCCGCTGATCATCGGCGGCAAGCCGACCGCGGCCGAGCGGCCATCGCCGCGGCTCGGCGAGCATTCGGCGGAAATCTTGCGGGAGATCGGGGAGTAGGCCCGATCGATTCGGATTGACATCCGATCGTCCCGCGCGAGCGTCGCTTTCGCGGGGGCGACAGCTTCGCAACACGGAGCTGATTTGTCGCCGACCTTGTAGCCCGCATGAGCGCAGCGAAATGCGGGAGCGGCGCCACAACCGGCGCCTCCGGCCCCGGATTTCGCCATAGCGCGTCGAAGACGCGCGTAGACGCGCTTATGGCTCATCCGGGCCACGGCTCTAAGCTTGGGAGCGCGCCGAGTCCGCTGACCTGCCTTTCGCTTTACTGTCAGCTCACTTACCCTTCTTCTTGCCGCCATTCCCCTTCGGCACGACATAGGCGGCGCGCACCTTCTCCAGCATCGTGGGCGACAAGTTGCTGACGTTGCCGACCAGCGTCTGCAATTCCTGCCCGCTCATGGGGTTCACGGTGATGTTGATCTTCTTGGCGTCGGCCCGGAACTCCGGATCCTTCATGGTGTCCATGAACGCCTTGCGCAACGCGGCGACGCGATCCTTCGGCGTTCCGGGCGGAGTGAATATCGCGGTGCCGACCTCGCTCGCGGTCATGATCGCGGTCATAACCTGCCGTTCCTCGTCATTGCGGGCGAGCTCGACCGCGGTCGGAATGCTCTTGGGCAATTCCGGATGTCCCTTCAGCCCGAACTGAACGATGATGGAGATCTTCTTGGGATACCAGTCGGGATGATTGACCTTCACCGCGGTCCACGATGTCGAGTGACCTTCGACCTCACCGCGCTCGACCGCGAGCTGCGCCGTCGCCGATCCCTTGTAGCCCATGACCAGCTTGAACTTGGTGCCGAAGACGTTGTTCATCACGGTCGGATAGATCGACACCGTCGAGCCTACGCCGGTACCCGACAAGGTCGACTCGTATTTCTGGGCGTCGGCGAAGGTCTTCACCTTCGAGGTGTGCCACAGGAAGACGATGTTGATCAGTTGGTCGATGCGGCCGATGAAGTTGAGCTCGGCGGTCTTAAAGCGCACGCCCTTGGTACCGAGCCGCTCGTCGAGCGCGATGGTCGGCGCGCCGAGCGCAAGCACAGTGCCGTCCTTGGCAGCGACGTTATAGACGTGGTTCACGGCGAGGAAACTGCCGGCGCCCGGCATGTTCTTCACGACTACGCTGGGCTTACCGGGAATGTGCTTGCCGATATGGCGCGCCATGGCCCGGGTATAGACGTCGTTGCTGCCCGACGGCGGGTAGCCGATGATGACCTCGACGGTCTTGCCCCGGTAGAATTGCTCCGGCGTCTGCGCGTGGGCCTGCACGCCCAATCCGGCGATGGCCGCGCATGACACCGCGAAGACGTGCGCGCGCTGAAGATGCATGTTGGCTTCCTTCCCTCGTTGCTCGCCTGTCCTAGCGATCCGACAAATTCCGGCGCTTGGGAATGCTTCCTTTTGCCGCCGATGCTACGGGAGCAGGCCTTCGCGGTTCAATGCCGCAGGGCAATCGGCCATCATGGCAATGTCTGTAGGAATAAATGTCAAGCCGTCACGCCATATTGGCGAGGCGCAGCACGGCGCCGCTCCCTTACAGCTCCGACCACTGCCGCAGCAGGTTGTGATAGATCGCGGTCAACTGCACGATCGACGGATGCTGCGGGTGATCCTGTTTGAGCTTCACGATCGACATGTCGAGGTCGAACAGCAGGCTGCGATGGGTGACGTCGCGGATCATGCTCTGGATCCAGAAGAACGACGCGATACGCGAGCCGCGCGTGATCGGCGTGACGTGATGCAGGCTCGTGCCGGGATAGACGATCATGTCGCCGGCCGGGAGCTTCACGGCATGCGTCCCGTAGGTGTCCTGCACGACCAGCTCGCCGCCGTCATAGTCGCCCGGCGCCGAGATGAAGAGCGTTGCCGAAATGTCGGTGCGGATGCGCAGCGGCGTGTTGAGATAGCCGCGGATCGCGTTGTCGACATGCGAGCCGAACGTCATGCCGGCGTCGTAGCGGTTGAACAGCGGCGGGAAGACCTCCTTCGGCAGCACCGCCGAGAAGAACAGCGCGCTGCGCCCGAGCGCATTCATCACCATGCCGCCAAGCTCGCGCGCCTCGGTGGAGTCCTCGGGCAGTTGCAGGTTGTTCTTGACCTGCTCCGACTGGTGACCCGCCGTGACGCGACCATCCACCCAGGCGGCGCGCTGCATCACATCATTGCAGCGCGCGACCTGATCAGCCGACAGCACGTTGGGGATGTGGACCATCATGGCTTGTTGAACCGTGCTCTGCCGGCGCGTGCCGTGCCGCCCCGCCGTTGTAGCGGCTGGTGCACGGCTTTCAAACCCACGCAAGGCCGTCCGCCTCCGACCTTGGAGGCACATCGGAGGCGGACGGCGATACGATAGGACGCGACCACGTCAGGTCGACGCAACCGCGCCCTATCTTGTTCGTGTGCGTGGCTCCGCCCTCAGTAGCGCACGCGCAAGCTCAGCGACGCCCAGCGGCCAGAGGCCGGAACCGCGTGACCCTGGTAGTACTGCGCATAGTAATGCGCGTTGTTGAGGTTGTAGATGTTGAGCTGCAGGACCGAATTGGCAGTCACCTTGTAGGCAGCCATGACGTCCCACTTCCAGTAGTCAGGCACATACGCCGCGTTGGTCGTGTTGACGAAGGCGTCTGACTGGTAGGTGATGCCCGTTCCGACCGTCCAGAACGCGGTGACCGCGTAGGTGGTCCAGAGCGTCAGGTTGTGCTTCGGCGTGCTGGGAAGCCTATTGCCGCGTTCGGCGGCGTTGGTGGTTTCGGCGATCTCCGAGTCGAGATAGCTGTAGCCGCCGAACACCTGCCACTGCTCCGTGATCTTGCCGGCGGCGCCGATCTCGAAACCGTCGACGCGCGCGAGACCGTCCAGCACCAGGAATTGCTGGGCCGTCGGCAGCGACGGGTCGTTGGGAATTCGCAGATTGGTCTTCTCGATGCGGAAGACCGCCCCCGTGAGGGTCAACCGTCCACCCATCATATCGGCCTTGGCGCCGACCTCGATGGTCCGGTTCCTCTCGGGTTCGAGGGTGATGCTCGCCCCGTTGGTCCTCGATCCGGATAAGGTGCCCAGCTCGGCCGCGGGATTGAAGGAAATCCCGTAGGCGGCGTAGAGCGACACCGTGCGCACCGGATGGAACACGGCGCCGACGCGCCAACTGAACATGTCGTCGGTACGGTGCAGGTTGCGGTTGTCGGGGTTGGCGTTGCCCGGATCGCGGAACGTAGTCGTGAAGTGGTCGTGCCGGACCGCGCCCAGGAGCTCGAAATATTCGTTGAGCTTCAGTTGATCCGAGGCATAGACCGCCGCGTTCTGCGAGTTGGTCTGGTTTGGCGTGCCCCATGCAGAGAACACGCCTCCAAACGAGGTATCGACCGGGTTATAGAGGCTGGTGCGGCACAGGATCTCCGTTGGAACACAGAGATTGCTGCTGCCGTTCATGCCGATGGCGCGTTGCTGCCATCGCTGCTCGTCGGCGAATTCGAGGCCGGCCGCCAGGCGGTGCTGCAGGCCGAACGTGTCGAACTTGGCGACGAGATCGGTCTGATTGACCAACAGGTCGTTATTGGTCTCGTTCCAGAAGTGTTGCCGGCCGATCGTCATCAGACCGACCGGATAGCCGATCATCGGATGGTTCGGATTGAGGTTGCCCGACGTCGGGAACGGGGTGTTGTTGAAGTCGCCAAGGCTGCGCGGCGCGGTCGGCCGCGCCGACCGGTCGACCGACACATAGCGCGTGACGTTGGTGACCTTGATGTCCTTGGTGAATTCGTGTTCGAGCTTGCCGGTCACGATGTGAACATCGGTCGTCTGGATATCCTTCAACGGACCGCCGTGGATGCCGAACCAGTTGTTGCGTGGGATCGGCACCGGCGTCACCGGACGTCCGTCGGCGTAGTAGCCGAGATGCGTCAATTGCCCGGTGGTGGTGCTGCGGACGCGTTGCGGCAGGTAGGGATGGCCATAGTCCGGGACGCCATCGTCACGCTGATAGATGTAGCTAAACGTCGCGTGCGTCTGCTCGGTCAGATGGAACGTCATCGAGGGCGCGAAGCCCCACCGCTTGGTGTTGACGTGGTCGCGCGTGGGCGTGTCCATATCCGTCCCCATCACGGCGAGACGGAAATCCACGTTCTGATATCGCCCGCTGGCATCCAGATCGGCGCGCCAGCCCGGACCGGTCATCGCGGTGATGGTTCCCTCCACATACGGAACGCCGGTCGGCGGCTTGGAGACGATGTTGATCGCGCCGCCGGTGGAGCCGCGTCCGAACGCGAAGGATGACGGACCTTTGTAGACCTCGACGCGATCGGCGGAGAACAGGTCGCGCGTATACCAGCCCGGATCGCGGATGCCGTCGCGGAACATGTCGCCACGGGCAGCGAAGCCGCGGATGATCGGCGAGTCACCCTGCTGGCCGCCCTCGCCCGCCTGGAAGGTGATACCCGGCACCGTGCGCAGCGCATCTTCCATGGTCGTGATGCGCTGGTCCTGCAGGACCTGCTGGGTCACGACATTGACGGTCTGCGGCGTGTCCCGCAGCGGAACCGGCAGGCGCGTGATGCCGGTGCCGGACGCCTGGTAGCCGTTGGTCGGCGACGCCGGCACCGCGGTCGCGGGAGCAGCAGGTGGAAGCCGCGGCGCCGCTTTCTTGGTCGCAGCCCTGCGGGCGCGTTTCGCCGGCGGCCGCTTGGCGGGATTGACCCGGACCGCCGGCAGCGGAAGCGCCCCCGGCGACGTCTGCTGCTGCGATTGCGACCGCTGGGTCGCCGGTGCCTGCCCCTCCTGCGTCGCCGGCTGCGCTGCAAGCTTTGGCGTCGTGCTTAAGCAAAGGAGCGCTGCGATGCTGACAAATCCGAATCTCGCTTGAACGAAACGTTGGGCCCCCCGGCCCGTGGAACGCGACATGTGCCACCCCAAATAATGTCCTGCTTTGAACACTTCTATACTACAGAATGCGCTCGTATTGCTTAATACGACATCCATTAATCAAAGCAATACCGAAAATACGCAGCAGTAAGCAGAATATAATTATTCTTAGAATAATTCAAAACGATGCGAATACTGTGAAAGTATTTGCTCGTTTCGATAATTGGCGGTAGGTCACGTCCCGAGGACATCCGGCTGTTCCGGCCGAAGTATTCACCGCCGCGAGAAAGATGAGTTGAAATGCCGCGCCCCGTGCGCCTCAGGCGAATGTGGTGGACCGTCCACCGCTGGATCGGCATCGGACTGATGATCCTGCTCGTGCCGATCTCCATTTCCGGCGCGCTGTTGGTCTACAAGGACGAACTCGATGCGCTGATCAACGCCAAGCGCTGGACCGTGACCGGGCCCGCGCTTGCGCTTTCGAATGCGCAATACATCGCCAGTGCGTCGAGGACGCTCTCCGCGAACGAGCAGATCATCGCCATCCGGTATCCGCGCGAAGTAGGACACCCGCTGCAGGTGGTGGTGCTGCAGCAGCCCGAGCCCGGCAGCGGGCAGCGCCCGCGCCGCTTCACCGTGTTCCTCGATCCGCCGACCGGCGCTGTGCTCGACAAGGTCGATTTCCGCGCCTCGCTGTTCGGCTTCCTGCATGTCTTCCACGAGAACCTGACGATCCCGCGATACTCCGGCCGGCAGATCGTCGGCTGGGCCGGCGTCGGGATGCTGATCCTGTCGCTCACCGGCATCTGGCTCTGGTGGCCGCGCCGGGGCGCGCTGCTGCGCGCGTTGCGCTGGCGACGCGCGCAGCACATGACGACGAACCTGCATCATCTGTTCGGCTTCTGGATCTCGATTCCGCTCGCGGTCGTCTCGCTGACCGGCATCTATCTGTCATGGCCGCAGACGGCGCGCTCGTTCATGTCGTCGATCGCGCCGATGCAGGCGCAGCCCAAGCGCAGCTTCGGCGCCGGAATCCTTCAGAATCCGAATCTTTCGGCTGACGAAGCGTTGCGGCTCGCCGTCGCGTCGGAGCCGGGCTCGCGCCCCGCCGCGCTGTTCCTGCCGATGGCGCCCAAGCAACAGCCGGCCGGCGCGGAGCGCAAGGGCACCAAGCGCAACGCCGCGTCGCCGACATGGCGCGCGCAATTGCGCATGGGCGAGCACGGCTTGGTCACGGTCACGATCGACGACCGGACGAAATCGCTGCGCCGCACGCCCGATCCGCTGGCCGGCAACCGGGCCGCGCAGCGGATCAGGTGGATCCACGATGGCGGCCGCGGCGGACCGGTGTGGCGGTTCATCGTGTTTCTGACCGGCGTGTTTCCGCCGATCTTCGCCGTCACGGGCTTGCTGATGTGGTGGCGCAGCCGCCGTCTGCGCCGGCAGGTCGATAGCGTTCGCGATGCGGCTGAAGAGAAGCTGGTCGCCGCCGAATAAGAACAACGAGCGCACCCGCCTTTCGGCGGGCATCGCTCCGGATTGTGAGTGCCAATGATGACCTTGTCGCCGACTTGCTGCCTTCGCCGCGCCCGCGCCTGTTTCTGGACATCCACGATCACGCTGGCGCTTTGGCTAGGCCTCGGCAGCGTCGCATCGGCGCAGGAACCGGTGGCAGGCGCAGGCGACCTGCCGCGCGATCTCAGTCCGTGGGGGATGTATCTCACCGCCGACTGGGTGGTGAAAGCGGTCCTGATCGGCTTGTTGGTCGCATCGGTCGTGACCTGGACGGTCTGGCTCGCCAAGACCATCGAACTGGCGCTGGTCAAGCGGCGGATTTGCCGCGAGCTGAAAGCGCTGGCGGCGGCGCGCTCGCTGGGGGAAGCGGCCCGCCAGTTCGATCAAACGAAGGGGCCGATCGGAGTCTACCTGAAGGCGGCGATTCTCGAATTGCAGCTTTCCGGCGACGGCGTCGAGCGTGACGGCTTGCGCGAGCGCGTCGCGTCGCGCCTTGAGCGGATCGAGATCGCGCGCGGCCGCGGCATCAACCGTGGCACCGGCGTGCTGGCCACCATCGGCGCCACGGCACCCTTCGTCGGCCTGTTCGGCACGGTCTGGGGCATCATGAACAGCTTCATCGGCATCTCGAAGGCGCAGACCACCAATCTTGCCGTGGTCGCGCCGGGTATTGCGGAGGCCCTGCTGGCTACCGCATTCGGTCTCGTGGCCGCCATCCCGGCGGTGGTGATCTACAACGTGTTCGCGCGGCAGATCACCGGCTATCGCGGCCTGCTCGGCGACGCCTCGGCCGAGGTGCAGCGGCTGGTCAGCCGCGATCTCGACCGCCGGGCGGCGGCGCCGTCGTCCTACCGGCGAGGCACATTGAGCGCAGCGGAGTAGTCCGATGAGCGCCCGGCTCGATAACGGCAAGGACGGCCTCGCGGAAGTCCACGAGATCAACGTCACACCGTTCATCGACGTGATGCTGGTACTGCTGATCATCTTCATGGTCGCGGCGCCGCTCGCGACCGTCGATATCGTTGTCAACCTCCCGGCTTCGACCGCGGATCCGCAGCCGCGGCCCGACAAGCCGGTATTCCTGACCGTGCGGCGCGACCTGACGCTGGCGATCGGCGAGCAGACGGTGTCGCGCGACTCGCTGGCGCTCGGTCTCAGCGCGGTCACCATGGGCGATACCAACACGCGCATCTTCCTGCGCGCAGACAAGGAGGTTGCCTACGGCGCGCTGATGGACGTGATGAACCTCATGCGCAAGGCCGGCTACCTCAAGATTGCCCTGGTCGGCCTTGAGAAACCGCCGCCGCCATGATGATTCCGTTCGTCGAGAACAGAAGCGAGCTGCTGCGCTGGACCGCCTGCGGGGCCTTCGTGGCCTTCATGCATGGCGCCGTCGCCGCCACGATGCTCCACTGGAACGAGTCCGACGACCTGTCGCAGCCCACGGCCGCGCTGGTCATCGATCTGTCGCCGTTTCCGGTCTCGCCGCCCGAAAGCATGACCGAGCTGCCGCCCGGGCCCGAACAGGTCGAGGCCGAGGCATCGCAGCAGGTGCCGGTCGAAGAGGTGAAGGAACAGGTCGAGGAAACGACCGAAACGGAGCACACCCAGGAGGTCCAGCCGGAGGTGGAGCAGGGCGTCAACCCTGAGGTGGCGCTGGAAACCAAGCCGCCGGAGCCGGAAAAGTCGGAGAAACCGCAGGAGCTTCAACTTCCGGCGCCGGAGACGACCGCGCCGCAGGCGACGAGCTTCGAGATGGCGGCGGTCGCCGCCGCGCCAATGCAGGGCGCGTCCACGCCCGAAAGCTCGAACGCGATCCCGACCTGGCGCAACGAAGTGATCGCGCGACTTGAGCGCAACAAGCGCTTCCCGGCCGGCGCCGGAAACGACCGCGGCATCGCCCAGGTCGATTTCAGCATCGACCGTCAGGGACGCGTGATCGCGAGCCGCATCATCAAGACGTCCGGCTCGTCGGCGCTCGACCGAGCCGCGCTCGACATGATCACGCGCGCGCAACCGTTCCCGCCTCCGCCCGCGGCGTTGCGCGGCGCCGAGATCCGGCTGACGGTGCCGGTGCGCTTCAATATGCGGTGACGCGTCCCGCCGGCAGGCGCGCTCGGCCAAGCCTCCGTCAGGCCGCGTCCCGGCTCGGCACGTCCTGTGCGACCGGCATAAAGAAGACACGGTTGCGTCCGGTATTCTTGGCCATATAGAGGCCGCGGTCGGCGCGCTCGATGGTGTCCTCGATATCGCGGTCGGCGGCATTTGCCACCGCCACCCCGATCGAGACGGTGACCTTGATGACATCGCCGCCACAGGTGATCTCGGTCGCCTCGACCGCATGCCGGACGCGCTCGGCCAAATTGCGCGCCGCGATCTCGTCGACTTCGCGCAACAACACGACGAATTCTTCGCCGCCAAGGCGCGCGGCCTTGTCCGTCGCGCGGATGGCGCCCTCGATGATTTCGCCCAGACGGCGGAGCGTCGCGTCGCCCGCGGCATGTCCATAGCCGTCATTGACCTTTTTGAAATAGTCGATGTCGATGACCAGAACCGCCATCGAACGGTCGTACCGCCTGAAATATTCCAGCGCATCGCGTCCGGTGGCGAGAAAGGCGCGCCGGTTCATCAGATTCGTCAACGGATCGGTGTCGGCGAGCCGGCGCAACGCACGCATGTCTTCGGCATACTGCGTGGCGTTCTCGGTCGCGCGCAGCTCCGCCTCCTGCGTGCGCTGCTCCGCAAAGCCGATGCGGCGAAGCAGGGACCGCAGCGCAGTGGACAGTTGAATCACTTCGAGCGAGCCCCGTTGTCGGGGGAACATCGTGGCGGCCGGATCGCGCCCGAGCCGATCGGCCTCCGAGGTGAGATTTTGGATCGGCCGGGCGATCCGGCCGGCGATGACGATGGCGAGCGCGAGGGCAATGGTTGCCACGATTGCGCCGATGGCCACGATGACCCAGATCAAGGTCGCCGCGCGCGCGAACGCGGCGTCTTCCGGCTGTCGCGCAACGACGATCCAGCCCAACTCGTCCTCAAGCCGGGTCATGACGGCGTAGCCCGTCAACTCGCGCTCGCTGTCGGCGGCGTCGACGAACGCACCGGATCCAGTACGGCGCATCATTTCGATGACGGCCTGCGTGAACGGCCTCAGCCCCACCTCCTCGCCGATCAGCACGCCGCCGTCGCGGTCAAGAATCCAGATATCGGTGGCGCCAAGCACCGCGGTACGATGGAGAATCCTGTTGCGGAACGCCTTGGCCCATTCCCAGCTCAGCTCGGCAGTCAGCGCGCCGATGAATTTGCCTTCGGCTGTCCAAACCGGCAGGCCGATATCGACAAGGCGAAGCGGCTCGTCAGACTGGACCTTGGCCGGATCGACCACGTTAATGACGGGGGCTGTAAGGGCCTTGCGAAACCATTCCCGCTCGGCGACCGAGCGGCCTTCGAGCTGCCGGCCGGTGGCGGCGCGGACAATGCCGTCTGGCGCCACGAACCCGATCCAGACATATTCGGGACGGTTCGATTGCAATTGCTCCAGGACATTGCGAATTCCCGCCGGAGATCCGGACCATACCGGCAGCAGCGCATCGAGCGAAACAAGATGCTCCAGATCGTGATAGATGTCGGACATGCCCACGGAGATCTGTCTCGACATCGACTGGGCGATCAGCGACATCTGGCCTTTGATGAGCTCCGCGGTCTGGTGGTGGCTGACCGCGGCTGCGCCCGCGGCAATGACCATGACCAGCCCCAAGGACAGCGCCGCCGCTGCCAGGCTGATCTGCTGGCCGACCGAAAGCCGGTCCTGAATAGCGGCCAGGCGGAGGCCGATGGAGCGCCGAAAATCGCCAGACATGGTGGGAATGATCGTCCGGTACGCTTGAGGGTTTCTTATCAACGGAGTCATAATTACGGCGTTGGTTAGCGCGGCCGGAACTTGCGCACTCAACATGTCCGTTTACAAGTTGCGGAACTCTTGCGCCGGCCGGTTCAAGTTGGGCTAAATTGCGCAAGCCCGGAGAAGCAACGATGTTCCTCAAGAACTGCTGGCAGGTGATCGCTTTCGGCAAGGAAATCGTCGGCACGCCGCTCGCGCGCACCATTTGCGAGGAAAAGGTTGTGCTGTTCCGCACCGCGTCGGGCCGCACGGTGGCGCTCGCCGACCGCTGCCCGCACCGGCTGGCGCCGCTGTCGGCCGGCCGCGTCGTCGGCGAGGAGATCCAGTGCGGCTATCACGGACTGTGCTTCGACGCCGAGGGACAATGCGTGCGCGTGCCGGGACAGGACACGGTGCCCACGCGCGCGCAGGTGCGTGCATATCCGCTGGTGGAGCGCCACACGTTTGCGTGGATCTGGCTCGGCGATCCGGCACGGGCCGATCCCGAGACCATCCCCGACCTGCACTGGGTGGACGATCCGGCCTGGGCAGCGGTGACGGGCTATCATCACTTCGGCGCCAACTACCAGCTCGTCAACGACAACCTGCTCGACCTCTCGCACGAAAGCTTCGTGCACGAGGAGACGATCGGCAACGAGTCGGTGGCGGAATCGCCGTGCCACGTCACGCTCGTCGGCAACACGGTGCGTGCGCACCGCGACATGTTCAACATCGAGGCGCCACCGTTCTACAAGCGCACCACCGGCTTCAAGGGCCGCATCAACCGCTGGCACACCGCGAATTTCACGCCGCCGGGCATAAACGTCATCGAGAACGGCTCCATGCCTGCCGACGCCAAGGACAGGAGCGCGGCGCTCGAGCGCAAGGTGATCAACCTGATCGTGCCGGAGACGAGGACGGCTTCGCATTATTTCTGGGCAATCGTGCGCCAGTTCGCGCTCGATGACCGCGAGCTGTCCGACTACATCTTCCAGGGTATCGCCAAGACCTTCGACCAGGACAAGGCGATCCTGGAGGCGCAGCAGCGCGAGATCGGGCCCGACCCGGACCGCGCCTCCTTCCCGGTATCGATCAGGGTCGACGCCGGTCCGATCCAGGGCCGCAAGCTGCTCGCGGCGATGATGGAACGGGAGGCACAGGCCGAGCGATCTGCGGAGCGCCAAGCGCGCGGGTGAAACCTACTGAGCCTCATGGTGAGGAGCGCGGCGCAGCCGCGCGTCTTGAACCATGGGCGGCATATTCCGAGTTCGCCGCCATCCTTCGAGACGGCGCACGCAGCCTCGTGTACGCAGGCTGCGCCTGCTGTAGCGCCTCCTTAAGGAATGGCCTTCTATTTGCACATCAAATATCCGCTATACGACGACGAAGAACTGAGCATCCTTCGTGCGTCTCATCGACGCGGAGAGCGTATCAGCATCGGCTCGCGAAACGTGCTAGGTTGCTCCGCTCGACAGGGATCGCCTCAATACAGCGCGTGAGGTTTGCTATGCGGAGAATGCCGCGCACGGCACTGTTCGCAGCAACGATCGCGTTCCTCCCCGCAGGCGCGTGGGGGCAAACTTGCAATACCGCCGACCGCTCGGTTCTCTTGATCCTCGACGCTTCGGGCAGCATGAACGCCCGGCTGCCGAATGGCGAAACGCGCATGGCGGTCGCGCGCCGGGCGATAAAGGGGGTGGCGACGCTCATTCCCGCCGGCGCCCAGCTCTCGTTGCGGCTGTACGGGGCACAGTCGGCCGCGAGCCGGAGGAACTGCGAGGACACGCACGTCGGCGTTCCCTTTGGTCCGGCCGGTGCCAGCAGCGGCGCGATCGCGGCAACAGTCGATAGCGCGAAGGCCCAGGGCTACACGCCGATCGCCTATTCGCTGGGGCAAGCAGCGATCGATTTTCCGGCCGATGCCAAGGAGCGCGTCATCGTCCTGGTTAGCGACGGCAAGGAGACTTGCCGGGGCGATCCCGTGATCGCCGCCCGGGCGCTCGCCGCCAAAGGCATCACCGTTCACACCGTCGGCTTCATCGTCGACACCGCGGCGCGCGGGCAGCTCCAAGCCATCGCGCGAGCGACCGGCGGCACCTATTTCGACGCGCCGGTGGGACCGGAGCTGCCGGACACGCTCAAGAAGGCCTTCAATGCGTGCCGGCAGCGCGTGGTCGCACTGCCGGCGAAGCCGAAACCTGGGAAGCTGCGGACCACGTCCGCGACCTGGCTTACGTCGCACGACGTCCTCAACGCGGAAACCGGTCAGAAGGTCGGGGCGTTCAACAGCTCGCACAGGGAGCTGACTCTTCCCGCGGGCATCTACGAGGTGAAGTTCGGACCGGCAAGCTGGAAAGGGATCGAGGTGCGTCCCGGCGAGACCACCACGATCGATCCGGGGATACTGAAGGTAGAAGTCAGTAATCCCAGCGTGCATGTCAACGCGAGGGTCGTCGATTCCGAAACCGGCGAGACACATGGAAGAATCAACCCTGTGTCGACGTCAGTGACTCTGATGCCCGGCGTCTATGATCTGCGTTTCCGCAAGGCCGAGTGGCGCTTCGTCAAGATCGACGGCGGCAAGACCGTCACGCTTCGGGCCGTCGCGGTTATCCTCGCTCCCGGGCTGAAGTGGAAGGCGGCG
Organism: Xanthobacteraceae bacterium; assembly: GCA_050725815.1. Lineage (GTDB taxonomy): Bacteria > Pseudomonadota > Alphaproteobacteria > Rhizobiales > Xanthobacteraceae > VAZQ01. The sequence continues at coordinate 24,620 of JBOHIG010000202.1, forward strand.
CGGATCACGAGGCAGGATGGCACGGAAGTTTTTCGCTTCAACGCAGTCACCTCGCGGGCGGCGCTGCCGCCGGGCGACTACATTGTCGAGGTCGACGGCAATAAAATTCCTTTCCCCGCCACCGAGGGCGAAGTGCTCGAGGTGAAGCCGCAGTGAACACCGGGGTTACAGGAGTCTTGCCATGACCAAGCGCGGAACCGGTTCACTCGCCTGCACAATCGTGGCGGTTGCCCTGATCGGCATTGCAGCATTCAGCTCTGCCGCCCTGACGCAGCAGGCGCAGACGGCGAGCATCCCGGCCGATGATCTGTTCGCCGGACCGAACAGCCCGGATTTCAAGGGCGGCGTCGGCAAAGGGGTCGACCGATTGGTCAATATCGTGAAGCAGGCGCAGACGCCCGGCTCGCAATGTCCGATCGATGTCGATTTCACGGCGATGGGGGGACCGCATCCTGATGGCACTTTGATGAGTCAGGCGCTCGCCTGGGCGCGACGCGACGCGATCGAGGCCGTCTTAAAGGGCTTCGGTCCTTCGGTGCGGATCACCTCGAAGACCAGCTCCGGCCTGGTCAGCATGGTGATCATCAGCGCCCAACCCGCAAAGGACAAGGAGCGGCCGAAGCTCGATACCAACTCGGTCCCGCGCAAGGGCACCAAGGTCAAGGCCGGCGACACGATCACGGTGACCATGGTGGCGCGTGACAACGCCAATGCCTGGCAAACTGGAATCAAGACCATCCAACTCGTCGCCGACAGCGCGGGCGGCCGGTTTGTCGATGTGCGCAACTACCTTCCGGCCCCTGGCTGTCTTGCCCCACCGATGGAGAGACGCCTAGGGGCCACCTACACCGTCCCCGCAAATCCGCCGCCGATCGTGCGGCTCACCGCGCTGACCGAGGATTTTGCCGCGCTCACGGACACCGATGTCGGCGAGTTTCCGACCGAAGGCGATTGGTACGGCCGGATGGAGTGGTTTTCTCACAACAAGGACATGAATCGTCCTTCGAACCAAACTACATTTGAATTCAAATTTGACGGATATGCTGATGTAACCGTGACTTATGACGGGCAAGGCAATCTGACCGGAACGCTCATCGGCAGTCAGAAAATAGATACCTACTATCACCGGAACCCTAGTGTCGGCGTGTGTAAAGGGTCGACACCGCCTACTCCGGTGCGCGCGCGCGTCGTCGGCTCCGACACACCGGGTCGTGCCGCCTTGTCGTTGCAACTGGTCGATGTCGAGGCCCAGATTGCCACGCCATGCACGGGACCACTCGAGAACGGTCCCGGCCTCTCCGCCCTCGTCCGCGCTCTCCAGCCTGTTGGCGATGGCACCTACCGGGCCGAATCCAAGATAACTAATCCGCTTAGCACGTCCCGCTACTCGCTGACGCTGCGTCCCGCCGTTGCGGGCCCGGCCAAATGACGAGAAGGGGCCACAGCCGGACGAGGAAGGCGAGGTGTTCCGAGGTGAAGCCGCAACAGGTGAAGACAGATGCGCTTTGCCGCGCATGACATGATCAGCTTTGCCGCTGTCGCGTTTTCCACGGCGTTGGGACGCACGACGTGACCTCCCTCTCCTCCCGAACGCCACTCGTCCTTCAGCATTGGCGAGGGGAACTGAGCCTTCCGGTCTCGTTTTGGCTCGTTGGTGTGCTAGGAAATTTTATCGTCTCCCAGGCCAGCAATGGTATCGAGCGGGGGCTTGGTGGTCCCTGGGGGGTGTTCATTGCATCGGGCGTCTTCTGCGTCGCCGGCATCTACCAGAGCGTGGGGATTTGGCGATCTGCAGGACACAGCATCGAGCGGAAGAAGAAATATCTTTGGCCGGTGCTCGCAAGGGTGGTTGCGATCATGTGGGTGGGCCTTGCCGTGTATTTCGCGCTGTTTCACCCGGGCCGGGTGACACATCATAACGAGAGCATTGCATAACGAGAGCATTGCATAACGAGAGCATTGCGCCAATCACGGCCTGGAAGGGCCTGCGATCTCGCCGAGAAACAAGCTCTCCGCCGGTTTCTGCGGATCGACCTTGATGGTCACCTGGTCGCCGGGCCTGTAGCCCTGCACCGCCTCCCCGGGAAGCGCATGGCTCTTGCCATCGAGCGGGCGGCCCTTGGTGTATTCGTAACGATAGACCACGTGCCAGCGCGTCTGCCGGTTGATCGCGATCCAGCTGCGTTCGATATCGATCACCGTGGCGGTGATCTGGATGCCGGACTGCATCAGGCGGCGATCGCGCGCGGCAGCGGCCTGCGCGAAATAGATGATCGTGCCGCCGGCCGCGGCGACGACGACGCCGGCCGCGGCGAACAGCAAGGGCGATCCGCCATCGAGCTGATTCGGGTTCGCGAACAGGTTCACGCCGAAGCTCGCGGCGAGGAAAGCGACGCCGACCACCAGCCAGATGCTGCCGAACAACTGCCAGAAGAACCGGTTCCCGCCCATGCCGTGAAGCTTAGGACAGACAGGGAAAAAATAAGTGAATCGGTCGGTCAGGCGTGGAACCCAACACGTTGCGCGTCTTCACGCCAAATCGAAGCAGTTAATCCTCCAAGTGTCCTTCAGGATGAGGTCGGAGTTTTGACGGTTACTGCTTCCAGGCGGCGAAGGCTTCGGCGAAGACGCGCTCGCCGGGCGTGCCCTTCTCAACTGCGAGGATGGCGCGGCGGTTATTGTTGTAGACCACGGGAATGTCGAACCACGCCCGTTCCTTGAGCATCTGAACGTTGCGTTCCCGGTCGGCCTCGATCGCGGACAACCCGATCAGGAAGAACTCGTTGGTGACCTTCACCGCCAGCCCCGCGAGCGGCACGCCGCGCGTCTGCTCGGCCTGCTTCATCAGGATGCCGGGCACGTTGGCAATTCCACCGGAGGGGAAATCGGGCGGCAGCTTGAACACGATCTCCACTGTGTGAGTTGCCGGCAGCGACTTGTCGGTGTTGCGTCGCAGCGACCAGGTCATCGCCAGCTTGCGGTCGGGGATCTCCACGTCGGCGCGCACCGCGATCTCGGGCGGATTTCCCGCTCCCGTCGATACCCGTTCGGTGCGCCAGATCGCCGAGCCGACAAACCGCTTACCCTGCGGATTTTCCGGGTCCTCCTCATAGAGCACGACCTTCTGCGCCACCGCGGCGGCCTGCCCCGCTGCCGGAACGTTTGCCGGCGCCGGCTGTGCCTGGGTGGACGGCGCGCCCGACTGCAGCCGGTCCGGAATCTTGGTGGAGCGCTTGGGCTCTGCGGTGTCGCGCGCGACATCGGTCGCGGGCGCGGTCGGCGAGAGCAGCGCGCGATAGAGCAGCGAGATGTTGGGCCATTGCCAGGCGGCAATTCCCCCGAAGCAGGCGAGCAGGAGCAGGATCACCGCGGTCTTGACGAAATCCTTGATCGAGCGCTGCGACGATCTGCGCTCGAGCCCAGCACCAGGGTACGGCCTCGCCGGCAACGGTTGCTCGTCGTCGTAGTCGCGGGCCGGCTCGAGCATCGGCGGAGCGGGATAGTCGTTCGCTTCCGGCGCGTGCGCATCGCCGTGCGAATTCATGTAATGGCCTTCGGACCGATAGTCGGCTTGCTGAGGCGCAACCGCCGCATAGACGTCGCGGGCCGACTTCGCCGCTCGCGCCGGCGCCTCGCCGAGCTCGTCGGTTTCGGAGACGACATTGCGGAAATCGTTGAGGCCGGCGTCGAGCAGGGATTTGCGTTGAGCTCCATCGGGACGCGGGCGTGGTGAGGCGTTGCGCGGCGCGAGGGCCGGGTCCGACGGCAGCGGCTGGTCGAATACCGGATCGACGTAACGCTGCTCGCCGCGCATGTTGGCGGCCTCGGAACCCGGGCTGCCCAATGCCCCCGGCGAGGGTGGCGGCATTCGCGCGCCGCGCGCGGCCGTGGGCCGTGCAGCCGGAGCCTCGGCAAGCGGGGGACCGGACCGACGCGGCGGCGGCTCGCCGTCGTCCGCCTCGGCGGCGCCGGGTGGACGTTCCCAGCGCGGGAATTCGGGCGCGCGCACGCGCGGACCCTGAGCCGGATCGACCCAGTTCTTGCGGGCAGCCTCGGCCTCGACCTTGCGGATCGATTCCTCGAGCGCCAGCCGTTCGCGGGTAACGTCGTTTTCGCTCAACGCAGGCGTGACGCCGCGCAGTTGCGCGACCAGGGCGGTGCGCGCACGCTCGTAGAGCGCCCGGCGAGCATCGCCGGTGTTCTTCTCAAGCCCGGCGACCGCGCGGGCTATGAGCGGATAGTAGTCGGCCATCGGTTCCCAGCATACTCTCTTCGCCCCCCGATCTCCGCATTAATTCTCAAAGGGATTCGTTACAAGAATGGTGTCCTCGCGTTCCGGACTGGTCGACAGCAGGGCGACCGGACAGGTCACCAGCTCCTCGATCCGGCGAACATATTTGATCGCCTGCGCCGGCAGGTCCGCCCACGACCGGGCGCGGGCCGTGCCAGCCTGCCAGCCCTCGACTGTCTCGTAAATCGGCTCCACCCTGGCC
>JBOHIG010000203.1:0-3811 GCA_050725815.1 Xanthobacteraceae bacterium
ATCGAGAGCACATGCTGCTTGTGCTCCTTGGCGTAACGCAGCGTCGCCAAGGTGTCGGCGGTCTCCCCCGACTGCGACACGAAGATCGCGAGCCCATTCCCGCTCAGCGGGGCCTCGCGGTAGCGGAATTCGGACGCAACGTCGATCTCGACCGGCAGCCGCGCAAAGCGCTCGAACCAGTACTTGCCGACCAAGCCCGCATAGTACGCGGTGCCACAGGCGGAGATCGATATCCGTTCGAGCTTGCGAAAGTCAAACGGCAGATTCATCGGCAGCTTCACGCACTCTGCCGCCATGTCGAGATAATGCGCCAGCGTGTGCCCGACGACCTCAGGCTGCTCGAAAATCTCCTTCGCCATGAAATGGCGATGGTTGCCCTTGTCCACCAGGAAAGCGGAAGCCGACGATTTCAGCACCGGCCGCTCGACCGGCGAGCCGGCGGCGTCGCGGACTTCGACGCTGTTACGGGTGACGACGACGGAGTCGCCGTCTTCGAGATAGGAAATTGTGTCGGTAAAGGGCGCCAGCGCGATGGCGTCGGAGCCGAGATACATCTCGCCGTCGCCGTAGCCGACCGCGAGCGGCGAGCCCTTGCGCGCACCGATCAGAAGGTCGTTTTCACCCTGAAACAGGAATGCGAGCGCAAACGCGCCACGCAGCCGCGGCAGCGCCGCCGCAACCGCTTCCGCGGGCGCGCGGCCCTTCTTCATTTCGTGTGTAACGAGATGGGCGACAACCTCCGTGTCGGTGTCGGAGCCGAACGTCGCGCCATTGCCTTCGAGCTCGGCGCGCAGCGCGCTAAAATTCTCGATGATCCCGTTGTGAACGACAGCCAGCCGGTCGGTGGCGTGCGGATGGGCATTGCTTTCGGTCGGCCGGCCGTGTGTCGCCCAGCGCGTGTGGCCAATGCCGGCGGTGCCCTGCAATGGCTCGCTCTGCAATTTCATTTCGAGATTGCGCAGTTTGCCTTCCGCGCGCCGTCGCGTCAGTTGCCCGGATTCGAGCGTCGCGACGCCAGCCGAGTCATAGCCACGGTATTCGAGGCGTTTGAGCGCATCGACGAGTTGGACCGCAACAGGCTGGTGGCCAAGGATGCCGACTATGCCGCACATTCAGGCGATGCCCCGTTCCAAGTCCGTGCAAGAATAAAGCGAAATCCGTGTATTCGGCATGAATTCCGCCACGACCCAGCAAGCCGCGGCAATTTCGCAGGAATTAAGGCTAACACGGCGCCTCATTCGGTGGCGTTCGCTTTTTTCGGGCCGCAGCCTTGATCGCCCGCACCCGGCTCGCCCCTTTTTCCTTAACGACCTGCCGTTCCCGGGCAATCGCCAGGGCATCCGGCGGTACATCCTGGGTGATCACCGATCCGGTTGCGACGTAAGCGCCATCACCGATGGATACCGGCGCGACCAGCGCCGCGTTCGATCCGATGAAGGCGCCTTTGCCGATGTCGGTGCGGTGCTTGTCAGCACCGTCGTAGTTGCACACGATCGCGCCAGCTCCGAAATTCGCGCCTGCCCCGAGCCGCGCGTCGCCGATATAGGCAAGATGATTGGCCTTGGCCCCGTCTTCGATGGTGGCTTCCTTGATCTCGACGAAATTGCCGATGTGCACGTCCGCACCCAGCTTGGCGCCCGGCCGCAGCCGCGCATAGGGGCCGACCAGCGCGCCCTTGCCGACATGCGCATGATCGAGATGTGAGAACGAGCGGATGACCGCATTGTCCTCGACCGTGACGCCGGGTCCAAAAACCACGAATGGCTCGACCGTGACGTCACGGCCGAATTTCGTGTCCGCCGCGAGAAAAACCGTCTCGGGCGCGACTAGCGTCACGCCGGCCTCCATGGCAGCGGCGCGCAGGCGTTGTTGCAATGCGGCTTCGGCTTGCGCGAGTTGCGCCTTGGTGTTGATCCCGAGCACGTCGTCCTCCTCGGTCTCGATGACCACCGCTGGCAGATTCATTGCCCGGGCGATCGCCACCGCATCGGTGAGATAGAATTCGCGTTTATGATTGTCGCAACCGATCTGTTGGAGGATCGGCAGCGCCGTCTTGCCTGCAAGCGCCATCAACCCGCCATTGCACAGTCCGATGGCGCGCTCGGCGGGGCTTGCATCGCGGTCTTCGCGAATGGCGACCAGTTGGCCGCCTTCTACGATTAGCCGCCCATAGCCGGCCGGATCCTGCGGTCGAAAGCCGAGCACGGCGACCGCGGCGCCGTCGGCAATCGCGGAGCGAAGCCGTTCGAGCGTACGGGGTCGCACCAGCGGCGTGTCGGCGAAGATGACAAGGACATCCTCGGGGCTCCGCACCAGCGCGTCCGTTGCAGCCAGGACGGCATGCGCAGTCCCGCGACGTTCGCCCTGCACGAAAACCTCCACGTCCGGGAGGATCTGCTTTGCTTCCGCCGACGCTGCCGCGCCGTCCGGGCCGACGATCAGGGCGGTCGCGGTGCTGCCGGCACGCCTCACCGTATCCAGCACGTGGGACAGTAGCGAACGCCCGCCGATCTCGTGCAGAACCTTGGGTCGGGCAGAACGCATGCGCGTCCCCTCGCCGGCGGCGAGCACGATCGCGAGGCAGGTCCGCTGAGCCATCGGATGTCTCTGATGCATGGCCGGCGTCGTCATATCCGAGCCAGTGCCGGGGGAAAAGGCGGATTGCGCGGAGAGGGTCGACCCAGAGCGGCAATTTTGATCGGATTCTGCTAGTGTTTTCAACGGGCTGATTCGCGGGGTGCGTGCACCTCGCAACCCTTGAGCTGACGGCGGGCATCGGACATGAAGGCATTGATGCGCTTGGCAACGTGGGGCACGGCGGCCGCAATTGCTTTGCTGATTGCCGTACTGACGGCCACGACCGATATCGGAACCAAGCGGTTGGCGAACTCCGTTGCCAAGTCCAGCGAACGCGCCGATCCGCCGCCGGTGGCTGTGCCGGTACCCGACCCGGCCCAAGTCGCACGCCTTGCCGAAACTGAGAACGAAACCCGGCGGCTGTCGGAGGCGATTCGGACGCTGAGTTCCGATCGTGAACGACTGCTGGAGCGCATCGCGTCGCTGGAACGCAATCTCGATGACGTCACCGGCTCCATCCAGCGGCAGGCGCAGCCCCGGGCACCGCCCGCCCCTCCACCCGACGCCAACGCCGCGCCGCCAGCCGGTCCTGAAACGAGCGGCGCGTCAGAGACGACCGGCACCGTCGACCGGCCACCGAACGCCGAAGCCGAGACGCCCAAGCCGGAGGCCACGCCGCAACCGGCGCTTGGGATCGACATCGGCGGTGCGGTGAGCTTCGACCGCTTGCGGGCGTTGTGGCGCTCGATCGGCAAAGCTCATCCGGACCTCGTCGAGGGTCTCCATCCGATCGTCGCCGTGCGCGAAAACCCGCGCACCCGCAATGCCGAGTTGCGCTTGGTGGCCGGTCCCCTGCCCGACGCCGAAGCAGCGGAGCAATTGTGTGCGATGCTGGGCTCGACTCGCCGGCATTGCCAGCCGGCAACATTCGAGGGCCAGGAACTCATGCTCTCCGTCCCCGCACCGGTGCGGCGGCCGCCGGCGGAGCGCAAACCTTCGCGCGCGAAGGCCAATCCTTGAGCGATTGCAGGCGTGGCATCATCGGGCCTAGTGGTCCGATTCTAACATTCGCATCCCGTTTGGGCAGGCGACTTCGCGAATGTTAGAATCAAAGGACCACTAGCAAATATAGGTTGCTAGTGGAGTTTTGTATTTGACATTCGCATCGTGTGCTCGCGGTAAGGTCGGTCGCGAATGTCAAATCCACTCCACCAGTCTAGGGCCTGTCCTCAAT
>JBOHIG010000204.1:0-35607 GCA_050725815.1 Xanthobacteraceae bacterium
GGCTTACTCTATCACGGCCCGAAAACACGATGCGTCGTGGGCTTCAGCCGCGATAAACGCGGTGATAGCGGCTTCCAAGATTGGTCAGCAATTCGTAGCCGATCGTGCCGCAGGCGGCTGCGAGTTCGTCGATGTTCAGATCGGTACCGATCAACGTCGCCATGTCGCCGCGGCGGACCTGTCCCTCCGGAATGTCGGTGACGTCGACCGCCAACAGGTCCATGGAGATGCGGCCGACGATCGGACAACGCTTGCCTGCAATGCTGACCGGGGCGGGCGCCTTGCCCTTGGCGGCTCCGGCGGAGCGCAAGTAGCCATCGCCGTAGCCGGCGGCGACGATCGCCAATCGGCTCGGCCGCGCGGCGGTCCAGCTTGCGCCGTAGCCGACGGTGTCACCCTTCTTGATGCCGCGCACCTGGATGATCCGGCCCTTGAGCTCGATCACGGGACGCATCGGGTTGGGCCGTCCGGGCATCGGGTTGGCGCCGAACAGGGCAATCCCCGGACGAACCAGGTCGCAGTGCGCGGTGCTGCCGAGGAAGATTCCCGCCGAATTGGCGAGCGACGACGACACGCCCCGGAACAGAATCTGGATTTCCCGGAAAAGCCGGATCTGCTTGTCGTTCATCGGGTGATCCGGCGTATCGGCGCAGGCGAGGTGGCTCATGAGCAGCGAAAAGCCGTGGTTGGCGGATTGCACACGCAGCGCGACCGCAACCGATTCCTCGAGCGTCAGTCCAAGCCGGTTCATGCCGGTATCGATGTGGAGGGCGGCGCCTCCCTGCCAATTGTTGGAAGCGACAAACGTGTCCCACTCGGCGAGCTCGGTGGTGCTGTTGATGACCGGCCGCAAACGCGCTTCCGCAAGCGCGGGCGGCGTGTTCGGCAGCACACCGTTGAGCACATAGATCACCGCTTCGGGGGCGACCGTGCGCAGTCGCCGACCCTCTGCGATGTCCGCCACGAAGAATGTGGTGCAACGCACCTTCAGCAGCCTGGCGGCGACCTGTTCCAGCCCGCAACCGTAGGCATTGGCCTTCACGACGGCCGCGCACTCGACCGGTATGGTCATGCCGTAAAGCCTGCGCCAATTGGCCTCGATCGCCGCGAGATCGATAGTCAGCGTCCCGCCGGCCTCGTGTTCGGCGGGGACGGTCGGCACGGCGGGTGCGGCCTGTAGCTTGGTTTCGTGCAAGGTCATAGGATTGTTATGAATGGCCTCCAGCCCTCCGTCCACCCGGCAACATGGCCACGATCTCGGTCAGCCGCAAAGGAACCCCGCGCTATATCGAAAACCTGCTCTCCGGCCTTGACTCAATGGCACCGCCACCGGACGCTGATGGGGCGTTCTCAGCGACAAATGGGGGAGGCGGACATGGGTGCGCGAAACCTGGGGCGGACGCTCGTTATTCTCGGGGTTCTTGCCGTGGTGTTGAGCACGGGCTGGTGGGCGTATCACTACAATGGAGTGATCCAGTCGCTTGGGCCGAAGCCCTCGTTCGCGCATCCGATGCGCTGCCTGTTGTGGACCGCCGACGTGTGCACGCAAGCGCAGGCGGCGGGGATGCCGAAAACGCCGCCGCGAGTACCTCCGTATAACCCGCTGGCGCTGTGGGGCTCGCTCGTGGTCCTGCTGATCGGCCTCGTCGTCGTCAACCGCAGCACGAGCACGCAGCCTTATCCGGTCACCCCGCCGGGCGAGCCGAGGCTGTTCATCCCCAAGCTTGAGCCGTTCTATGCCTGGGTCCGCGACCTGTCCTGGCCGCTGGTGCGCATTGCGGCGGGAGGAACGTTGCTTGCCATCGGCATCGACAAGGTGCTTAACCGGGACATCAACGTTTTTGCCACCGGGAGCATGGCGAGGCGCGGCCTGGAGCCGGCAATGCCGCTCGCCTATTTCATATACTTCCTGGAGTCATTCGGGGCGCTGATGATCATCCTAGGGCTGTTCACGCGCTTCTTCGGAGCCGCGCTGGCGATCCAGTTCTTCGTCATCACCTTCGTTGCGCAATTCCAGACCGGGTTCCTCCCTGCGCGAGGATGGGGCATCTTCGTGATGTGGGGCCTGATCTTCTTCGCCGTCGCGTTGCGCGGCGGCGGGCCTTATTCGCTTGACCGCGCGCTCGGCCGTGAGCTTTGAGGCAGGTCGCGTCAGCCCGGCTCGAATGATCGGTCTGCGCGCGCGAGGTTGTCGAAGCGGGTGACTTCGGCCTGGAACTGCAGTTCGACGGTTCCGGTCGGGCCATGCCGCTGCTTGCCGATGATGATCTCGGCCTTGCCTTCGACGGCGTCCATTTCAGTCTGCCACTTGAAATGCTCGTCGGTGCCGGGGCGCGGCTGCTTGTTGGCGAGGTAGTACTCTTCGCGGAACACGAACATCACGACGTCGGCATCTTGCTCGATCGAGCCGGATTCACGAAGGTCCGACAGCTGCGGCCGCTTGTCGTCGCGGTTCTCGACCTGGCGCGACAGTTGCGACAGCGCAACGATTGGCACGTTGAGCTCTTTGGCGAGCGCCTTGAGGTTCGTGGTGATCTCGGTGACTTCCTGGACGCGCCCTTCCTGGGCGCGGCGGCTCGATCCTTGCAAAAGCTGAATGTAATCGATGACCAGCAGATCGAGGCCACGCTGGCGCTTGAGCCGGCGGGCGCGCGCTGCGAGCTGGGCCACCGTGAGGCCGCCGGTCTCGTCGATGTAGAGCGGCAGATGCTGGATTTCGACCGACTTGTCCTTGATGGTATCGAACTGCGCCGCCGTGATCTGCCCGCGCCGGATGGTGCTCGATGAAATGCTGGTCTGCTCGGACAGGATGCGGGTCGCAAGCTGCTCGGCCGACATTTCGAGCGAGAAGAAGCCGACCCGGCCGCCGTTGACCGCATCGATATGCCCGTCGGCGCGGACCTCGCCGACCCAGCTCTTGGCGACGTTGTAGGCGATATTGGTGGCGAGCGCGGTCTTGCCCATGCCCGGACGGCCCGCGATGATGATCAGATCGGATTTTTGCAGGCCGCCCATCTTGCCGTCGATGTCGGTGAGCCCGGTCGCCAGGCCGGAGAGCCGTCCATCGCGTTGATGGGCGTTTGACGCCATCTCGAGCGCAGTGGTGAGCGCCGTCTCGAATCTCTGAAATCCGCCACCGTAGCGACCCGTTTCGGCCAACTCGTAAAGCCGCCGCTCGGCCTCCTCGATCTGTTCGCGCGGCGCGAAATCGACCGGGGCGTCGAACGCAACATTGACCATGTCCTCGCCGACCTGGATCAACTGGCGCCGGATGGCGAGATCGTAGACTGTGCGTCCGTAGTCGGCGGCATTGATGATCGTGGTCGCTTCAGCGGCGAGGCGGGCGAGGTATTGCGCGCCATTGAGCCCCGCAATGTCGATGTCGGCGGGCAGGAACGTCTTCAGCGTCACCGGCGAAGCGAGCTTGCCGGTTCGGATGAGGCTGCGCGCGATGTCGTAGATCTGCTGGTGGATCGGCTCGAAGAAATGGGGCGGCTCTAGAAAATCCGAGACGCGGTAGAGCGCCTCGTTATTGACGAGAATAGCGCCCAGCAGGGATTGCTCCGCTTCGATATTGTGCGGAGCCGTGCGATAGGACGGTGCGGGCTCGTCCGCCCGTTTGCGTGCGGTCGATTCGAGGGCCATGGACTTCCAGTGTTTGGTTTTCTTGACAAATTCGAGGCACGGCACACCCTGCGGGCAACGCACGCCGACGACGGTACACGGCGATTTAGCGCAGGGACGAGGACTGAAGGGAAGCGGCGGCTGCAAATGTCCCCGCTACACACTATCGACGGCTGGATCACCGCGCGCGAGCGTCTGCCTGCAACGAAACGCTTGACGCATCACGCGGTCTTACGGACAGGCGCTCGAATCACTCGCCCGCAAGGCGCAGCGGCGGCCGTTGACCGCTTTCCAGCGCACGCAGACGCGCGGTTTCGCGCGTGATGTAGTCGCGCGTCATCGGCACGACCCCCTGCCGCTTGGTGAGCTGAATCTGAAATACCATCAGCGCCTGTTCGCGGAACGCCATCTCGGCGGCGGCCAAGTAGAATTCCCACATTCGCACGAAACGCGCGTCGTAGACCCGCATGACCGCCTCGCGGTGGGCAAGAAACCGTTGCCGCCATGCCTTGAGGGTCTCCGCATAGTGCAGCCGCAGGATCTCGATGTCGGTCACCAGCAGGCCGGACGCCTCTACGGCCGGAAGAACCTCCGACAGAGCCGGGATATATCCACCGGGGAAGATGTATTTTTCGATCCATGGATTGGTGACGTTGGGTCCTTCAGAGCGGCCGATCGAGTGCAGCAGCATGACTCCATCGTCGCCGAGCAGAGAGGCGCATCGGCGGAAGAAGGTATCGTAGAACCCGACGCCGACATGTTCGAACATGCCGACCGATACGATACGGTCGAACCGGTCCGGCACTTCGCGATAGTCCTGCAACTGGAACTCAACGCGGTCGCCGAGCCCCTTCTCGGCCGCGCGCACGCGCGCGACCGCATGCTGTTCTTGCGACAGCGTGATCCCGGTCACCTGCGCCCCGCACGTCTCGGCCAGATAGATTGCGAGCCCGCCCCAGCCGCAGCCGATATCGAGCAGCCGATGCCGCGGTTCGATCAGCAGCTTTGCAGCAAGGTGGCGCTTCTTTGCGAGTTGGGCGTCGTCGAGCGGTTGACCGGGCGTCTCAAAATATGCGCAGCTGTATTGGCGGTCGGCGTCAAGGAAAAGCGCATAGAGCTGCCCGTCGAGATCGTAGTGATACGCGACGTTGCGCCGCGCCCGCTGACGCCAATTGAATTGCCGCAGCCGTCGATAGAGATAGCGCAGGAGCCATTGTGCCTGCGCCCAGACGGGCGGCTTGCCGTCCCGCCGCTGGCCCAGCACGATCGCAAGCACATCGGCGATCGTGCCCTCTTCGACCACCATAGTCCCCTCTACATAGGCTTCGCCGAACCTGAGCTCGGGATCGATCAGGACGCCGCGTTCAGCCGCGCGGGTGAGAAAGCGGATCGCCGCCGGAGGGCCGGAACCATCGCCAAAGATGTGCGTCGCCCCGGCCGCGGTTGTGAGCCGCAGATTTCCTGCGCGAATGAAATGTCTCAAAGCCAGCCGGAGAACGTGCTCCACGGCCGCCTCCTAGCGCCAACGTAACCCATGTCGCCATGCCGGCGACATAATTGGCGTCCACCGGCAGCGGCACAATCAGGCGACCCCTCCCCAGGGGCCGAAATCCGCCTGTACAAGCTAATTTAATCGATGCTTGGCGCATCGGCAATGTGTGGGGGCCGCGGAGTTGCCTCGGTGGCGAATGCGCGGCAAGCTAGGTTTGGGGTCGATTCCGGATGAGCGGCCAGTGCCCCGTTTCCGAAGTTCGTGATACGTTGCAGCACCCTCTGACACGAACTTCGGAAGCAAAGGGGCACTAGCAACTTTATGATTCTAGTGCCGCTTTTCGATTTGAAGTTCCTAATCGAGATTGCTGCAAGTGGTGTAGGAACTTCAAATCGGCGGCACTAGACGGCCGATGTCAGGGCGTGGCGGCTGCGGCGACCGGCCGGACGGCCCTCAATGGCGAGGAGGTCATCGTGTTGAGTGCGCGACGCATGGCGCAATGGGTGGCGGGTCTCCTGGCCGTGTTTTTGGCTGCCACCGCCGTCGCGCAGGACAACATCGATGCCGGCAAATCGCCCGCGCAGATTTTTGCCGATACCTGTTCCGCCTGCCATCGCCGTCCGCAGGAGCTGAAGCGGGCGAGCGCCGGCTTCCTGCGCCAGCACTACACGCCGGGCCCGGCGGCGGCTTCGGCCATGGCTACTTATCTGGGGCGGGTCGGCAGCGATCCGCGCGCGGTCGAGCAGCGGCAGGAGCGCGCCAAGGCTCAGGGACGTAAGGGCGCCCCGGCCGCCGCCGCCAAGACCGCGCCGCCCGCGCATACCAAGGCTGCGCCGGCCACTCATGCCAAAACCGGAGCAATGCCCAAGGGCCGCCGGGCGGTGGAAGCCGCCAAGGCGAAGACCGCGGCTGCTGCGCACGCCAAATCGTCCGAAGCGCACGCCGCCGAACAAGCTCCGCCGGCGCGCACCATCGTCCTCGAACCCTTCGAGGAATAGGCGGGGTCTATTTCTCGGGCCCGGCCTCGGGCTTATCGCCGGAATCGTCTGTGTGTTTCGCTTCGGCCGCCTCCGGCTCGAAGAACGCTTCGGCCGCCGCGACGGCCTGCTCCGCCTCCAGCTCGGCGTCGTCGCGCACCACGGTGATGTTCTCGCCGCGCGCCAGCCGCGCCGCCTCGTCGGCATTGCGGGCGACCGCGATATTGATCGTGACCTCGACTTCGGGGTGCAGCAGGATCGGGACCTTGTGCAGACCGATCGACTTGATCGGCGTATTGAGATCGATCTGCTGCCGTTCGATCTTGAAGCCGTTCTCGATCACCAGGGTGGCGAGATCGCGCGGCGTCACCGAACCGTAGAGCTGGCCGCCCTCGGCCGCCTGGCGCAGCACCGTGAAGCTCTGGCCGTTGAGCTTCTGCGCGACCTTTTCGGCATCGCCGCGGCGTTCGAGATTGCGCACCTCGAGGTCCGCCTTCATCGTCTCGAAACGCGACCTGTTCTCCTTGGTTGCGCGCAGCGCCTTGCCGTTCGGCAACAGGAAATTGCGCGCAAATCCGTCCTTGACGCGCACGACGTCTCCCATTTGGCCGAGCTTGGCGACGCGTTCGAGCAGGATTACTTCCATCGTCTCTCTCCATCAGTCCAAAAATTGATGCGGTAGATCAGGTCCGCAGCGTCGGCGGTCCGCGCTTCTGCGCGAAGTGGTGGCGGATGTTGAAGGCCATCTCGGCAAGTCCCAGCATCGACATCGCCAGGATCGGCCAGCCGAAGACGATGACCGCCACATACGCGGCGGTGAGCGCGAAGCCGCGACTGTTGATGCCGCGGGTGATGGCATGCAGAACCGCAAATCCCATCATCGCGTAGGCCATGAACAGGCTCGCCGCCAGTACGCCCGCGATCGTGCCGAGAAGGTCGGGCAGGAACGAGCCGGCAATGGCGGCGACCAGCAGCCCCGAGGCCAGCGGCGGCAACGCCATTGTCGATAGGTCCGGCCATGGCCGTCGGAGGCGGCCGGACACGTTGACGACCTTGGCGGCCAGCCAGAGATTGAAGGTGCCCAGCATCGTTGCCAGCACTGCGGCGGCCGGCGGAATGGCCGCCACCAAGATGTCGAGCATGCGCTGGATGTCGCCGCGCATGGGAATGCTCGACGGCGACTGCGACTGCATGCGGATCGCACGCTCGAACGCGCTTCGCAGCCCGGCCTGGAAGGACTCCTTGTCGGTGCCGAAGGTGGGCACTGCGGCGATCACGATCAGGGTTCCGATGATGGCGGCCCAAAGCACCAGCCGGCCGACCGGATACCATTCGACGGTGCCTGCGCCGTTCGTCGACACCGGCCGCGCCAGCAGCGAAAGGTAGCCCAGCCACCACGCCGGCAAGGCGACGCCCGCCAGGAAGCCCACGAAGAGAAATGTATTCAGAACGATTCCGAGGCCGGCGGCTGCGAAAAGCCCGGCTGCAAGGGCGGCCCAATGACTCCAGCCCAGCGCCGCGATCATGATTGGCAATGGCGAGAGATAGAACAGCAACATCGCGAAGATCGATCCCGACGCGACGGACGCGAATAGCAGCGCTGCTGCGGCGCCGGCGCCCAGTCCAATGAGAAGGATCTGCATCATCGCAAGCTGTCCCGCCGTTTCAGCGGTTAGAGGCGGAACGGGTCCGCCCCAACCATCGGCCGCGGGGATATCCCCGGTGACCTCGCATTGTGCCTCCCGGTGAGGGGAGGTTACCGATCACTCCGCGTTTAGCGGATCACATAGGGCAAGAGGCCCAGGAAACGTGCCCGCTTGATTGCCCGCGCAAGCTCGCGCTGCTTCTTGGCGGACACGGCGGTGATCCGGCTCGGCACGATCTTACCGCGCTCGGATACGTAACGCTGCAACAGCCTCACATCCTTGTAGTCGATCTTCGGCGCATTCGAACCGGAAAACGGACAGGTCTTGCGCCGGCGGAAGAACGGGCGGCGGGTTTGTTGGGGTGCTAGGCTCATGGTGCTCAGGCCTCGGTGCTCGCGGGTGCCTCGGGCGCCTCATCCCGCGGCGGACGCGCGTCCCGGTCGCGGCGGCCGCCGCGATCGCCACGGTCACCACGATCGCGAAATCCGCCGCCGCGATCATCCCGCTCCCGATCCCGGTCGACCTTGCGCATCATCGCCGACGGCCCGCTCTCGTGCTCATCGACGCGCACTGTGAGATAGCGCAGCACGTCTTCGCTCAGCCGTTCCTGCCGCTCGATCTCGTTGATCGCGGCCGGTGGCGCATCGATATCGAACATCGTGAAATGCGCCTTGCGGTTCTTGCGCAGCCGATAGGACAGCGATTTCACGCCCCACTGCTCGACCTTGACGACGGTGCCGCCCAACTGCTCGATCACACCCTTGAACTGAGCGGTCAATTCCTCGACCTGCTGGCTGCTCGCGTCCTGGCGCGACAGGAAGACATGTTCGTATAGCGGCATGCGGATGCCTTTCCCTCATGTTTGCGCGACACCGGCGCCAAGCCCTCCGAGCCCTTGCGGGAAAGGCTCGAATGCTGCGAAGGCGGGAACACCGGACGCCGGGCCATCGGGCCCTCCCGCGCGGACGGCACGCCGCCGCAGGGGTCGTCCGTTCAGCTCCCGGCCGGGATCGAGCGGAGGCCGCGGTTATAGGGTGTCTGGGCGGAAAGGCAAGGCGAAATCGGCCGGTAGGGGCGTCGGGAGGCGCCGTCCTAGGCCGCCTGCTGCCCTCTGGAGCGGTCGATCCGCTGCAAGAGATCGGCGAGCTTCACGGCAAGGTCGACGCCTTCGCGGATTTGGCGCGCGCGCTTGGGATCGGAGCCGCTGCGATTGCGCAGGCGGTTGAGTTCGCTGAGCAGCAATTCGAGGCTATCGGCGACGAGCTTGTGCCGGAATTCAGGATCCGTGCGAGCGCGCGCGAGGTCGCTGTCGGTGACCATATGAGTTTCGCCCATCTCCGGTCCGCGGGTTGCCCGTCCGGGGCGAACCTAGCGTGATTAGGTTGTCGGGGAGTTAGGAACGAGCGTTTTCCATTGGTTACCAGACAGGGTTGGCATTTCATTACCGGCCGTCCCGGGCGCAGCTTGACAGTGCGGATACCGCAGTGTCTTACGGCGGAACGACGAACGGGGCGCATCATGTCTGCTGCATTCGTGTTCCCGGGCCAGGGCAGCCAGGCGGTCGGCATGGGCAAGGCGCTGGCCGAGACCTTTGCGTCCGCGCGGCTGATCTTCGAACAGGTCGACGAAGCGCTGGGCGACAAGCTCAGCAGCGTCATGTGGGACGGTCCGGCGGACAAGCTCACGCTCACGGAGAACACCCAGCCGGCCTTGGTGGCGGTTTCGCTCGCTGCAATGCGCGTGCTGGAGACGGAAGCCGGGGTCAATCTCGCGCGCGATGCGAGCTTCGTCGCCGGTCATTCGGTCGGCGAATATTCCGCGCTCGCCGCGGCGGGTGCGCTGTCACTCCAAGATGCGGTGCGGCTGGTGCGCATCCGCGGACGCGCTATGCAGCAGGCGGTGCCGGTCGGCGTCGGCGCAATGGCTGCGTTGATGGGCGTCGATTTCGAGCAGGCGGCAGCGATCGCGGCGGACGCGGCGCAGGGTGAGATCGTCCAGGCGGCCAACGACAATGGTGGCGGGCAGGTCGTGGTGTCCGGCCACAAGGCCGCGGTCGAGCGCGCTGTCGACGTCGCCAAGGCCAAAGGCGTGCGGCGCGCAATGATGCTGCCGGTCTCCGGTCCCTTTCACTCGGCGCTGATGCAGCCGGCAGCCGATGTGATGGCGGACGCGCTTGCGAAAGTCGCAATCACGCGGCCCTGCGTCCCGCTGGTCGCGAACGTCGTGGCCGGGCCGGTCACCGATCCCGTGCAAATCGTTCAAGGGCTCGTCGCTCAGGTCACAGGAACGGTGCGCTGGCGTGAATCCGTCGCCTTCATGACCAGCGCCGGTGTTACCGCGTTCCATGAAGTAGGCTCGGGTAAGGTCCTGTCCGCCTTGGCGAAGCGGATCGCCGAAGGTGTCACCGCAATGGCCGTCGGAACGCCGGACGACGTTGCGGCATTCAAGGCCGCGCGAGTCTGATCGCGGTGCAAGAGATCGCGGTGTAGGAGACAGCGATGTTCGACCTGACCGGCAAGACCGCCCTCGTAACCGGCGCAACAGGCGACATCGGTGGAGCGATCGCCTGCGCCTTGCACGGGCAGGGCGCGGTGGTGGCGCTGTCCGGCACGCGGCGCGAAGCGCTCGATCAGATTGCCGGCGAGCTCAAGGATCGGGTCCATGCGCTGCCCTGCAATTTCGTCGACAAGGACGCCGTCGAGGCTCTTGTGCCGAAGGCGGAAGCGGCGATGGGCAAGCTGGATATCCTGGTGGCAAATGCCGGCATCACGCGCGACAATCTGTTCGTGCAATTGACCGACGAGGCGTGGGACGAAGTCCTCGCGGTCAATCTGACCGCGACGTTCCGGCTGGCCAGGGCCGCTTTGCGCGGAATGATGCGGCGGCGCAGTGGCCGCATCATCGGGATCACCTCCGTGGTCGGCGTCACCGGCAATCCGGGACAGGGCAACTACACCGCCTCCAAGGCCGGCATGATTGGAATGGTCAAATCGATCGCGCAGGAATATGCCAAACGCGGCATCACCGCGAACTGCATCGCGCCGGGCTTCATCACCTCGGCGATGACCGACAAGCTCAACGACAAGCAGCGCGAGGCGATTCTGTCCCGCGTCCCGGCGGGCCGGCTGGGAGAGGGGAGCGACGTGGCGGCGGCGGCGGTCTATCTGGCGTCCGACGAGGCCGCCTACGTGACCGGCCAGACGCTCCATGTGAACGGCGGAATGGCTATGATTTGAGGGCCTTGGACAAGTACGCGCCTATGCTGGTCAAGCCAAATGAAGTATGGTAACCGGACCCACGCTTGGCTGGGACATGCTGGCGGGGCAGATTCAGGCATTGCGCGGTCCGCTCGCGACCGGAATGCGGTTCGCCACCGTCGCGCCGGCAGGATTTGTTCGCATTGGCTCGGGGGTGCTGACCGATCGGGCCCAATCTCAAGGGACAAGAGGTTACACCGATGAGTGACATTGGCGAGCGGGTGAAGAAAATCGTTGTCGAGCACCTGGGCGTGGAAGCCGAAAAGGTGACCGAGAACGCGAGCTTCATCGACGACCTCGGCGCCGACAGCCTCGACACCGTCGAACTTGTCATGGCATTCGAAGAGGAATTCGGCTGCGAAATCCCCGATGACGCGGCCGAGACGATTTTGACCGTGGGCGACGCCGTCAAATTCCTCGAAAAGAACGCGAAAAGCTGATCCCCGCGTTGCGGGATAGATCACCCCGACTTGCTCGTTGCGGATTATTGCCTTGGCGCTTTGCAGCGTCGGGAGGCTATAGTCTTGACTATCGTCCGAGGAACCGAAGATGAGGCGCGTCGTCGTCACGGGATTTGGCATGGTGACGCCCCTCGCCTGCGGGGCGGAGCAGACGTGGCAGCGTCTCGTCCGGGGGCAGAGCGGCGCGCGCCGCGTCGAATCCTTCGATGTCTCCGACCTGGCGGCGAAGATCGCCTGTCAGGTGCCGCGCGGCGACGGCTCCGACGGTACGTTCAATCCGAACCAGTGGATGGAGCCGAAGGAGCAGCGCAAGGTCGACGACTTCATCATTTTCGCGATGAGCGCCGCGACGCAGGCGCTCGATAGCGCCGGTTGGCGCCCGAAGACCTACGACGACCAGATCAAGACCGGTGTGATGATCGGTTCGGGGATCGGCGGCCTTAACGGCATTGCCGAGACGGCCATCGTTTTGAAGGAGAAGGGCCCGCGGCGCGTGTCGCCGTTCTTCATTCCCGGCCGCTTGATCAATCTTGCATCGGGCTACGTTTCGATCGCGCACAGCCTCAAGGGCCCGAACCACGCCGTCGTTACGGCCTGCTCGTCGGGCGCACACGCCATCGGAGATGCGGCACGGCTCATCGCGCTTGGTGACGCCGATGTCATGCTGGCGGGTGGTGCGGAGTCGCCGATCACCCGTATCGGCATGGCGGGCTTCATCGCCTGCCGGGCGCTCTCGACATCCTTCAACGATACGCCGGAGAAGGCGTCACGGCCCTACGATCGCGACCGCGACGGTTTTGTGATGGGCGAGGGGGCGGGCATGGTCGTGCTCGAAACCTTGGAGCATGCAAAAAGCCGTGGCGCTACGATCCATGCCGAGCTGATCGGCTACGGCTTGTCGGGCGACGCGTATCATATCACCGCTCCCGCGGAGGATGGTGACGGTGCGTATCGTTGCATGAATGCAGCGATTGCCCGCGCTGGCGTCACGCCGGCGGAAATCGACTACATCAACGCGCACGGAACATCGACACCGCTTGGCGACGAGATCGAGCTCAACGCCGTGCAACGTGTGGTTGGCAACGCCGCCGGCCGGATCAGCATGTCATCCACCAAATCCTCGACAGGGCATCTGCTGGGGGCCGCGGGGGCGGTCGAAGCCATCTTTTCGATTCTTGCGATC
This sequence comes from Xanthobacteraceae bacterium, assembly GCA_050725815.1. Classification (GTDB taxonomy): domain Bacteria; phylum Pseudomonadota; class Alphaproteobacteria; order Rhizobiales; family Xanthobacteraceae; genus VAZQ01. The sequence continues at coordinate 12,641 of JBOHIG010000204.1, forward strand.
CGCGATGGCGTCGTGCCGCCCACCATCAATCTCGACAATCCGTCGGTCGAAACCGCGATCGATCTGGTGCCGCTTCAGTCGAAGAAACGCGAGGTTAACACTGTGCTTTCGAACTCGTTCGGGTTTGGTGGCACAAATGCCTCGCTGTTGTTCAGGCGATTGAACGGGTAGGATGGGACAAAGGCCGGGTCCCACCTTTGCCATAATCGGTCCTACCTTGGCGCCGGGGGCACGGATTCGCCAAACGGCAGACGACGTTGGTCAGCGGTCCGGAGGTTAATCAGCATTCCGCGCATGCGGATTGTACCGGATAGTCAATCGTTGTTTGGGTTCGGTGGGCGTGGGGAACAGTCGGTGAATTCAAGAGGAAGGCCCCCGGGAGGCGACGCGAATGGACCAGTGCGCCCGCGCGCATCGCCTTCGTTCGGCCGGCCGGTCTCCGGCGGCGACACGCCGCCATCATCCTCGCCCAAGACCTCGTCGCCGGGGCGTCCGTCCGCGAATGACAAGGTTCCCGCCGCGCGCGTCGAGGCGTCGCCCAATCGTTTTCGCAGCGCGCTGCCCGCGCCGCCATCTACGCGGCTACCGGGAAGTCCACAGACCCGAGCTTTAGGCAATCCGGCGCCTGCTGCTCTTGCAAGTGGCCGTGGTGGCTCCCCATCGGGAACGACGGCAGCAGGATCGGTATTAAACTCTCGACAAGCAGGGACGGAGCCTCCCGGCCGTTTGCAGCATCGTGTCGCGCCGGGCCTGCCGGCGCAGCCGCGATCGTTCAGCGCAAGCCGGCAACCAATCCCGGCCGAGCCGCCTATACCCGCTGAACCGATGTCGGGTAATGTCGGCCCGGCGACGGAATCGGTCAGCCCGGCCGGGACCGCTGCTCCCACGCGGAGGGCGGTGGGAGCCGGCGACCCATACCCGCCCATCTCTGGGCGCCCTGGCAATGGATACGGCGCGTCGGTCATGGACAAACGCATTACCCCGCGCAGCCCGCGCGCCGCGCTGGAGCCGGAACATGTGACGGTGCCGACGCGCCGCTCCAAACGGGTCCGCAATCCGCTTGTCATTATCGGCAATGCCATCTTTACGTTGTTGATCCTGTTCGCCATTGCCGCCGGAGCGGCCATCGTGTTCGGCAAGCTGCGATTTGACGCGCCCGGACCGCTCCAGGCCGACAAGGTCGTGAACATTCCCGCGCGGGCCGGACTGATCGAAATCGCCGACCTGCTGCAGCGCGAGGGCGTTATCGACGAGCACAGGGTCATATTCATTGGCGGCGTGTTCGCGCTCAAGGCGCGTTCCGAGCTTAAATCCGGCGAGTATCTGTTTCCAAAGCGCGCCAGCGTTCACGACGTCGTCGAGATCTTGATCCAGGGCAAGGTTGTTCAGCATCTCGTGACCATCCCCGAGGGGTTGACGTCGGCGCAGATTGTCGCGCGCCTGCTCGACAACGGTGTCCTTGCGGGGACCGTAAAGGAGTTACCGCGCGAAGGAACTTTGTTGCCGAACAGCTACTACTTCAAACGCGGCGATACGCGTGAGCTTGCGATCCAGCGGATGCGCCAGGCGCAGCAGCTATTCGTGAAGGAGGTCTGGGAGCGCCGCAGCCCCGATTTGCCGCTGAAGACGCAGGACCAACTGGTGATCCTGGCTTCGATCATCGAGAAGGAAACCGGCCGTTCCGAGGAACGCACGCGCATCGCAGCCGTGTTCGTCAACCGGCTCAAGCAAAGGATGCGGCTGCAAACCGATCCGACCGTCATCTACGGGCTGGCGCCGGGCAAGGGCACGCTTGGACGCCCGTTGTCGCGCGCCGATCTCGAGAAACCGACTCCCTACAACACCTATATCATCGATGCACTGCCGCCCGGACCGATCGCCAATCCGGGGCGCGCGTCGATCGAGGCGGCGGCGAGCCCCGCGCGCACCAAGGAACTCTACTTCGTCGCCGATGGCGCCGGCGGGCATGTCTTCGCCGAGAGCTATGAGCAGCACCTGCGCAATGTCGCTAAATTGCGCGCCCGCGAACGCGCGCAAAGGACATCGTCCGAGACGTCCAGCCCGCAGACTTCGGCGGAGCAGGCGGCGCCGACGCCGCCTGCTCCGCCCCCGCGGCTCAAGCGCGGCAATCAAAAAAAGAAGAAGCGCTAACCTACGCGCCCGCCGGTCTTGTGACCCCCGCCATGCGCGGTTAAGGTCGCGGCCCGAATCCGTCCTTCCGGATTCTTTTACGACGGATGGCCGATGGCGCTCTCGAGCATGACCGGATTCGCGCGCGAGCAAGGCGCAAGCGGCGCGTATGTCTGGACCTGGGAGTTGAAATCCGTCAACGGCAAGGGACTCGACCTGCGGCTTCGTCTGCCGCCCGGCTGGGACGCTGTCGAACTTGCGATCCGCGGCCGCACGGCAGAAGCGCTTGCGCGCGGCACGATCTATGGCACCTTGACTGTGAAGCGGGAAGGCGTGGCGCCTGTGGTCCGGATCAATGAACCGGTGCTCAACGCAGTGCTCGCCACCGTCAAGAGTCTGGCCGGCCGCCTGGACGCGGCGCCGCCGCGCCTTGACGGCATCCTCTCGCTCAAGGGCGTGATCGAGGTCGTGGATGACGACGAGCGCGAAAAGGACCGCCGCGCCGCCGAAACGGCGGTTGTCGCCGGCTTTCACAAGACGCTGGACGCGCTTGCCACCATGCGGCGACGCGAAGGAGCCGCGCTCGGCCAGGTTCTCAATCAGCGCCTGACCGAGATGGGCACCCTTGCCGCCCGCGCTGAAGCGGCGCCCGGACGCAGAGCCGAAGCGATCAAAGCGCGGATCGCCGAGCAGGTGGCGTCGCTACTGGCGGCATCCGAACGCTTCGACGCGGACCGGCTGCACCAGGAGGCGATCTTGATCGCTAACAAGGCCGACATCCGCGAGGAGCTCGACCGGCTGGCGTCTCATGTGGCGCAAGCGCAGCGTCTGATCGGCGACGGTGGCGCGATCGGCCGGCGGCTCGATTTCCTGGCGCAGGAGCTCAATCGTGAAGCCAACACCATCTGCTCAAAGTCCAACGATGTGGAGCTGACGAATACCGGCCTTGAGCTCAAGACCGTGGTCGAGCAGTTTCGCGAGCAGGTGCAGAATCTGGAATAGGCGCCATGTCCCGGGGCGAGACATCGGACAGTGCATCGGCCACCGGCGCCCGCCGCGGCCTGATGTTGGTGCTGTCCTCGCCCTCGGGTGCGGGGAAGACGACCTTGTCGCGCAGGCTGCTCGATGCCGACCCGCAGGTCGAGCTGTCAATCTCGGTCACGACGCGTCCACAGCGGCCCGGTGAGGTCGACGGACGCGACTATCGCTTCATCGACCGCAAGCGCTTCGACGCCATGGCCAGGCAGGGCGAGCTGTTCGAATGGGCGGAGGTCTTCGGCCATTGCTACGGCACGCCGCGCGCGCCCGTGGAAGTGGCGTTGAAGCTGGGTCGCGACGTCCTTTTCGACATCGACTGGCAAGGTACGCAGCAACTGCGCGAGAAGGCCGACCGTGATCTGGTGTCGGTATTCGTGCTGCCGCCGTCGATTCCCGACCTCGAACGGCGCTTGCGCGCGCGCGCCCAGGATTCGGAAGACGTGATCCACGCGCGCATGTCCAAGGCCGCGGACGAGATGAGCCATTGGGCGGAGTACGACTACGTGGTCATCAACGCCGACCTCGAACGCGCGTTTTCCGAGGTGTGTGCGATCCTGGCGGCCGAAAGGCTCAAGCGCGAACGCCAGAGCGGCCTCGCCGCCTTCGTGCGCGACTTGCAGGCGAAGCTCTAAGCTAAATTTAGCGGGCTCGCGCCAGTGCGCGCGCCATCGCGACAAAGCCGGCAACCGGGATATCCTCGGCGCGCGCCGTGGGTGCGATGCCGGCGGCGTCGAGGAGAATGGACGGCTCGATGCCGAGCGATCTCAGACTTTGCCGTAGCATCTTGCGCCGCTGGCCGAAGGCCGCCTCGGTCACGCGTTGCAGCGCCGTCACGTCGCAGGCCAGCGGCTCGGCGCGTGGGACGAGTTCGACCAGCGATGAGATCACTTTGGGCGGCGGCACGAAAGCGGATGGCGCGATATCGAACAGCCGGCGCGCCTCGGCGCGCCAACCGGCAAGCACCGATAGGCGGCCGTAGCGCTTGGAGCCGGGCGCGGCGGTGATGCGCTCGGCAACCTCGCGCTGAAACATCAGCACGAGCCGGTCGTACCACGGCGGCCACGGCTCGGCCGTGAGCCAGGACACCAGCAGCGCTGTTGCGATGTTATAGGGCAGGTTGGCGACGATGCGCACCGGCCTGCCGCCCACGTATCGGCGCGGATCGAGCGCGAGCGCGTCGCCCATGATCGGCTCGAGTCGTCCGGGATAGCGTCGCTCGATTTCCGCCAGCGCAGCCAGGGCCCGTTCGTCGCGCTCGATTGCGACGACGCGGCGTGCGCCTTGCGCCAGTAGCGCGCGTGTGAGCCCTCCGGGGCCAGGTCCGATCTCGATCACAGTCACGCCGTCGAGCGGGCTCGCCGCTCGCGCGATCCGGGCGGTCAGGTTGAGATCGAGCAGGAAGTTCTGGCCGAGCGATTTTCGCGCGCGCAGGCCGTGGTCCTTGATCACGTCGCGCAGCGGCGGCAGATCGTCGATCGCGCTCATGCGCGGAGTGCGGCGTGTTGCGCTGGTGCGCCCGCCGATAGTCGTGCCGCGAGTTTGATGGCAGCAATCAGGCTTGCCGGGTTCGCGCGTCCGGTGCCCGCGATATCGAAGGCCGTGCCATGATCCGGCGACGTCCGCACGAACGGCAGGCCAAGCGTCACGTTGACCGCATGGTCGAAGGCCAGCGTCTTGATCGGAATCAAGGCCTGATCGTGATACATGGCGAGCGCGACGTCATAGGCCGCGCGCGCGGCTGCATGAAACAGGCTGTCCGCCGGCAGCGGCCCGCGCGCGTCGATGCCTTCGGCATTGAGCAACTCGACCGCAGGCCGCACGATGGCGAGATCTTCATCGCCCAGCGCGCCGTCCTCGCCGGCGTGCGGATTGATCCCGGCGATCGCCAGCCGTGGCCGGGCGATGTCGAAGCGCCGGCGGAGGTCGTTCACCACGATCCGGCCGGTCTCTGCAATGCGCTTTGTCGTAAGCTGCAGGATGACCTCCCGCAGCGGCAGGTGGATGGTCACGGGAACGACGGCCAGCTCGGGCGCCCAGAGCAGCATCACCGGCGTGGCTGAGGCACCGGTCAATTCCTCGGCTAGCCTGGCGAGATATTCGGTATGTCCCGGCTCGGTGAAGCCGGAGCGGTACAGGACGCTCTTGGCGACCGGATTGGTGACGATCGCCGATGCGGCGCCAGCACAGACATCGGCGACCGCGCGGCGGATGGCTCCAATTGCAGCGGGCGCGCTGGAATCATCCGGCTGGCCCGGCGTTGACGTCACCGGCACGCCAATATCGACGACGGGAAGGGCGCTCTTGAAGGCGTCGGCCGCCGTCTCGGGCGTCACGACGGCGAGCGGCAGGTCCGGCGCGATGGATTGCGCGCGCCGGCGCAGGAAGGCCGGGTCGCCGATGATATAGAAGGCGGCGAGTTCGAGTTCGTTGCGCCTACGCCACGCTGCGAATGTGATGTCGGGACCTATCCCTGCCGGCTCGCCGAGCGTCAACGCCAGAGGCCGAGCCATCGACGGATCCTAACGGCGCTCGATCAGGGCAGCCCGCCGCAGCTTCTGAAGATAACGCTCCGATTCCCGCTCGAAGCGCTTGGCGAAGATTTCGTCGCGGGTTTCGCGCTTACCGGGTGAATCGGCCTTGGTCTCGTTCTTGGCGCAGATGGCGAACATCTCGATCCCGTGCTTGGTGATCTCGGGCGGGGTCATCTGGCCGATGGGAATTCCATCGAGCAGTTTTCGCAGAGCCTCCGGCAGGTCGCCTGAGCTGCGGACCACCTGGTCGCGCACGGCCACGTCGCGTGCCGCACGAAGTGCGGGCAGACTCTCCCGGCAGCCGCGGAAACTCTTGCGCAGAGCTTCGGCCTCGCGCCGGCGGCCATCGTACACGGCGCTGGACGATCCCGGCGGCACCAGCAGCAGGATCGGACGCATCGTGTACTCGAAACTGACTGCGGTCGCCGCAGCGGAATTCTTCGCCGCGAGCGCCTTCATCACCTCGGAATCCGACAGTTGCAATCTCGATTGATACCGGCCGCGGATGAGCTGCTGCCAGACAATGTCGGCCTTGATCTTCGCCTTCAGCGTGTTGGAGTTGACGCCCGAGTTCGCAAGCGACTTGGTCAGTTGCTCGCTCGAGAACCGCATGCGGCCGGCCATCGAAGAATAGCTGCGGTCGATCTCGTCTTTGCTCGCCTCGATGCCCCAGCGCTTCGCCTCCTTCACCTTCAGCTTTTCGTCGATAAGCTGGTCCAGCACCTCCTGGCGCGATGGCACCTTCTTGTTGCCGGCTGACAGGCGGAGGAACTTGCTGCGCTGCTCGACGTCCATTGCGGTGATGGGCTCACCGTTGACGAATACGACGACGTTCTGTGCGATAGCGGCGCCGATCGTCGCCGCGACGATCGTAATCGCTGCTGCAAGCACCCGGACGCACCGGGCCTTAAGATCGATCGATTGTCCCATCGGTCCTTCGCTGTCCAGTCGGGAGTGAAACCGCCGGCTGCCAATTTCGAGCTGCGAGCGGTTGCGCCAGGCAGTATCCGGATCACCTGTTGGATCCGGGCACTCCGCCGGCGAGGTTCACGTCCCCCTGTCTCGTCGTGGTGCCGCCGAGCGTCCGCAGCCCGACCTGCATCAGCACAGTATGATTGTAGCGTTTCGACGAGTTGTAGTTGAACTCTGTAATGTAATTCAGGGCCAAGATAAGGCAATCGTCGACATATCCGACCCCGATCTGCGTTTCGTTGACCTTGTCGGCGAGGAGATCGTACCGAACGCCGCCAAATGCGAGCCAGTTTTCGGACACCTTGAAGCGCGCCGTCGTGGTGATGCCTTCCCGCCGATTGAGCAGCCCGAGCTCCGGCTGGGCGGCGTAGTTTCCGTACATCACCACCGTGGTCCAGCGGCCGAAGCTGACGGTCGTCTCGAACTCGGAGCGTTTCAGCGTGTAGTCGGCTTCGTCGAAGCGGAAACGCGAGGTGAAGGCGAGCTGCGCATTCGGCTGGTAGGTCAGCCGCGCGACGTAGTCGGAGCGGTCCGTGTCGAGGCCGCTGCCGATGCCGGTGTTGGCGATGCCGCCGATGGCGTACGAGTTCTGGCCGAACAGGTGATAGGACTGGCCGATCAGGATGTTGAGGTAGCCGCCGCGGTTGAACTGGGCGGTGTACTGGATGCCGGCATTTAGCCGCCCGCCACCTTCGACGCGGTCCCAGCCCGCGAACTTGTTCATGCGGAACAGATTGCTGGCGTCGAATATGAAGCTTTGCGAATCCTCGTTCGGCAGCTTGCGCGTTTCGGTCTCGTCCGGACGCAGGATGAGCTGCGCGATCGGCTCGATGGTCTGCGTGCCCCAGGGCTGCACATTGATGAACGGGTAGCGGTATTCGAGCCCCGCGGTCGGCATCAGGCGCGCGACGCTCGACTGGCCGGTGTCCATGAAGTTCGAGACGCCGGGCGAGGGCGTCACGTCGACGGCGGCAAGGTCGGCGCGCACCGAGAAGAACGGCGTGAACATCTGCCCGAACTGATCGATGACGGTGCTGCGCCATGACGCTTCGGAGGACGCGCGGGTGTATTCGCCGGGAACCCCGCGCAGCACGCAGTTTAGGGCGGTTCGTGCAGCCGGGTCGGCGCTCGTGATCGAGCACAGTCCGGCGCCTGACGCGAATGACGTGACCGGATCGAACTGCGCCGACTGCCGACTCAGACTGGTCAGATTGCTGCGGACCCTGAGCTCGCCACCGAAGACGGGCTGGTTGAAGGTGTAATCATGATTAATGACCGGGTGGATGACCGGGCTCTGCCTCTGATTGTCGAGCGTCGTGTAGCCGTAGAAGTACATCGCCCGCATATCGAAGAAGCTTCGCTCGCCGCGGCCCTGGAGGTAGACCTGCGACAATGCGTAGTCCGGCAGCGTGCGCAGCAGGTTGGTCGCCTGGATCGACTTGAAGAACCCGTAGTCCTGATAGAACGCGCGGTCACTGAGGATGGTCCCGTCCCAACCCCAGGTCCACCTGTCGTTGATCCGGAAGTCGCCCTTGGAATGGACTTCGCCGCGGAAGTCACGGTTGCCGGGCGAGGTTCCGAACGCATCCTTGTCGAGTTGGAAGATGCCCGAGGCGCGGATCGAGTACGCGCCGTCCATGAGGCGATGGCGCCATTCGCCCTGCAGCATCGGGCCCTGGCGCATCGTGAACATGGGCGAGAAGGTCAGATCGTAATTGGGCGCGAGCGCCCAGTAGTACGGCGTCGTGACCGCGATACCGTGGTTGGAGTTGGTGCGGTAGGTGGGGACGAGGAGGCCGGTCTTCCGCTTGGCGGTGGGATCGGGCGCCGAGAAGAAGGGGATGTAGGCGAGGGGCACGCCGAAGAATTCGAGCCGTGCATCCTCGAAGTAGAGCATCTGCTCGCCCTGGTCGTGAATGACGCGGGCGGCCTTCACCTGCCATTTCGGCGGTTTGCGGGGATCGTCTTTACAGGCCTCGCAGGCGGTATAGACGCCGCTCTGGAAGACCGTGATGTTGCCGCCGGTGCGGTCGGCGCGCGTTGCGGCCATCCGGGTCTGCTCGGGCGTATCGAGCCGCAGCGAATCGACGAACCCGTCGCGGAAGTCGTCGCTCAGGTTGATGATCTGTCCGTAGGTGATACGTCCGTCGGGTTCGGTCAGCTTGACGTTGCCCTCGGCATGAACCCGCTTGGTGCGCTGATCGTAGATGACCTTGTCGGCCTCGAGCGTGGAGCCGGAATGATAGATCTGGACACCGCCGACCGCTGAGACGCGCTCATTGCTGTAGTCGTAGTGAATCTCATTGGCGCGCACGAGCATCTGCTCGTTCGCCGATTGCGGCCGGTCGAAACCGCTTCCGCCGCGCGGACTCTTGGCCTTGCCTTTCGGGCGCTTGGGGAAAGTGACGAGCGGTCCGTCCTGCGCGGCCGGCGTGGGGACGTCGGCCAGGCTGAAGACGAACGCGGCCAAGGCGCACGCCACCGTGGCGCGGCACCACAGCCGGCGACGTAATCCTTTCTGGCGGGTGCACGGCGGTGAAGCCATCACCCGTCCTCCTGGTACAGCAGCGCAGTCAGAGCCGTTACCCCACCGACGAACGGAGGCAAGGCTGCCGCTGCCAGCGAGGGCATCAGTCCAGCCTTGCTCAAGTCCCCAGTAATCTTGGACAATACATAAAGCAGAAAGCCGGCGGCAATGCCAATCAGCACCATTTTTTGCACACCGCCGAAGCGGAAAAGCCGTAGACTCACCGCGGCGGCAAGTAGAACCATCGTGGCCAAGTAGAACGGCAATGCCAATAGTTGATAATACTGGAGGCGATAGCCGGCGGCCGCGAGGCCGGAATTCTCGGCCAGCTGGATGTATGACGACAGTTGCCAGAACGGCACAGTCTCAGGCGTGGCAAAGCTTTCCTGCACCTGCGCGATGGTGAGACTGGTTGGCAGCTTGATCGATGCCTGGTCGGCAGGCGGGACGCCATCGCGGTAGACGCGGGCTTCTTCGATATGCCAGTGGCCTTGCCGCAGCGTCGCGCGCTTGGCCTCGATGCGGCTGATGAAACCGTCCTTGTTGTCGAGTGTGAAGACGGTCACGCCGGCAAGCTCGACGCCCTGCTGACGGCTGGTCTTGGCGTTGATGATGGCCTGGCCGTCGCCGCTGCGCTGGCGCACCCAGAAGCCGCCATAGCCCTCGAACATGCTGCGCCCGGTGACGCCGTAGAGGCTGGCCTCGAGCTTCTTTGACTGTTCACGCAGATAAGCCGCGAGCGGATTGTAGAGTGTGGTGCCGAAGAGCCCGATCAGCAGGGCGACGACCACCGCCGGCATGATGAACTGCCAGGCCGACAGGCCGGCCGAGCGCGCCACGACCAATTCGAGACGGCGCGATAGGTTGAGGAAACACGCCATCGCGGCAGTCAGCACCGTGAAGGGCATGACCTGTTCTGTGATGTGGAATACCCGGTAGAAGGTGATCTCGGCGATGACCAGCGTCGATACGTGCTTGAGGGCGCTGGTTCGGCGCAGCATCTCGACGAAATCGATCATCAGCACGAGCACCAGCAATCCGGTGAAGACGCTGGCCACGACGCCCATGAACTGGGCTCCGAAATAGCGCGTGAGGGTGCCGGGAATCATCGCGCGGCTCCGGTTGCCGCGGCGGTGCGCCGCTGCAGGCCTTCGACCATCGCGTTCACGAAATTCGTGATGACAGCGGGAGGCTCAATGATAACCCCGCGCGAGATCGCCCAGCCGCCTATCGCAATGGTGGCGATCATCACGACATACGGCGCAAACAGCAAAGCCTCGGTGTGCGCGCCGGCAACCATGCCCGCGAAACCAACGATGCGGATGGCGAACGCAAGCCCGATGGCGCTGACCAGCGAGAGCACGCGGCTCTGCCGGGTCGTGCGCGGGGCGCCCAGATAGGCAAAGGTCACGATCAGGAATGCGAGCGGGTAGAGCGGTGCGGCGATCCGATTGTGCAACTCGGCTTTGAACCGGCCGGGATAGCGCTCAAACAGCGGGTCCTTGGGCGGGGGATTGATCAGCTCGGCCATTGATCGTTCGGTCACCGAATAGGTGACATTGCCGGCTTCGGCCGAGACGCGCGACAGGTCGAAGGCATATTCCCGGAACTTCACGATCGCCGGGTCCTGCTTGTCGGCCTCGTGCCGATGCACGGCACCATTCGCGAGCAGGAGGAAGACCCCGTTCGCGGTCGTTACGATATCGCCGCGCTCGGCCAGGATCGTGGCGCGCTCCTTGGGATCGCGCTGATCGTCGATCACGATGCCCGACAACTGTCCGTTCGAGAGCCGTTCGCGCACATGCAGCGTCAGGCCCTTTTCAACTGCAACGAAGCGGCCCGGCTGGACATGGCTACTGACGATCTCGGCGCGCACCGCGTTGGCCCAGCTTCGCAATTGCTGCAGGCACTTGGGCGCGAGGTAGAAGCTCAGCAGCGCCACGCAGAGCGATACGATGACGCCGACCGCAAGGAACGGCCGGAAAATATGCCACGGCGGAATCCCCGATGCGTTCATGACGATCAGCTCGGAATCGTTGCCGAGCTTACCGAGGATGTGGGCGACCGCGATCATCAGCGCGAACGGCGCGATCAGCATGACCAGCATCGGAATGACCAGGCTGGTGATCCCGAGGAATACCAGGACACCTTGTCCCATGCTGGTCATGAGATCGACTTCGCGCAGTGCCTGCGTGATCCACATCAGCAGGGTCACGCTGATGAGCACCAGCAGGAACGCACCGAAAGTCGTGCGAAAGATATATCGCCCGATCGACCCCATTCGCGCGCGCCGTCCCCGCACTCGGCCCGACAGCACCCGGCACCGGACACCCCATGCCCGTCGTGGCGCCTTGCATGCTCGACCGCCCACCCTGAAGGACTGGATTGATCGGCCAACAAAATGGCCTCGCCAAGGCAAAGCCATTGACTATGCACAACAAACCGCTCCGAATTCCGCCGCCTATGGTTAATTAGTCACACCGCATGACCGGGCCGCAGGACTGGGCTATGGACGAATAGGCGCGACCGGAGATAACCGGTTCCAACGCAAGCCGTCCGGGGGCCCGGACCGAACCTCACCAGTGACCTCAGCAAGAGCCCGCAATGGCAGCCACCATGAAGATCGAATTTGTCCCCTTCGAGCGCCTTGCGCAGGGCGTTCTTGTTGTGTTCTGTGCGGAGGGCCTAAAGCTTGGCCCGGAGACCCGCAAGGCGCTTCAATCCACAGGCGACTTGCTGGCGCGGGTCGCGGTGGCCGAGCGGTTCAAGGGCAAGCGGAATTCGAGCCTGGAGATCGTCGCGCCGGCGGGCCTCGCGGTTTCGCGCCTGGTGGTGATGGGCGTCGGCAAGGTCAAGGGACTCAAGTCCGAGGATTTCGTGAAGCTCGGCGGCGCGGCCATGGGCAAGGTGCCGGCGGCCGCGACGGCGGCGACGATTCTGGCGGATTTGCCTGGCGGAGGGGTCAAGCCCGATCGCGCCGCGGACCTAGCGGTCGGCGCGCGGCTGCGAGGCTATTCGTTCGATCGCTACAAGACCAAGCGCAAGGAAGACGACGATCGCGCCGCCGAGGTGGCTGTGTCAGTCGCGGTCGCCAATGTCGCGACTGCGCAGAAATCATTCGGCAGCCGCAATGCGGTCGCGGACGGCGTCATCTGGGCCCGCGACCTCGTCAACGAGCCGCCGAATATCCTCTATCCCGAAGAGTTCGCGCGCCGTACCAACAGCCTCAAGAAGCTCGGCGTTGCAGTTGAGATCCTTGACGTTCCAGCAATGAAGAAGCTCGGAATGAACGCGCTGCTCGGGGTCGGGCAAGGATCGGAGCATCCGAGCCGGATGGTGGTGATGCGCTGGAATGGCGGCAAGAAGAACGCCGAACCGCTCGCCTTCATCGGCAAGGGCGTGTGCTTCGACACCGGCGGCATCTCGATCAAGCCCGCCTCCGGCATGGAAGACATGAAAGGCGACATGGCGGGCGCCGCCTGCGTGGTCGGGCTGATGCAGGCGCTCGCCGGCCGCAAGGCGAAGGTCAATGCGGTTGGGGCGATCGGGGTCGTCGAGAACATGCCCGACGGCCGCGCCCAGCGCCCCGGCGATATCGTCACCACGATGTCCGGGCAGACCATCGAGATCATCAACACCGACGCTGAAGGACGACTTGTGCTCGCCGACGTGCTGCACTACGTCAACAAGCGCTTCAAGCCGAAATTCATGATCAATCTCGCCACGCTCACGGGCGCCATCATCGTCGCGCTCGGACACGAGCATGCCGGCATGTTCTCCAATAACGACACATTGTGCGATCGGCTGGTGCAGGCGGGCTTGGCGACCGGGGAGAAGGTCTGGCGCATGCCCCTCGGGCCCGAATATGACAAGAAGATCGATTCCAAATTCGCCGACATGAAGAACACCGGCGGCCGCGACGCCGGATCGATCACGGCGGCGCAGCTTCTACACCGCTTCGTCGACAAGACCCCTTGGGCGCATCTCGACATTGCCGGCACCGGCTTTGCCTCCTCGCAGAACGACATCAACAGGAGCTGGGGCTCGGGCTTCGGCGTGCGCCTGCTCGACCGTCTGGTGGCGGACTATTACGAGAGGTAGACTGCCGGCCGGCGTTGCCGAACGGCGCGCCTGGTGGGAGTGGATTTGACATTCGCGGCTCACCTGGCAGCGGGTTCGCAACGCGAATGTCGAATCCAAAAACTCCACTAGCACGTGATACTTGCTGGTGGTCCTTCGATTCCAACATTCGCAACTCGCTCGCTGAACCGGGATGCGAATGTTAGAATCGGACCACCAGTTGCGTGGGTGATGCGATGCCGAGGATCACCGTGTCCTACCGCCGGGATGATTCCGAGGCCATCACCGGGCGTATTTTCGACCGCCTGATCGTGCGCTACGGCCGGGATTCGGTTTTCCGCGACATCGAGAACATTCCCCCGGGGGTCGATTTCCGCCAGCACATCGATGCTGCGCTCAAAGCAACCGACGTCCTGCTCATCGTCATTGGACGGCGTTGGATGGGCTCCGCGCGGCAGGCGCGCATTCAGGACGAGGCCGATCCAGTCCGCATCGAAGTGGAGACGGCGCTCAATCGGGGCATTCCGGTCGTGCCCGTGCTGGTCGGCGACACCAGGATGCCGGTGGTTTCGCAACTACCCGCGACGCTGAAGGAATTTGCATTCCGCAACGCAGTCCGTGTGGATTCGGGGCAGGATTTCGATCACCACATCGACCGCCTGTCACGCGCGCTCGATCGGACGCTCGGCGCCGAGGTCAAGCCAGGTGAAGCAAAGCCTATCGAGCCACGCAGAATCGTCGATGAGGACGGCGAGGGCACACAACGCAACGCCGCGCAGCGGCCGCAGGCCGTGGATGCCGACACCGGCCAAAAGGCTCGCCGGGAATGGGGTGGCTACAGCAGGGCAGGGATCGCGCATGTGATCGGGAGCTATCTCGTCCTGCGCTGCGCCTTCAAGAACCGGGAGAACGTCGTCGCCTATGCGACCGATATCTTCTGGGACGACGCCGAGGGTGGTCTGGTGTTCCAGGAACGCAACCGGCCGGACGCGAGGCGTGCGCATCGCGGCCATGTGCGGCACCCCAACCTGTCGATGTACATGTACCTGGTGTCGGGCGACAATGGCTGGCTGCGCTCGGTGATGCTGACGGTCGTGGATTCGTCAAACGAGATGCATGGCGTGCTGTCGACGCTGCACAACGTCGCCGGCGCGATGTACGTCCCGGTGGCGACGCCGGTCGTCTATCTCAAGCGCGAGAATTTCGACGGCGACCGGTTCGGTGACATCACGCCCGCCGATCCGCATTACGCCGCTTATTTCGCGCAGTTGCGCGATGCGATCGCGAGCACCTATGTCCAGATGATCGTGCCGGTCGGTCAATGACCGAGATTCTCTTCTACCACCTCCAGCGCCAGCCGATCGAGCGCGTGCTGCCCGCGCTGCTCGAGAAATCGCTGGAACGGGGCTGGCGCGTTGTCGTGCAGGCGGCGTCGGAGGAGCGGATCGAGGCGCTCGACTCCCTTCTATGGACCTATCGTGATGACGGCTTCCTCCCGCATGGCGTCTGGCGCGAGCCCGAGGCGCGTGAGCAGCCGATCCTGCTGACAGTCAATGACGACAACCCGAACGGCGCGAGCGTGCGCTTTCTTCTCGACGGCGCTCCGGTTCCGGCGGATGCGGCAGGCTATGAGCGGATCGTCGTGCTGTTCGACGGGGAGGATCCCGACGCGGTCAGCGATGCGCGTACACGCTGGACCGAGGCCAAGCAGAAAGGTTTTGACGTAACCTATTGGCAGCCGGACGAGCGTGGCCGCTGGCAGCGCAAAGCATAGCCGCGCCTGAAACGGATTCGTTAACCCTCCCGGGACTTGCCGCGATATTGCCGCAAAATGACCGATTGATCGCAGCGTATCGGCTGCGGCATTATCCGGTAGCCGACGGGGACGAATGTCGGTGGGGACTCTCTGCGGATGACGGGACGCGGACACAATCTGATCACGCTTGTTACAATTGCCGCGCTCGCAGCGGTGATTGGCGCATGCTCGTCGGACCCGATCGGTAGTTTGAGCGGCGTCAATCTGCTGCCGACTGTCAATCAATTCGCCAAGCCCGATTGGTTGACTTATTCCGGCGGCAAGGAACAGTTCACCTTGCGGGCGGTCGGCCCCGACGACCTGATCGGTCCCGAGGGACAGTGCACCGTCACCGCCGAGCAGGCGGCCGCGCAGACCGCGGCGGCTGCGACCGTAGGTGAAGCCAGTCGCGTCGCCGGTGCGCCGCGCGAAGGCTTGACCGACCAACCACAACAGCAGCAGACGCCGCTCCTGCAAGGCGGCATCGCTCTGCAGATGACGGAATGCGATGTGGTACGGCGCGCGGGTGCGCCCGAGCGGGTGGAATTCGGCACCGGCCAACGCGGCGAGCGCACTGTCGTGCTGACCTATATCCGCGGCCAGCGGCCGGGCGTCTACCGCTTCGCGGGCGGTCGGCTCTACTCCATTGAGCGCGCGCCAGAACCGCCGCCGCAGGCAAAGCAGAAGAAGTCGCGGCCGAAGAAGAAATCCCCGCGAGCCTGACGTTCGCCACGATCACGTCATCGCCGCTTCCAGCTCGGCGCTTGCCGCCAGCCATTCGTCCTCGGCGCGCGCGAGTGCCCCGACGGCGCCCGCGCGCGCCTTTGCGAGTGCCGCTGCCTTTGCCGGATCGCGTGCGAACAGCCCGGCGTCCGTAAGCGTCGCGTCGATGCGGCCGATCTCCTCGGTGAGCCGTTGCACCGTACTTTCCGCCTGCGAAATACGCTGGCGCAGTGGGGCAAGCTCGATGCGCAGCCGTGCGGCCGCCCGGCGAATCTCGGCACGGCCTCCGCGAGGCCCCGATTGTGACCGCGGCCCGCTGTTGTTCTCCGCCGGCCGTTCGCCGAGCACCAGGCTGCGGTACTCGTCGAGGTCGCCGTCGAACGGCGTAACCTGTCCGTCGCCCACAAGCCAGATCCGGTCCGCGCAGGCCTCGATCAGGTAGCGGTCGTGCGATACCAGGATGACCGCACCCGGATGCTCGTTGATCGCCGCGATCAATGCGGCGCGGCTGTCGATGTCGAGATGATTGGTCGGCTCGTCGAGGATCACGAGATGCGGTCCGGCGAGCGTGGCGAGGCCGAGCAACAGCCGCGCCTTCTCGCCGCCTGAGAGTTGTTCGGACGGCGTATCGGCCATCGCCGCCGGAAAGCCGATCGCGCCGGCGCGGGCGCGCACGCGTGCTTCCGGCGCGTCCGGCATCAGCCGGCGAAGGTGATCGTAGGCGCTGCCGGAAGTCTCGAGCTCGTCGAGCTGGTGCTGCGCGAAATAGGCGACCTCCAGCCGGTCGGCGCGGGTGAGCCGGCCGGCCATGGGCGTGAGCCGGCCCGACAGCAGTTTTACGAAAGTGGACTTGCCGTTGCCGTTGGCGCCGACCAGCGCGATGCGATCGTCGTCGTCGATGCGCAGGTTGAGGCGGCGGAGCACCGGACGCTCGGGCTCATAGCCCACCGCGACGCCGTCGAGTGCGATGATCGGCGGTGACAGCAGCTTGGCGGGCGGCGGAATCACGATCGGCCGCACCTCCTCGGCGATGATCGCGGCGATCGGTTCGAGCTTGGCCAGTAGCTTGAGCCGCGACTGCGCTTGGCGCGCCTTGGTAGCCTTGGCGCGGAAGCGGTCGACGAACGCCATCACGCGCCGCCGCTCTGTTTCCTGCTTGCGCGCGAGTTTGAAGTCGAGCGCCTGGCGTTCGCGGCGCTGGCGCTCGAACGAGGTGTAGCCGCCGCGATAGAGCACGAGCTTTCCCGCCTCCAGATGCAGGATCCACTGGACCGCATTGTCGAGCAGATCGCGGTCGTGGCTGATCACGATGACCGTCCGCGGGTAGCGCGCGAGATGGTCCTCGAGCCACATCGTGCCTTCGAGGTCGAGGAAGTTGGTCGGCTCGTCGAGCAGCAACAGATCGGGCTCCGCGAACAGCGCGGCCGCGAGCGCGACGCGCATTCGCCATCCACCGGAGAACTCCGAGCAGGGGCGCTGCTGATCGGCGGCGGAGAAGCCGAGCCCGGCCAGAATTCCCGCAGCGCGCGCGGGCGCGGAATGCGCCCCGATGTCGGCGAGCCGCGTCTGGATTTCGGCGATGCGGTTCGGATCGCCCTCGGTTTCCGCTTCGGCCAGCAGCCGTGTGCGTTCCTCATCGGCGCGCACCACGATGTCGATGAGGCGCTCGGGGCCGTCGGGCGCCTCCTGCGACAGGCGGCCGACGCGGTTTCGCGGCGGCAGATGCAGCCGTCCCTGCTCGGGCGAGATGTCGCCGGCGATGATGCGGAAGAGCGTAGTCTTGCCGACACCGTTGCGCCCGACCAGTCCGACGCGCGCGCCCGCAGGAAGATGCGCAGACGCCCCTTCGAGCAGGAGTCGTCCGGCCATGCGCACCGATAGGTCTTCGATCACCAGCATCGAGGCTATTTGGCCGACGGCGGCGCTTGAGGCAATGGTTTACGGGGTTGCGTGCGCGCAAAGGCGCGGACAATCTTGAGGCGGGAGCTTGTCGCGCGATGTCGAGGAGGCAGCCATGTGCGTTCCGGGATGCCAGGAGACGCTCCACCGGGCGTTGACGCGCCGCGGGCTGATCGCGGGCGCGGCTACGTTTGCCGCCACCGCTGCGACGCCCTCGCACGCCGCGTCAGCGCCGCGGCGATTTCAGACGGTGATCGATCTCACCCATACCATGTCCGCCGACTTCCCGACCTTCGATGGCATGCCGGGTCTTGCGATGCGCAAGTTCCGCGACCTCAAGAAGGATGGCTACAACCTGAATTTCTGGGACATCAGCGAGCATGCCGGCACGCACCTCGACGCACCGATCCATTTTTCCGAGCGGGGAATGACGGCCGATCGGATTCCCGCAAGCGCGCTGGTCGCTCCGCTTGCGGTCATCGACGTCGCCGCCAAGGCGGCGAAGAATCCGGACTACCAGCTCGCGCGCGCCGACCTCGCGGCCTGGGAGCGCCGGCACGGACGGCTGCCGGATAATTGCTGTGTCGCGATGAATTCCGGCTGGGCGCGGCACGTGGGCGACGCGGCCAAATTCACCGGCAAGGATCCGGCCGGCATCATGCATTTTCCCGGCATCGGCGCCGAAGCCACGGAGTGGCTGCTCAAGCAGCGCCGGGTGGCGGGCATTGCCGTCGATACGCTGTCGCTCGATCACGGGGCCTCGAAGGACTTCAAGACCCATCTCCTGTGGCTGCCTTCCGGACGCTGGGGCCTGGAGAACGTGGCGAACCTCGACAAGGCGCCGGCGGCCGGAGCGACGCTGGTGGTCGGCCTTGCCAAAGTCGCTGGCGCGACCGGCGGGCCTGCGCGGCTGTTCGCCCTGGCTTGACGCGGCCTAAGTGCCGCCGATTTGAAGTTCCTGCACCACTGGCCGCAATCTCATTTCAGGAACTTCAAATCGAAAAGCGGCACTAGAATCATAAAGTTGCTAGTGCCCCTTTTGCTTCCGAAGTTCGTGTCGGAGAGCGCGGCCATGTATCACGAACTTCGGAAGCGGGGCACTAGGCGAGGCCCAGCTTGCCGCGTGGCGTTACCGCCGCTATAAGCCGCCGCGATCAATCATCCCTCTCACAGATAACGTTATGGCAATCGAACGAACATTCTCAATTCTCAAGCCCGACGCAACAGCACGCAACCTGACTGGCGCGATCAACGCGATGATCGAGCAGGCGGGTCTGCGCATCGTGGCGCAGAAGCGCGTACGGATCACCCGCGAACAGGCGGAGACCTTCTACGCGGTTCACCGCGAGCGGCCGTTCTTCGGCGAGCTCGTCGAATTCATGATCTCCGGGCCGGTGGTCGTGCAAGTGCTGGAAGGCGAGAACGCGATCGCCCGCTATCGTGACATCATGGGCGCGACCGATCCGGGCAAGGCTGCCGCCGGCACGATCCGCAAGGCGCACGCCAGGTCGATCGGCGAAAACTCCGTCCACGGCTCCGACGCGGCCGATACGGCGGCCAAGGAAATCGCTCAGTTCTTCGCGGGCAATGAGATCGTCGGCTAAAGCGATTCGTAAGGCGCGCGCGGCGCGCTGTCAGTGTAGGGTTACCGTTAGGCCAACGCGGTCTTCAACTGCTTGCGGAAAACTTTTGCGCTGACTGAACGATGGACAAAACTTGTCGCGCAGCGTGCCCAGCGGTCGTTGGCAAAAAGCCTTTCTAAGGCCGTATTTCTCGTGTTGGAATTCCGAGATCGGGTTTTGGCCGCTCCGGCCGTTGTGCCGCTAGGCCTGCGCTACGGATCTTCCAAAAAGCCGAGCTGTGGCGTGGTTCGCAACGTGTGCGGCCACGTGTCTACGCTTCCGACTATCTACCAGGAGACAGACGATGCAAAAGGGCACCGTCAAATGGTTCAATCCCACGAAAGGCTACGGGTTCATCCGTCCTTCGAGCGGCGACAAGGATGTCTTCGTGCACATCTCTGCAGTGGAGCGGGCTGGCCTCAGCACGCTCAACGAAGGTCAGACGGTCGAGTACGAGCTCGTGACCAATCGCGGCAAGACATCCGCTGAGAATCTCAAGGTGTCGTGACGCATCGGGATGGCCGGCAAACCGGCTCCCGCGAGTGCTACCCCGTAGCCCCCGGCCCGCGCCGGGGGTTTTTAATTTGGAAGAGCGCTGCCGTTGATGGTTGCGCGGCCCTCGGCGACCAGGCGCAAGGCTTGCGGGTAAAGCTTGTGCTCGGCTTCGAGCACGCGCGCCGCAAGCGTGTCCGCCGTGTCGCTCACAAACACCGGAACTTCGGATTGCGCGACGATCGGGCCGGAGTCCATTTCCGCCGTGACGAAGTGAACGGTCGCGCCATGGGTCTTCGCGCCTTCCGCCAGCGCGCGCTCATGGGTGTTGATGCCCTTGAACGCCGGCAACAGGGCAGGGTGGATGTTGAGCATGCGGCCTTCCCAGCGCTGCACGAACCATGGCGTGAGCAGCCGCATGAAACCGGCCAGGCAGACGAGTTCGACGCGATGTCCTTCAAGGACCGATTGCAAGGCGCGCTCGAATGCTTCGCGGTCCTTGCCGAATTCGGTGTGATCGACGACGGCGGTGGCGATGTCCCGCGATTTGGCGCGCGCAAGGCCGGCGGCATCGGGCCGGTTGGACAGGACGAGTACGATCTCGGCGGGATAGTGATCGTCCTTCGCGGCCTCGATCAGCGAGGCCATGTTGGAACCGCGCCCGGAGATGAGAACAGCAACGCGCTTCTTGGTCATGGCCTACCAGGCAAGATCGAGACGTCCGGAATAGGCGACGCGCTCGCCGTCCTGCGCGTACATCACGGTGCCGAGCCTGACGACGGCTTCGCCGCCCTTGCCGAGCGCATCGGCGACGACGTCCGCCTTGTCCGGCTCCGCCACGGCGACCATCCCGATCCCGCAATTGAAGGTGCGCAGCATCTCGCTCTCGGCGATCCCGCCGGTGGCGGCGAGCCAGCGGAACACGGGCGGCACCGGCACGCGCGCAAGCCCCAGCGTGACGCCCAGCCCGGCCGGCAATACGCGAGGGATGTTGTCGGGAAACCCGCCGCCGGTGATGTGTGCAAACGCCTTGATCGCACGCGTTTCGCGCAGCGCCGCAAGGCACGATTTCACATAGATGCGGGTCGGCGTCAGCAAACCTTCGCCAAGCGAGCGCGCGGTGTCGAAGGGCGCCGGCGCGTCCCAAGCGAGCCCGCTCTTCCCGACCACGCTGCGCACCAGCGAATAGCCGTTGGAATGAACACCCGAGGACGCAAGTCCGAGTACGATGTCGCCCGCTGCGAGGTCGGCGCGCGGCAGCAGCTCATCGCGCTCGGCCGCGCCGACTGCAAATCCCGCAAGGTCGTAGTCTCCGGCCTGGTACAGCCCCGGCATTTCCGCGGTCTCGCCGCCGATCAGCGCACAGCCGGCTTCGCGGCAACCGGCCGCGACGCCCTTGACGATCTCGGCGCCGGTTTCCGGCGCCAGCTTTCCACAGGCAAAGTAGTCGAGGAAGAACAGCGGCTCGGCGCCCTGCACCACGAGATCGTTGACCGACATAGCGACGAGGTCGATGCCGATCGTTTGGTGGCGGCCGGTCTCGATCGCGATCTTGAGCTTGGTGCCGACGCCGTCAGTGGCGGCTACCAGCACGGGATCCGTGAAGCCCGCGCGCTTAAGATCGAAGAGCCCGCCGAAACCTCCGATTTCGGCGCCTGCGCCCGGCCGCGCCGTCGCACGCACCAGGGGCTTGATCAGCTCCACCATGCGGTTGCCGGCGTCGATATCGACACCGGACCCGGCATAAGTGAGGCCCTTGTCCGCCATGTCGCTCCTCGACTCGCGTGTCCGATCTCGGAAATTCGCAATCGAACTCGCGGTGCGAGTGTGCGAATTTGAGGTTCGGAATGCCAGGGCGTGTTACGGTGGAATCATCGACTGTGCAATGGGATCGTCGTCGCTATATTGTGTGCATAGCTGCGTCTGCTGCCGCTGGCGGGGACGCATGAGCCGGGGCGAAGGTTGAGTATTCCGAATCTCGTTACACTTGCGCGGATTCTGCTTGTTCCTGTGGTGGTCTGGGCGATCGCCGCGGGACAGGTGAAGGTCGCGTTCCTTTTGTTCCTGGTGGCCGGGCTGAGCGACCTGGTCGACGGCTTCCTGGCCAAGCGCTTCGGCATGGCGACCGAGCTGGGCGCCTATCTCGACCCGCTCGCTGACAAGGCCATGATCGTCTCGATCTACGTGGTGCTGGCGGTTGTCGGCGCCATCCCGCTTTGGCTGGTCATCCTGGTGGTGTCGCGCGACATCATGATCGTCAGCGCGATCATCCTATCCTGGCTGATCGACCGGCCTGTGACGCTCAAGCCGCTCGCCGTCTCCAAGCTGAATACCGTGGCGCAGATCGTGCTCGCTCTGGTGGTGCTGGCATCGCTCGGGTACGAGTTTGAGGCCAATGACATCATCCGGGGCCTCAGCGTCGTGGTCGCCGTGCTGACGCTTGCGTCCATCGGGTTCTACCTCGCCGAATGGGTGCGCCATATGAACAGCCCGAAGTCCGGCTGACGTCATGGCGCGCAATGACAGCCCGCGTCAGCTCGCCTTCGCCCTCGATCATCTGGAAAGTTTCGCGCGCGAGGATTTCCTCGGCGGGCCCTCGAACGCCGCGGCGCTGGCGCTGGTGGACAGTTGGCCCGAGTGGCCGGACCGCATCGCGGCCCTGATCGGGCCGGAGGGTAGCGGCAAGAGCCATCTTGCGGCGATCTGGGCGCAGGCGAGCGGGGCGCGTCTGGTGGCGGCGCGTTCGCTGGGCGAGGTCAATCTGCCCGCCGCGCTGGCGACCGGCGCGCTTGTGGTCGAGGATGCTGCAGAGGAGACTTTCGACGAACGGGCCCTGTTCCACCTGCTCAATCTCACGCGCGAGGACCGCGCGTTCGTGCTCCTGACTGCGCGAACGCCGCCCGCGTCATGGCGCATCGATATCCGTGACCTCGCGTCGCGGCTGAAGGCGCTGCCGGTCGTTGCCTTGGCGCCGCCGGACGACGACCTGCTGCGGGCGGTCCTGGTGAAGCTCTTCAGCGACCGCCAGCTCCGCGTCGACGAGGATCTCATCGGTTATGTCGCGCTCAGGATCGAACGATCCTTTGCGGCCGCACGCGACATCGTGGCGCAACTCGATCGTGAGTCGATCCAGCGGGGCCGTCCGTTAACCAGGGCGC
>JBOHIG010000205.1:0-6425 GCA_050725815.1 Xanthobacteraceae bacterium
GGCCGGAGGGCGAGGAACCGCGGCGCTACGACTGGAAATACGGCACCCTCATCGTGCCGCCCAACGCCTGGTTCCACCAGCACTTCAACGGCGGCGCGACACCGGCGCGCTATCTCGCCTTCAAGCACGCCTCGCCGCGCAACAGCCAGGGGGTGCCGCTGTCCTGGATCAGCCGAAGGCTTGGCGGCAACCAGATCGACTACGCCGACGAGTCGCAGCTGGTGCGCAAGCTGTTCTCCGACGAGCTTGCCAGACACGGTGTGACGTCGAAGATGGAGCCGGTCTACGAAGCTGAGCTGCCGAACCTGCCACCCAAGGCGGCGGCATAAGGCGCGTGAAAGGTCGGCTTCCGAAGCCCCTGCTCATCCTCCGCCATCAAGGGCGGCTGGCCACCTCGCTCGCCATCGGCGCACTGGTGTTTTTCCTGCTGCCCGGCGGCTGGCGCCTGCCGACCCGCATCCTCATCGGTTGGGACGTCGCAGTTACGATCTACCTCGCGCTCGCCCTCGCGATGATCATGACCTTCGACCTGCAACTGGTGCGCCGTCGAGCCGCCATGCAGGACGAAGGCGGCGCACTCATCCTGGCGCTCACGGTCGCGGCGGCCGCAGCCAGCATGGCCGCCATCTTCTTTCAGCTCGATGCGTTCAAGCAGCAGGCGACCGGCGGTTATTCCATCGCGCTGGCGATCGTCACCGTGCTCCTGTCGTGGACCTTCATCCACATCATCTTCGCATTCCACTACGCGCACGAGTATTACGGAGAAGCGAAGAACGGCCACAGAGGCGGTATGACGTTCCCGAAAGACGACAGTCCCGAATACTGGGATTTCGTCTATTTCTCGTTCGTGATCGGGATGACATTCCAGGTGTCGGACGTGCAGGTGACGAGCAAGCTTGTCCGCCGCGTCGTCGTCGCCCACGGCGCAGTGTCGTTTTTCTACAATGTTGCTGTGCTCGCGCTGATGGTGAACATCGGTGGCGAATTCATCAAATGACCGCCGGATGATAGCCCAGATTCAGATCCTGCTCCCTCTGCTGGCGGTGCTGGTGGCCGCGGCGCTGGTGGCGCGGCGGCTGAACACGGCACCGTCGATCGTGCTGGTCATTGCCGGCGTGGCGCTGGCGCTGATCCCCGGCCTGCCGCGAATCGAGCTCGCGCCCGAGCTCGTGCTGCTGATCATCCTGCCGCCGCTGATCTATTCGGCCGGCGTCGCCATGAGCTGGCGCGAATTCCGCTTCAACCTGCGCCCGATCGCGCTGCTCGCCTTCGGCTGCGTGATATTCACGACCTGCGCGGTCGCAATCGCGGTGCACTACCTCCTCGGCCTGCCCTGGGCAGTTGGATTCCTGCTGGGCGCGATCGTGGCCCCGCCCGACGTCGTGGCGCCGCTCGCGATCGCACGCCGGCTCGGAATTCCGCGCCGGCTGCTGGTCGTGCTGGAAGGCGAAGGGCTGGTGAACGACGCGACGGCGCTGATTCTCTATCGCTTCGCGGTGGCGGCCATCGCGACCGGAATGTTTTCGCTGCCGCGCGCAACGGGCACCTTCGCCGCCATCGTCGCCGGCGAGATCGTCTGGGGCATCGGCGTCGGGTGGCTGAGCTTGCATCTGCGCCGCTGGGCGCACGACCCGCGGGTCGAGATCGTGATGTCCCTGATCACGCCCTATCTCGCGTTCTGGACGCCGGAACATTTCGGCGGATCGGGCGTGCTCGCGACGGTCGCGGCCGGGCTCTATGTGAGCTGGAACGGGCCGCGCCTCATTCCGGCGGCGACGCGATTGCAGGGCATCTTCTTCTGGGACCTGTTCGTCTATCTCATCGAAGGCTTTGTCTTCCTGATCACCGGTTTGCAGGCGCGCACGCTGCTCGACCGCATCGAGGGCTTCTCGCTGGCCGAGCTTGCCGGCGCCACCCTCCTCGTCACCGCGATTGTGATCGTGGCGCGGTTTGTATGGGTGTTCCCCGCGGTCTATCTGCCGCGCTGGCTCATTCCGCCGCTGGCGCGGCGCGACCCGGCGCCGCCATGGCAATGGGCGTTCGTGCTCGGCTTCACCGGCGTGCGCGGCGTGGTTTCGCTGGCCGCGGCGCTCGCGATCCCGCTGACGCTGGCGAACGGCGAGGCGTTCCCGCATCGCGACCTGATCCTATTCACGACCTTCGGTGTCATCATCCTGACGCTGGTGGGCCTGGGCTTGCTCTTGCCCGCAGTGATTCGCTGGCTCGGCGTAGCGCGCGACCGCGATGCCGAGCATCGGCGCGAGCGGGAGGCCGAACTCGCCGCCCGCTTCGAGGCCATGGACGAGGCGCTCAAATCGATGGAGGAACGCGCCCGCGAGCGCGGCCTTACCGACGACGCGATCGGACTGCTGCGCACGCGGCACGAGGCGCGCCGCCAGCAATTCCCGCTCAGCCTGACCGACGGCATCGAAACCGCGAAGCTCGCGGGCAGGCTGCGGCTCGACCTGATCGCGGCCGAGCGCGAGCACCTGCTGCGGCTGTCGCGCGAAGGCAGGATCACCGACGAGTCGCGCCGCCGGATCGAGCGCGAACTCGACCTCGAAGAGCAGAGCATCGAATGCAGGGATGAGTGACCGTCAGCGCCGCGCCAACCAGTTCCGGAACCGCTCCCAATATTGGCGGAAGGCGACAGTGAGCACGAAGGCGGTGACCAGCACAGTGACCACCGGGATCCAGATCAGCGCCACGCTGAGCAGCACGATCAGCATCACGGCCGCGATCAGGCCGAGGATCGCCAGCCCCACGATGATGGCGAACGGGCCAGGCCGCGCCAAGTAGACCCGGCGCGTGCCGCCGTTCTCGTCCACGGAAATCCAGATGCCATCGCGCCCGCTGGAACGGCCCGGCGGGATGACTTCAGGCTCGGAACGCGGCCGTTCCCGGCCGGAACCGTGGGGGTTGCGATCGGTCATGGAGGATCATGTATGACGGCTCGGCCGGAGCGCAACGGCTACTCCGCCGCCGTCCTGCCCGCCCCACCATGCCCGAAGCGGCGGTCGATGTAGTCGATGACCATCTGCTTGAAGTCGGCGGCCACCGTCGGGCCGCGCAGCGTCACCGACTTCTTGCCATCGACGAATACCGGCGCCGCCGGCGACTCGCCGGTGCCGGGGAGCGAGATGCCGATATCGGCGTGCTTCGATTCGCCTGGGCCGTTGACGATGCAGCCCATCACCGCGACGTTGAGCGTCTCGACGCCGGGATAGCGCTTCTTCCACTCCGGCATCGACTCGTGGATGAAATTCTGGATGTCGCGCGCGAGCACCTGGAAGGTGTCGGACGTGGTGCGGCCGCAGCCGGGGCAGGCCGCGACCAGCGGCACGAAGGTGCGCAGCCCCATGGTCTGCAAGAGTTCCTGCGCCACCTTCACCTCGAGCGTGCGGTCGCCGCCGGGCTCGGGCGTGAGCGAGATGCGGATGGTGTCGCCGATGCCTTGCTGGAGCAGGATGCCCATGCCGGCCGATGAGGCGACGATGCCTTTCGATCCCATGCCGGCCTCGGTGAGGCCGAGATGCAGCGCGTAATCGCAGCGGCGAGCGAGATCGGCATAGACCGCGATCAGGTCCTGCACCGCCGACACCTTGGCGGAGAGGATGATCCTGGAACGCGGCAGCCCGATCTCCTCGGCGCGCTGCGCCGAGAGCAGCGCCGACTGGATCATCGCCTCGCGGGTGACTTCGCGCGCGTCCTTCGGCGTGTTCGAGCGGGCGTTCTCGTCCATCAGGTGCGTGAGCAGTTCCTGGTCGAGCGAACCCCAGTTGGCGCCGATGCGCACCGGCTTGTCGTGCTTGATAGCGGTCTCGACGATGGCCGAGAACTGCCGGTCCTTCTTGTCCTTGAAGCCGACATTGCCCGGATTGATGCGATATTTATCGAGCGCCTCGGCGCAGCCCGGATGATCGGCAAGCAGCTTGTGGCCGATATAGTGGAAATCGCCGACGAGCGGCACCGTGCAGCCCTGCTTGAGCAGCCGCTCCTTGATGTGCGGCACCGCGGTCGCCGCCTCGTCGCGGTCGACCGTGATGCGAACGATCTCCGAACCGGCGCGCGCCAGCGCCGCCACCTGGGCAGCGGTGCCAGTGACGTCAGCGGTGTCGGTATTGGTCATCGACTGCACGACCACCGGCGCGCCACCGCCGACGGTCACGCCGCCGACATCGACCGCCACCGACTGACGCCGCTCCTGCGGACCCGCTTCGTTCATTCCGGTCTCCTTGCGGCCCTTGAGGTGCCAGAGCCTCCGACCGCCGTCAATGTAAGCGCGGTTGGCGCGGTTGGCACGGTTGGCACCGGCGGCATGGTTGACGTCTCACGTCTCGGCGCAATGCGTGCAAACGCCGCTGACCTCGATCACCGGCGATTTCGGCGTGAAACCGACCGCGCGCGCCGCCGAGCGCAGCGTGGTCGCCACCTCGGGCGATGAGGCCTCCCCGACCGCGCCGCAGCGCTCGCAAATCAGGAACACCACGAGATCGCCGACCGCGTGCGCATGCACGCAGGCGACGAAGGCATTGCGGCTCTCGATCCGGTGCACCAGGCCGTTTTCGCGCAGGAACTCGAGCGCGCGGTAGACGGTGATGGGCGCCGGCCGCGGACCGCCGGGAGAAATCCGCTCCATGATCTCGTAGGCGCCGAGCGGCTGATGGCTCGCCAGCAGCGCGCCAAGCACTTCGCGGCGGATCGGGGTCAGGCGCTGCCCGCGCTCGGTGCAGCGTGCCTCCGCAACCGCCATGGCGTCGCTCAGGCAGCGGTCATGATCGTGGCCGGGAGCGGGAAAGATCGAGAACGCGCCGGCCGTGGCCCGCTCTCTCACCGGTTTGGTCCTGGGCATTGCGGCAGCATACCTGCTTTGCGCCTGTTTCGGGACATTGATGCGTCGCACCATTTTCTTATTGCAATGCAATAGACGCGTCCACAGATTACTATCTAGCTGATTCGGCTTAACTTTCAGCTTTCCCAATGGTGATAATGTGATGCTTCCGATGCTGTTGAACAAGGTGCTGGCGAAACTCCGTTCGCCGGTTCCAGGGGACCCCGGCCAAGCCATGTCACGCGGTTCCGGCCGCGCCGCCAAGCGGATCAACCTGGCCCTGCAAGGCGGCGGGGCGCACGGCGCGTTCACGTGGGGCGTTCTTGATGAGTTGCTCACCGACCGCCACGTTGCGATCGACGGCATCTCCGGCGCCTCCGCGGGCGCAATCAATGCGGTGATGCTGGCGGACGGGCTCGCGCGCGGCGGGCCGGAGGAGGCGCGCCGGCGGCTCGAAAGCTTCTGGCGCGCCGCAAGCTTCGGCGGCGCGCTGCCGGCCGTGCAACGCCAGACGATCGCGCGGCTGTTCGCGTTCCTGCCGCGCCGCAGCTCGCAGGCGCCGTGGCTGAACGCGCTGTCGCGCTACTGGTCGCCCTACGACCTCAACCCGCTCAACATCAACCCGCTCAAGTCGCTGATCGAGCGATTCGTCGATTTCGAGCAGTTACGCCGCGACGCCACCCGCGAGCTGTTCATCTCCGCCACCAATGTGCACAGCGGCGAACGGCGCGTATTCTCGCGCGCGGAGATCACCGCGGAAGCGGTGATGGCGTCCGCGTGCCTGCCGCTGCTGTTCCACGCGGTCGAGATCGACGGCGTGCCTTATTGGGACGGCGGCTACAGCAGCAATCCGACCGTGCTGCCGTTCCTGCACGCGACCGCCACCGAAGATGTACTGATCGTGCAGATCAATCCGCGGGAGCGCGGCGACGCACCGACCAGCGCGCGTGAGATCATGACGCGGCTGCACGAGGTGACCTTCAACGCGCCGCTGCTGTCCGAGTTGCGCGCGCTCAAGCTCGCCGAGCGGCTGATCGACGAAGGCGGGCTGCCGCGCGGCACCGGGCCGGGCGAATACCGCCGCCTGCGGCTGCACCGGATCGTGATGGACGCCGGCTCGGCCTTCGACGACCGCAGGCGGATCGACAACGACTACGAATTCTTCCAGTGCCTGCGCAAGCACGGCCGCGAAGCAGCGCGGCGCTTCCTCGACGCCCATTTCGGCGACATCGGGCAGCGGAGCACGATCGACGTGGAGGCGGATGCCGTGGCGGAGTTAGCGTGAATGCTCTCTCGATGTCATCGTCAGCGAATGCGGATGATCAGTAAGCGTAGCCCGCATGAGCGCAGCGATATGCGGGGCAAGCATCGCGATTTGGCAAGACGGTCCCCGGATTTCGCCATAGCGCGTCGAAGACGCGCGTACGCGCGCTTATGGCGCGTCGAAGACGCGCGTACGCGCTTATGGCTCATCCGGGCTTGTATGGGGACGTGGTTGTCAAGAGGCGTGATTGATCAGGACATGGTTTTGCTCTTGGTTCTTGTCATGGAGCGTGATGCGATCATGTGTTGGCGCGCGCTGTGAGCGGCGTGA
>JBOHIG010000206.1:0-9757 GCA_050725815.1 Xanthobacteraceae bacterium
TGGCCTGCACCCGGTTCCGAAGACACCGAGTTAGGTGTTTTGATGGGACCGGAGGTGCGTCATGGAGAGACGGAAGTTCACGCGAGAGTTCAAGCTTGAGGCTGTGCGCCTGATCAAGGATCGAGGCGTTTCCTATGTGCAGGCGTCGCAAGACCTGGGCGTGCATACGTCCCAGCTTCGCGACTGGGTGAAGAAGCTGGCGGATGATCCGCAGCATGCCTTCCCCGGCCAGGGGCAGATGAAGCCCGAGCAACTGGAGATCGCGCAGCTGAAGCGCGAGGTGACTAAGCTCAAGGCGGAACGAGACATCCTAAAAAAAGCCGCGGCCTACTTCGCGAAGGAATCGACGTGAAGTTCGGTTTCATTGCGAAGCACCGGGGGATCTGGCCTGCGAACTGGATGTGCGAGGCGCTCGGTGTCTCGCGTGGCGGCTTCTATGCCTGGCTGACACGACCGCGCAGCAAGCGCAGCCGTGACGACGAAGAGCTCGGCGCCAAGGTGCGCGCAAGTTTCGTCGGCAGCGACCGCACCTACGGCGCCAGGCGGGTGTGGAAGGACCTTGCCGCCGAAGGTGTGTTCAGCGGACTGCACCGGATCGAGCGTTTGATGCGGTTACAAGCTCTCAAAGCACGCCCGCGTCGGCGTCGGCTGCCGCCCGACTTGGGTGAGCGGCAAGCCTCCGCCGTCGCTCCGAACGTGCTCAACCGCGGCTTTGGAGCACCGGCTCCGAACCGCAAATGGATCGCCGACTTCACCTATGTCTGGACCGCGGAAGGATGGCTTTACGTGGCAGCCGTCATTGATCTGTTCTCCCGGCGCGTGGTGGGCTGGTCGATGAGCGCAGGCATGACAGCACAGCTCGTCACCGATGCTCTGGTGATGGCGATCTGGCGGCGCGGCAAACCCGATGCGCTGCTGCATCACTCCGACCGCGGTAGCCAATACACCAGCGAGCAGTTCCAACGGCTGATGGCCGACAACGGCATCGATTGCTCGATGAGCCGCTCAGGCAACGTCTGGGACAATGCGGCGATGGAGAGCTTCTTCTCCTCGCTCAAGACCGAGCGGACAGCGCGCAAACTGTACCGAACCAGGGACGAGGCGCGTGCTGATGTGTTCGACTACATTGAGCGCTTCTACAATCCGAAGCGCAGACACTCTACAATCGGATATCTGAGCCCGATGGAGTTCGAGCAGAAGGCAGGATTAGCTTAGGCGGGTGTCAACGAAACCGGGTGCAGGCCACAGAGCCTCGAAACCTCCGAAAGATCCGGCTACGAGTCGTCGTGGTTCACCGGGCACTGGGAACGCATTTTGAGAGATATGCACGTCCAGCGATACCATTTGCCCTCGGACGAGTTCGACTCAAAATCCTACTATCAAAAAGAACGCATCAAACGGATCATTCTGCAGGACGATTACATTAAGGTTTTTGGCTGGCTGCAATGGGTATTGAGGCATCCGCAATGTCCAAAGGCCTTGGTTAGCTCAATTGCACAAACGCTTGAACGCGAGCGCGCCGCGTACAGGCTCGTCGATGGCGACACGGTGTGTCCAATTGCTTCAGATGCCGAACTCGCAACTGTTCGACGTGCTTTTGCCGATTTGGCAGAAACTGAATTTCATGGAGCCCGTGCGCATCTGCGCAATGCAGCTTTTGAGCTAAACGAAGGTCGGTATGCAGATAGCGTGCGAGAGAGCATTCACGCCGTAGAATCTGTGGCGCGAACACTAGAGCCGAGCGGAGAGCTTAGCAAAGCACTCGCCAAGCTCGAAACCTCCGTAAATCTGCATGGAGCAATGAAGGCAGGATTCTGCTCTCTCTATGGTTATACGAGTGACCGCGGCGGGATACGTCATGCAATGCTGAGCGAATCAAACCCGCAAGTTGACGAGACGGACGCACTATTCATGGTTGGGGCGTGTGCCGCCTTCGTTTCATATCTCATCAACAAATCTAGAAGCGCTGGTTTGATAAACTAGCAAGCGTAGCCCGGGTGAGCGCAGCGAAACCCGGGATCGACCCTCTCCTCCGCAAAGATCGGTCCCGGATTGCGCTCCGCTCCATCCGGGCTACAGTTCTTCGCATGACAGCTTCGCCATCCGCCGTCCGCTTTGACGAGCACACGATGTGGGTCGATCTGACCGACGGCCGCACGTTGGGCGTGCCGCTGGCGTGGTTTCCGCGGCTGCTCAGTGGGACGCCCGCGCAGCGCGAGCGCGTCGAAATCAGCCGCGTCGGGCTGCATTGGGACGAGATCGACGAGGATATTTCGATCGCCGGACTGCTTGCCGGACGTGGAAACGTGGCGGGGCGCTCCGCGCATTGAACGGTTCGCACGCCACGGACGACCAATAGCCATGTTGGAAGTCCTGTTCATCCTGATGATTGCCGCCTGCGGCTATGGCGCCTACCGCGCCTTCCGCGGTGGCTTCGAGACATCGCAATCGAACAGGCTCAACGTCTACGGCATCATCGGTATCGTGATAGTCGTGATCCTTCTCGTGAGCTTGATCGAGCGGCTGTTCTTTTGATCTCTCCACTGCGGCAGCCCGTAGCCCGTAGGGCGCAATAAGCGAAGCGCATTGCGCCACTTGGGGTGCCTCAGCGTCCCGTTAGACTCGTTGCTTTGCGGAGCACATGCGACGTCTCAACATCCAAGGCTAACAAACGCAATGAGATTAAACGGCGCAATGCGCTTCGCTTGCGCCCTACACGTGCTACAATGGCGCCCTACACATGCTACAATGACGCGCATCATGATCGCAAGACTCCGTGCCTTCGCCGCGCTTGCGTTTGTTTTCGCGCTTGCCGCCGCGCCCGCGCTCCAGGCTCAGGAACCGGTCTACAAACAGATCGGCGCCAACTCGGCGAGGCATCTCGCCGAAGGCCTCTGGGTCGAAACCAGGGGGCACACCTGGCTTTCTCCCGGAGGCAGCGCCTTCGTCACCATCAACCAGCCGTCGGCCATGGTGCCGACCCGCGTCGATGTCACGAACGTCGCGCCAGCCAGCATCGGCCGGCTCAAGGCCGCATGCAGCGCGCTCAACCAGTTCCACGGCGGATGCAACACGATCGTGCGTGGCCGGATCGGAATGGTGGGCAAGGAGAAAGGAATTATCGCGCGGGAGATCGAAATCTTGCCGCGATGAATGCGTCACAGCAGGAACCAACCTGGACGAGCAGGCGTAGCCGGATGGAGCGAAGCGAAATCCGGGAGCAGCCTCTCCGTAGAGAGATCGATCCCGCATTGCGCTTCGCTCCATGCGGGCTACGAGCTACTTCCCGTCCTCCTCCGGCGGCGCGATCCGCATCGTGTGGAAGCCCGCCGCGTGCATCGCATACGCTTCGCGCACCAGGATGTGGGTCGCGACCTCGTTCTCGGTGCGGCCGAGCTTGCCGAGCGTGGCGAGCAGAGCGAGATAGTTGAACGTCTCGATCGGCAGCGTCAGGCTGAGCGCCCGCGCCTCCGAGCGGTTTTCAGGTCGCGCCACGATACGCCTCCTTCCGAACATCTCTTGGGACCAAAGTCCTGAGATTAAAACGCGATTATAATGCCATTTTAACTCTTGGCAGGCGATCGGAATCGTGAAACGGTTAATCCCGGCGAGGGATTTCGCTCAACGAACCTGAGACGGCTCCGAGCAACGGGGCCGTGGTCCAACACAACGGCGGGCGTGCATTCCGTGAGCGCGGATGCGGCCCGGTGATCGCGGCGCCATGCGCCGTCGGCACCGGATTCGCGCACATGGACGTGCGGCCGCCGCGGACGGCGAGCCCTCGCCCTGCCGGCGGCCCGGACGGCCGCGAGGAGCATGATCCCGAACGCGGAAACCGGTTTTCGGAAAAGATCATGCTCAAACAAAACGATGTTGCGAGGCCAGCATGACTATCGAAGCAACCTGGACGACGGAGCGCGTACAGCAACTGCAAAGCTGCATCACCGCGGGACTCACTTGCAGCCAGATCGCCGCCGAGATCGGCGTCACGCGCAACGCCGTCATCGGCAAGATCCATCGGATGGGACTCTCGACCCTCGCCCGCAAGCCGGCGGGGATCGCCAAGGGACTCTCCAGCCGGATGCAGCGCGCGCGCGAGGACATGAGGCGCGAAGATTTGGGCGCGACGCCGCTCGTGCGTCTCCTGCGCGCAACGGCCGCGAAGATGGCGGCGGCCGAGGCCGGCCAGACCATGCCGCTCGTCATCGAGAGCGCGCGGCGTTGCTCGCTGCTCGAACTCGCGGGCAGCCATTGCCGCTGGCCGCTCGGCGATCCGGCCAACACGGGCTTCGCGTTCTGCGGCAACGATGCGATTGCCGGGATCTCGTATTGTCTGGGGCATGCGCGTCTCGCCTACCGGCTGCCCTCCGGGCGGCGCGCGTAGGGCCCCGCCGGGATGGGTTGAGCGTTGGCGGCGTCTGCTCCGGGATCGGACGGGCCGTCGCCTCGCTCAATTCATCTCGTAAAAGCGGCTTGCATCGCCGGGATTGCGCTGCGCTTCCTCCCCTACATAAGGCGCATGACACTGACGCAGGGCATTATCGTCGGCATCGTGATCGGCGTCGCGATCGGCCTATTCTCCGGCAGCATCGGGAGCGGCATCGGGGTTGGGATCGCGATCGGCATCGCGCTCAGCCTCGCCCTGGGCGGCCGGCGGCCGCCGGCGAATTGACCGGCTGGACTCCGCCTCCCCACCGCGCAAAACTTGCGGTCGTACGGTTTCACGAGGGGGAGTTTGATGATCCGCACACGCATCCTTGCGGCCGTTCTGGCCGCCGCTTTCGCGCTCGCCTGCGCGCCCGCGCGGGCCGACCTCAAGAAAGGGTGGATCGAATACACCCACGGCAGCATGAAGCTCAAAGGCTACCTCGTTCATGACGACAAGCTCGCCGGCAAGCGGCCGGCGATCCTGATGATCCACGACCGCTCCGGCATGCAGCCGCATACGCTGCGGGCCGCCGAAATGTGGGCCGGCCTCGGCTATGTGGCGTTCGCGGCCGACTTCTTCGGCTACGGCCAGGGCGTGCTGCCGAAGGGCGTACCGGAGGCGGTGACGCAGATGGGCATCTACACCAAGGACCGCACGCTGATGAAGGCGCGCGCCCAGGCGGGTTACGACGCACTCGTCAAGCACCCGCTGGTCGACACCGGCAAGGTCGCGCTGATTGGCTACTGCTTCGGCGGCATGGTCGGCGTCGAATTCGGCTCGACCGGTGTGCCGTTCATCGCCAACATCGCCTTCCACGGCTCGTTCTCCGACCACCCCGCAGGGTGGGCGCAGAACGCCAAGGGCAAGTTCCTGATCCTGCACGGCGCCGAGGACAAGGGCTATCCGCTGGCGAAGGTCGCGCTGGTGATCGACGAGCTGCGCAAGGCCAAGCGCGACTTCCAGCTCGAGCTCTACAGCGGCGCCGGCCACGGCTTCTCGGTGCCGCGAAGCGAGCATGACAAGCGCGCCAATGTGCAGGCGATCGCCACCGCCACACGCACGCTCAAGGACGTCTTCGGAATGTAGGCGCCAAGGCGGGAGGACGGGACCGGGCTCGTCCAAACCCCGCCTGCCGCCTAGTGTGGCAGTTCAGAAGTTCGCCATACTTGGCCGCTTGGTCGACAGCGAACTTCTGAACCAAGCCACACTAGCAACATATTGATTCTAGTGTCCCTTTGAATCCGAAGTTCGCAAATGGACTCGCGGACTGGCTCTTGCGAACTTCGGATTCGGGCCACTAGCATTCTATCTTGCTAGTGGTCCTTTGATTCTAACATTCGCAAAATCGTCCTGCCCAAACGGGATGCGAATGTTAGAATCGGACCACTAGGCGCTCGGCTCACGCCGCCTTCCGGCTCGCCAGGAACTCGCCCATGCGATCGAGCGCCTTCAGGATGTTCTCGGTCGAATTCGCATAGGACAGCCGCACATAGCCTTCGGCGAGGATTCCAAAATCCGGCCCACCGATGATGGCGACGCCGGCGTCGTCGAGCAGCGCATTGGCGAGCGGCTTCGCCTGCCAGCCGGTGCGCTTGACGTTCGGAAACGCATAGAACGCGCCCTTGGGCGTGATGCAGGACACGCCCGGTAGCTTGTTGAGGCCGTCGACCACGACTTTCCTGCGGCTGTCGAAGGCGGCGACCATCTTGTGCACCTCGTCCTGCGGCCCCGTAAGCGCGGCGAGCCCGGCATACTGCGCCGACGCATTGACGCAGGAATGCAGGTTGACCGCCAGCTTGCGCGCGTAGTCGTAGAGCTTGCCCGGCCACACCGCATAACCGAGCCGCCAGCCGGTCATCGCATAGGTCTTCGACCAGCCGTTGAGCAGGATCAGCCGGTCGCGGAGCGACGGATATTCGAGCAGGCACACGTGGCGCTCGCCGTCATAGACCATGTGATCGTAGATCTCGTCGGAGAGCACGCAAACGTCCGGCCATGTCTCGAGGCCGGCGACGAGCTTGTCGACTTCGCTTTTGGGCGTGACGCCGCCGGTCGGATTGGCCGGCGAGTTGACGATCAGGAGCCGCGTCTTCGGCGTGATGAGGCCGAGCGTCTCCTCCGCCGAAAACGCAAAGCCGTTCTCCTCGCGGACCGGCACCGGCACCGGAGTGGCGCCGGTGAACTCGATCATCGAGCGGTAGATCGGGAACCCCGGATCGGGATAGAGGATGTCCACGCCGGGCTCGCCGAACATCATGATCGCCATGAACATGGTCGGCTTGCCGCCGGGCTGGATCATCACCTCGTCGGGCGAGACCGAGACCTTGAAACGCCCGGCGAGATTGGCCGCCACCGCCTCGCGTAGCGGCGGAATGCCGGTCGCCGGCGTATAGCCGTGGTGGCCGTCGCGCAACGCCTTCACCGCCGCCTCGACGATGAAGTCCGGCGTGCGGAAGTCGGGCTGGCCGATGCCGAGATTGATGACGTCGCGCCCCTGCGCGATCAGCGCATTGGCGCGCGCGAGCACGGCGAAGGCATTCTCCTCGCCGATACGGTCGAAGGCCGCGATGGTGCGGAGCATGACGTTCTCCTTGCCGGGTTATTTGCGCCGGGAGCGCGCCGTCGTCAATCGGAGCGCTTGCCGCGCCGTCCAACCTGGAAATCCGCCATCCGCATCACTTCGAAGATGACTGCAACCGACCAGCCGATCAGCAGCAGGCCATTGAGCGCCATGATCGGACCGACCAACCGTCGGTCACCCTCGGCAGGAAGCGCGTCGCCGTACCCGACCGCCGTGTAATTTTCGAATGCAAAGGCGAACACGCGAGCATTGGCGATCTTGATTCCTGCAAGATCGAGATAGGCAGCCCAGATCGCGATCTCCGCCACGTGGGCGCACATCAGCGCAGCCATCGTGATCGTGAGCAACGCCACCAGCCGCGTGAAGATACCGAAACGATCGGTCTTGCTCGCGGCGCGCCGGGTCGCGACCACGATCACCGCGGTCATCGCGGCATGAACGCCGAAATTGACGAAGCTGACGACGCCGCCCGCGAGGAGGTCGTGCAGCATCCGTGTATCTCTATGCCTTCATGCCAGCGGGCGCCACTTGCGACGACTTGAGGCCCATGGCGTCAAGCGCGCGCCGCACCAGTCCGGAGGCCTTGGCGTCCTCGATGAAAGCCGCCGTCTCGGCCAACGCCGCCGGCCTGTTCTTCGGCACGGCGACGGCGGTGGTGGAATTGAGGAACGCCTCGTCTAGCACGCGCGAACCGGGCAGTGCATCGACCAGCCCGCCGACCGACTCGCGCGACAGCGCGATCGCGTCGAGCTTGCCTTCGCGCATCAATGCCACGGCCTCGTCCGGATTCTTGACCTTGACCGTGGTGGCGCTTGGCGACGCGCTGACGGACGCGCGGCCCGTTGCAGTCCCATCGACGATCGCGATGCGCACGCCGGCACGGTTGGCCTCGGCCAGCGTCTTGATGGCGGAGCCCGGCGCGATCAGGTAGGTGCTTTGCAATAAGTGATAGGGCGCGCCGAAGTCGACGATCGCCTTGCGGTCGTCGTCCACCGGTACGAAGGTGACGTCCCACGCGCCTTGATCGGTCGCGGCGATGATCTTGCCGGAGGAATCGTATTCCACGAGCTCGACCGACACGCCGAGCCTCTGCGCGAGCGCCGTGCCAAGCTCCACCGGAACGCCCTTCGGCTTGCCGGTCGCCGGATCGCGCACCGTCCACAGCGCCGAGGCCGCCGGCCCCACCGCCACCGCCACTCGTAATTTTCCGGTCGGCGCAAGCTCATTGATCGCTGCACTGCTCGCTGTCGCCATCGTGGATTCTCCTGGAACGGACCGGCGCAGGCCGGCGTGAGTTCGTCTCGGTCCGTATCCAGACCTCAGACCGTTTGCATATTGAACTGTTTGTCGAGATTGTCTTGCCTGAACTGCCGCTTATTGCCTTGAGTCTGAATTCTCTCGCCTAGATTTCTTATTCCCCAGATCACTGCCTAGACCTCTGCCGCCTAGACCTTTTGCAGGATGCATTCCGTTTCGATCGGCGTGTTCGAGCTGGCTTCCGAAATCGTGCGCCGGAACGAGCGCACGTATTTATAACCGTCCTTCTCGCAAACGACCTCAACCGTCTTGGTGTCGATGTCCTTCTGAAAGCCCGGGATCCGATACGCGCCCAGGATATTGCTCTGCGTGACCACCACCGCGCCCGACTTGACGCCCACGGTGACCTTGGCGCCGGCGACGACGCCGCCGCGCGTGTCCTTCACGAAGCCGAAGAAGGGAGGCCCTCCATCCGGATGGTCGGGATCGTGCTCGTCATCGAAGCCGGAACCTCCCGCCCAAGGCACCGTCGACAAGCAGCACGTCAGCATGAGGGCCAAGCCCGCAATCAAGCCGGTTCGCCGACCAAGCATGCTCATCCGGACCTCCATCGCCAGCTAACGCCCTGCGCCGCGGGCAGCCGCTGGCTGAGGCCGCGAATGTAGCGCGCCGACCGGGCGATTTCCACCGCGTCGGTTTCGCCGATCCCTTGCATTATTTCGCGCGGCGCTGCCGTCATTTACATCGTCGCAACACGGCCTGGCACAGTTGTGAGGGCCTGGTACCTTCGCTATGCTTGCGTCAACTGCCGCAAGCAGGATTTCGAGTACATCGGGAGGAATCCGAGCATGAAAGCGAGATCGGGATTGTATTTGAGCGTGGCGGCGATTGCGCTCGCCGTCGTGTTGAGCGGACCGGCTTCCGCTCCGCTGCACGCGCAGCAGAACGCCGTCGCCATCGACAGCGATGACATCGGCGGCAT
This sequence comes from Xanthobacteraceae bacterium, assembly GCA_050725815.1. Lineage (GTDB taxonomy): Bacteria > Pseudomonadota > Alphaproteobacteria > Rhizobiales > Xanthobacteraceae > VAZQ01. Next base: position 9,250 of record JBOHIG010000206.1, read on the forward strand.
CGTCACCAGCGCGAAGGGTCCGGAAGCGGGCGTCTGGGTGATCGCGGAAACCCGCGACCTGCCCACCCGCTACGCCAAGATGGTCGTCACCGACGATCAGGGCCGCTACGTGGTGCCCGACCTTCCGAAGGCCAAGTACAAGGTCTGGGTGCGCGGCTACGGGCTGATCGATTCGCCGAAGGTCCAGAGCACGCCGGGCCGGATGCTCAACCTGACCGCGTCCGTTGCGCCTGATGCGCGCGCGGCTGCGCAGTACTACCCGGCCGGATACTGGGCCTCGATCATCCGAGTGCCCGACAAGACCGAGTTTCCCGGCACCGGCCCCCAGGGCAACGGCATCTCGCCCGACATGAAGACGCAGGCCGAGTGGCTCGCCTGGTTGAAGAATCGCAGCTGCTACACCTGTCATCAGCTCGGGAACAAGGCGACGCGCGAGATTCCGAAGCAGTTCGGGGCGTTCGCCTCGTCGCGAGACGCGTGGATGCGGCGCATCCAGTCGGGCCAGGCC
>JBOHIG010000207.1:0-9905 GCA_050725815.1 Xanthobacteraceae bacterium
CAACCGGGTCTATTTCGGCGCCGGCGCCTATGGCGTCGATGCGGCGTCGCGCCGCTATTTCGGCAAGCCCGCGCGCCAGGTGCGGCTTGCCGAGGCCGCCATGCTGGCAGGCCTCATCCGTTCGCCATCGAAGCTTGCGCCCAGCCGCAATCCCGAAGGTGCCGAGCGCCGCGCACAAGTCGTGCTTGCGGCCATGACGCGCGTCGGCTTCGTCAACGACACGGCGGCCAACACCGCGCTCGCGCACCCGGCGCGCGTCGTCAATGTGGGCGGAACGGGCTCCGCCAACTATGTCGCCGACTGGATCATGGACGTGCTCGACGACCTTGTCGGTCATGTCGATCAGGACCTGGTGGTGCAGACCTCGATCGATCCTGTCTTGCAGGCAGCGGCGGAAGCGGCGGTGACCGAGGTGCTCGCGCAGCGCGGCCAGAAGTTCAACGTTCACCAGGGCGCGCTGGTCGCAATGACGCCGACCGGCGCGGTGCGTGCGCTGGTCGGCGGCCGGAACTACGCCGAAAGCCAGTTCAACCGCGCGGTAGCCGCCAAGCGGCAGCCGGGCTCTGCATTCAAGCCGTTCGTCTATCTCACCGCGCTTGAGCGCGGGTTGACGCCGGAAACCGTGCGCGAAGACAAGCCGATCGTGCTGAAGAAATGGCGGCCGGAGAACTACAGCCGCGAATATTACGGACCGGTGACGCTGACCCAGGGCCTCGCCCATTCGCTGAACACGGTGGCGGTGCGCCTGACGCTCGAGGTCGGCGCTGCGGCCGTCGCTAAGACCGCGCATCGGCTCGGCATCGCCTCCAAGCTCGATCCGAATCCCTCGCTGGCGCTGGGCACATCGGAAGTCTCGATGATCGAGCTGGTATCGGCCTATGCGCCTTTCGCCAATGGCGGCTACGGGATTGCGCCTCATGTGGTCGAGCGCGTGCGCACCAAGACCGGCAAGACGCTGTTCGCGCACATGCCGTATAATTTCGGGCGCATCGTCGATCCGCAGCACGTCGCCATGATGAACACGATGCTGCGCGAGACGTTGCGCGCGGGCACCGCGTCGAAGGCGCAGCTCGCAGGTTGGCCGGCCGCCGGCAAGACCGGCACCAGCCAGGATTTCCGCGATGCCTGGTTCGTCGGCTACACCGCCAAGCTTGTGACCGGCGTCTGGCTCGGCAACGACGACTCCTCCCCCACCCGCAGAGCCACCGGCGGCGGCCTTCCGGTCGAAATCTGGAGCCGCGTCATGCAGACGGCGCACAAGGGCGTGCCGGTCGCCAACCTGCCCGGCGGCGGCGGGCCTTCGCTGGCATCGATCGCATCGCCAATCCTGTCAGCGGGCCAAGCGCCGCGTCCCGCGAACGCGGTCGGCGCGCAACCACGCCCGGGGCCGCAGCCGTCCAGCGGCGGCCTTGACGGCTGGCTGATCGATCGATTGTTCGGCCGGCGCTGAAGACGGCAGAACCCGCTTTCAGCCCTCGGTTAGGTCGCGCGACGTGGGCGGTCCGTAGCGATGCAGGTCGGCCCCGTGCGCATCGAGCCAGGCTTTGGCGCGCTCGCAATCGGAATTGATGCGATCGAGCAGCTTCCAGAACCGCCGCGAATGGTTGAGCTCGACCAGGTGGGCGACCTCATGCGCCGCGAGATAATCGAGCACGAACGGCGGCGCCAGGATCAGCCGCCAGGAGAACGACAAGACACCGGTGTTCGAGCATGATCCCCAGCGGCTCGACTGATCGCGCACGCAAACACGCTTGATCTTGACCCCGAGCTCCGCGGCATAGCGCCGGCTGGCAGCGTCGAGATCGCGGCGCGCTTCGCGCTTGAGAAAGTCGGCAATGCGCCGGCCGTGGTGCGGCGGCGCACCGGCAACACAGATCAACTGCTTGCCATCGTCGCCGGCCTCGATCCACACGGTGCCGCGCCCCTTGCGATGCACGATGCGGTGGGCGACGCCGCGTAGCGGCACGTCGACCCCGTGTTCGAACGGCGCCGCCTTTGGCAGCCGCTTGAGCCGCACGGCGATCCACGGCCCATGCTTCTGCGCAAATTCCTTCGCTTCCTTCAGGCTCCCGTGCGGAGGGATGGTGAGCACGACTTCGCGTGAAGGCGCGTCGATGCGCAACGTGTAGCGCCGCGCCTGGCGGTGGCGGCGAACCCGCACCGGATAGACCGCCTGATCGAAAAAGACCTCGATCGACTGCGGCTCGCTCGGCCGCCGATAGAGCAAAGCACGCAAGGACGACCCCGCGCGTCCACCCAGAAAGCGCCCGAGGCGGGTAACTGCCTTATCGGCCGGCGTGCGCGGCATGTGCGGCGGGAGAATTCCATTCTGCTTCGGAAACCGGAATGGCTTCCGAACCAGCTACGATAACCTGCATCGCAGGAAACGTGAATCCGCTTTACGGCATTATTCCGGCGCCGCGTTTTACTCGGCAGCCGCGGGCGCGTGGGAACCATTGGTGCTCGCACGCTTGGCGGCACGGGCGCCGTGGCTGCCGTTATGGCTGCCGTTCTTGCGCGCAGCGTCGCTGCCGACCGACAGCACGAAATCGGCGATGCGCGGCGCGATCTCGGAGCGGAAGCGCGAGCCGTTGAAGACGCCATAGTGACCAACGTCCGGCTGCAGCCAGTGCAGCTTGCGGTCGGCCGGAATGTTGACGCACAGGCGATGCGCGGCCTCGGTCTGGCCGATGCCCGAGATATCGTCGTGCTCGCCTTCGACCGTCATCAGCGCCACCCGGCGAATCTTCGACGGATCGATGCGCACGCCGTGATGGGTCATTTCGCCCTTCGGGAGAGCATGGCGGACGAAGACGACATCGCAGGTCTGCAAATAGAATTCGGCGCACAGATCCATGACGGCGAGATATTCGTCATAGAACTCCCGATGCTTCTGCGCGGAATCGCCGTCGCCCTTGACAAGATTGAGGAACAAATTGCGGTGCGCCTCCATGTGGCGCTCGATATTCATACTCATGAAGCCGTAGAGCTGGAGGAAGCCCGGATAGACGTCGCGCATGAAACCCGGATTCGGGAACGGCACCTTGGTAATGACGTTACTGCGGAACCAGTCGACGCCGCGCCGCTCGGCCAGCTTGTTGACTTCGGTCGGGTTGACCCGCGTGTCGATCGGCCCGCCCATCAACACCATGGAATGCGGCACATGGGGATCGCCGTTCGCCTCCATGCGCGCGACCGCGGCCAGCACCGGAACCGACGGCTGGCACACCGCAACCACGTGCACGTCGCCGTGCAGCACATGCAACATCGAGATCAGGTAGTCGATGTAGTCGTCGAGATCGAAGCCGCCCTGCGACAGCGGCACCATGCGCGCGTCCACCCATTCGGTGACATAGACGTCATGGTTGGGCAGGAACCCTTCGACGGTGCCGCGCAGCAGTGTCGGGAAATGTCCTGACATCGGCGCGACGATCAGCAGGCGCGGCTGCGGCCGGCGCGGCGGGTGGGTCAACGCGCGCTCGAAATGCAGCAGGCGGCAGAACGGGCGTTCCCAGACCGTCTTGATGGAGACGGGCACGCGCTCGGCGCCGATCAAGGTGGAGCCGATGTTCCACTCCGGCTTGCTGTAGCGGCGCGTCATGCGCTCGAACAATTCAAGCGAGGCGGCGGCCGACTTGCCGAATTCGGTGTGCGACCAGGGATTGGCAGGGTTCTTCAGCAGCAGGCGGCTGGCATCGGCGACGGCGCGCGCGGGATTGAGCGCGGCGTGGCCCATTTCATAAAACCAGTAGGCCGGCGCCGCATACATCGGGCCGAACTCGGCCACGGCGGCCGGTGCGCCGCCAAATTCACCAATTGCCATTGCCCCGGCCCCCCAGCCGTCTTTTTGCAGTGCAACAGACTGTCTTTTTTCGTCCACGGGGTCAACCTATCGGAAAATCATTGCCATCCGCTGAAGCGGAAAATGGGGATTTTTCCCCTGAAATTCCAGCCCCTTGGATTACTCGCCGGCTTGCAGGAGGGAACCGATACGGCGTGCGCTGTTGAGGAGCGCCAGAAACACCGCTACCGCAACCGCGAAATAGGCGGCGTTAAGCGCGAAGGCCGCAAGCATCAGGTCGGCGCGAAAGGTCTGCTCCAGCACCAACGCCCGCATGCCCTCGAACACATAAGTTGGGGGCAGCATCCAGGCGACGGTTTGCAGCCACGCCGGCAGCACGCTGACCGGGTAGTAGACGCAGGTCAGCGGCATCAGCACGAACATCACAGTCCAGGCGAGGCTTTCCGCACCCATGCCGTTGCGCATGACGACCCCCGACACGACGATGCCGACCGACCAACTGGTCAGGATCAGATTGAGGAAGAACGCCGCCAGCGCGAAGCCCAGCGCATAGACGTTGAAGTCGAAGAACGCGATGGCCAAGAGCGTGACCGGCACCATGCCGACGGCGAGGCGGATGATGCTCATCACCATGAGCGCGCACACGAATTCGATCGGGCGCAGCGGGCTGATCATGAGGTTGGCGAGATTGCGCGACCACATCTCTTCCAGGAAGGACACCGAGAAGCCAAGCTGGCCGCGGAACAGGATGTCCCACATCAGAACGGCGCCGATGAACAGTCCGGCGGCGCGGGCGAAGAAGCCGGAATGCTGCATGATGAACATCTGCAGCAAGCCCCAGACGAACAACTGAACAGCGGGCCAATAGATGAGTTCGAGGACTCTCGTCCACGAAGAACGCAGCAAATACAGGTATCGCAGAACCATCGCGCCGATGCGATGGGGCGCGAGCGTCAGCGGGCTGGTCGAGTGCGCGCTCACTGCGCGGCCTCCCGATGAGCCTCTCCCCGGCCGCGAGCGACGTCGAGGAAGACTTCTTCGAGGTTATCCCGGCCGTATCTCGCCAGTAGCCGCGTTGGCGTATCGTCGTCCTCGATACGGCCCTGCTTCATGATGATGACCCGCTCGCACAGCCGTTCCACCTCCGACATGTTGTGGGAGGCGAGCAGCACCGTGGCATTCCGCTCCAGGCGGTAGCGTTCGAGCCGGCTGCGCACCCAATCGGCGGTGTCGGGATCGAGCGAGGCGGTCGGCTCGTCGAGCAGCAGCACATCCGGGCTATTGATCAATGCCTTGGCGAGCGCGACGCGGGTCTGCTGCCCGGCCGAAAGCTTGCCCGCGGGCCGGTCGAGAAGCTCGGACAGGTCCAGTTCCTCGGCCACCGAACATATCCGATCTCGCAGGTCCTCGACCGCATAGAGCCTTCCGAACACGGTTAGATTTTGCCGTACCGTGAGCCGCTTGGGCATGTCGATATAGGGGCTCTCGAAATTCATCCGGTGCAGCACCCGATAACGCTCGCGCGGCATCTCGGCGCCCAGCACCCGCACCACGCCGGAGCTGGGTAGCACCAGCCCAAGGATGGTGGCGATGGTGGTGGTCTTGCCGGCGCCGTTGCCGCCCAGCAACCCGGTGATGGAGCCCTGCTCCAGCGCGAAAGAGATGCCGTCGACCGCGCGCGTGGCCCTGCCCTTGGACTCGTAGACCTTGGTGAGGCGGGCAACTTCGATGGCGGGGATCTTGGCAGGCACGCGGGAACGCTCGAATGATGATTGCGCCTCACATGTGGCGCGATGCGGAGGGCGAGGCAAGGGCTTGCACAACCGCGATCCGCCGCCGGAGCGCGCACGAGGTTGCATCCCGCGGTCTGAACTCGTCCCCTCTCCGCGCGTCCATCCACCACGCTTCTAGGCATCCCGGCGACCCGCTAGACTCACCGCCATGCCGGAAGACCTTCATCACGCCCTGCCAACCGGCCGGAACGTGCGCCTCGACACGCTCGTGCGGCTGCGCTGGCTTGCCGTCATCGGCCAGACCATCGCCGTGCTGGTGGTGCATTTCGCGCTCGATTTCCAATTGCCGCTCTATACCTGCCTGGCGGTGATTGCGTTCGCGGCCTGGCTGAATGTCGCGCTGCGCGTGCGCTTTAGTGTGACCGAGCGGTTGGAACCGGACCGCGCCGCCTGGTTGTTCGCCTTCGACATCGTCGAGATCGGCGTGCTGCTGTTTCTCACCGGCGGATTGCAGAACCCGTTCTCGTTCCTGCTGCTCGGCCCCGTGCTCCTGTCGGCGACCGCCTTGCCGCCGCGCATGACGGTATCGCTCGGCGCCGTCGCCGCCGCCGCCAGCACGGTGCTCGCCTTCTACTACTACCCGCTGCCATGGGACGCCGACGATCCCTTCAAGTTGCCGGCGGTCTACCTCGTGGGCGTGTGGCTCTCGACGTTGCTCGCGCTCGGCTTCATCGGCGTGCATGCTTGGCAGCTCACCGAGGAAGCACGGCAGCTCGCCGATGCGCTGGCCGCGACCGAGCTGGTGCTGGCGCGCGAGCAGCATCTCTCGCAGCTCGACGGCCTTGCCGCCGCGGCCGCGCATGAGCTTGGCACGCCCCTCTCGACCATCACCGTGATCGCCACGGAGCTCGAACGCGCGCTCGATCCGGATTCGCCGCACGCCGAGGATGTCGGCCTGCTGCGCGAGCAGGTGCAGCGCTGCCGGCAGATCCTCGGCAAGCTCACGGAATTGTCGTCGAATGTCGAGCCGTTCGACCGGATGCCGCTGTCCGCGCTGATCGAGGAGGTGGTCGAGCCGCACCGCAATTTCGGCGTTGCGATCAATGTCTCGCTATTGCCGAGCGAAACGGCCGAGCCCGTGGGCGGACGCAAGCCTGCGATCCTCTACGGGCTCGGCAATCTGGTGGAGAACGCCGTCGATTTCGCGCGCGAGCGGGTTGACGTGACCGTCGACTGGAGCGCCGACGACATCGCCGTCACCATTGTCGACGACGGCCCCGGCTTCGCGCCGGAGATCATGGACCGCATCGGAGAGCCGTATGTCACCAGCCGCCGACGGCGGCGGATGAATGTGGGCGGCGAGGCCGGCGGGGGCCTGGGTCTCGGTTTCTTCATCGCCAAGACCCTGCTGGAGCGCGCGGGCGCCACACTCCAGTTCGAGAACCGCCCCGCGCCCGAGCGCGGCGCGATCGTGCGGGTGCATTGGGGCCGGGGCGATTTCGAGCAGCCGATGGCTTGGGCGTCGTGATCCTCAAACGGCTTGAACTCGGCCTGTCAGCCTGAGGGCGCTCGCGACGAGCCTCGCCGCCCTTGGTGGTCGCCAAGTTGAACGGCAACCGCAGGTTCGGCGGCACAAGCCGGATCAATTAACCGCGATTTGATGGAGTTTACAGGTTGTCAGTCTGTTCGCGCCGTGAAAGTATAAAATTCACGTAAACATCACATGCCGGCCCCCACCGGAATTCTTGGGCTATAGTGGGCAGCCGGCCTCGCCACTGGAGGTCATCATGACCCTCGTCGAGACCCGCCCGACCGTGACTACGCCGATGACCACAACGGCCACCGACCGCACGCTTCTGATCGTGGAGGACGACAAATCGTTCCTGCAACGGCTGGCGCGCGCCATGGAAGGCCGCGGCTTCGTCGTCACCACCGCCGAATCGGTCGCCGACGGACTGATCCAGCTCGAGACCGCCTCGCCCGCCTATGCCGTGGTCGACATGCGGCTCGGCGACGGCAACGGCCTGGATGTCATCTCGGCGCTCAAGCGCCGTCGTCCCGACGCGCGCGCGATCATCCTCACCGGCTACGGCAATATCGCGACCGCCGTGAATGCGGTGAAGATCGGCGCGGTCGATTACCTCGCCAAGCCGGTCGACGCCGACGATGTGGTCAATGCGCTGCTTGCGCTGGAAGGCCGCGTCGCCGACCCGCCGGAGAATCCCATGTCCGCCGACCGGGTCCGCTGGGAGCATATCCAGCGCATCTACGAACTGTGCGGCCGCAACGTGTCGGAGACCGCGCGCCGGCTCAACATGCACCGGCGCACCTTGCAGCGCATCCTCGCCAAGCGCGCGCCGAAATAGGCGCCGGCCTACACGCTGCAAGATCGCTACGCCGCTTCCGCCCTGCGGTTGACCCCGGATTCGGCGATCTCGGTCAGCGTGCGATCGGCGTTCTTCTCTTCCTGCAGCGTGGCGTCGAGCAGCCGCACCGCCTTGTCGAGCCCGAGTTCCTCCGCCCAGGCCTTGAGCGTGCCGTATCGCGAGATCTCGTAATGCTCGACCGCCTGCGCCGCGGACAGCAGTCCGGCGTCGAGCGCATTGGTGTCTTTGAAGTCCTTCATGACTTCCTTGGCCTCGTCGGTGAGGCCCTTGATCGCGTCGCAGGTCTTCGCCCGCGCCGGCTTGTCGATCAGCTTGAACACCTGCTCGAGCCGCTCGACCTGGTCCTCGGTCTCCTTGAGATGGGTCTCGAACGCCTCACGCAGTTCGTCGGAATCGGCCGCCTTCGCCATCCGCGGCAGCGCCTTCACCAGCGCCTTTTCGGCGAAATAGATGTCCTTGAGCGTCTCGTGAAAGAGATCGTCGAGCGTTTTTTCCTTGGCCGGCATTGGTCATCTCCGTGTTGGGAATCGACCGTATAAGCCGCCTGCGAAGGCGAAGGTTCCTTCGCACCGTACCGTGCAACCAATCCGCCTCGCCGTACGTTACGGCCGTGGCGGACTTGAGGAGCAGCGGACCCATGAGACTGACATCGCGGCGCAGCCGCCGGACGCGGCCGGCGCATTTTCCCCAACAGGCGGCGATCTTCGAGCGGCTCGAGGTGACCAAGCGATACGGCCTGGTGTCGGACTATCTGGTGAGTGGGGGCGCGGGCGAGGCCAGCCCGCGTGTGACTGTGTGGGGCAGGAACGGGACCCCGAGCGACGTCGTCGAGCACTACATCGCGCGGCTGTTGAATGGGCTGGTCGCCCAGCGCCAGATCAGCATCGCCGTGGATTAGCGCCCGCGGCTATTTCTTCTTCTTGCCACCGGCCTTCTTGTCCGCGGCGATCGCCTTGGCGGCGGCCGCGATGATGTCCTTCGGCGCCTTGGCGATGGCGTTGGCATAGCCCTGGACGTCGACCCCCGGTTCCGGATCGATCTCGGCGGAGCGCTTGGCGGCGTCGGCGAGGAACGCCTTGTCCGTAACCAGTTTGTCGAAGGCCGTCCGCAGCGCGGCCAGCCGGTCGGCCGGCACGCCCGGCGGCGTGATCAGCGCGCGCCCGATCGCGGAGCCAGCGGAGATGAACTCGATCACCTTCTTCTTTGCGGGATCGGCGACCAGTTCCTGCATCAGCGGCACCTTGGCGAGGTCCTTGGTGCGCTTGAGCCCGCCCTGGATGACCGGGATCAGGCTGCCATCCTTGAGGCCCGCCTGCTGGGTGGCGCGCCACACATGCCACGAACCCGAGAACATGTCGGCCTCGCCGCGGTGAATCGCCAGCATCACCTCCGCCGAGCCGCGATAGCCGCAGACGATGTTGAACTTGAAATCGCCGAGCGTCTTGAGCGCGGACGGATACTGATAGCTCTGCGAATTGACGCCGGTGCAGGCGACCGTCACCGGAGTCTTGCGCATCGCCTCGGCCGACGTCGCCGCCGCGCCCTTGCGCACCACGAAGGCGGCATTGCTCGGCGTGAACGAGCCCACATAAGCCATCTCCGCGAGATTCCACTTGCCGCTCTCGGGCTGGAGGATTTGCGTGTGCCCGATGGTCTCGGGGAACAGGCCCATCATGGTGCCGTCGCGCGCGCCTTGCGCATAGAAGTAGCGTACCGCCGCCACGCCGCCGCCGCCCGGGCGGTGCTGCACGATGAAGTTCGGATTGCCGGGAACGAACCGCTTCATATGGTCGGCGGCAAGCCGCGCATAGAGATCGTAGGAACCGCCGGGCGGATGCCCGAGCACGATGGTGATGGTCTTGCCCTTGTAGAATTCCGCGGGCGATTGCGCGACGGCCGGCGACGCTGCGCCAAAGCCTGCACTGAGACCGCAGATGACGGCCAGAGTTGCAACAGCACGGCCCCCCGGCATGGTGTTGATCT
>JBOHIG010000208.1:0-10530 GCA_050725815.1 Xanthobacteraceae bacterium
GTTCAGAAGTTCGCTCCCGACCAAGCGGCCAAGTATGGCGAACTTCTGAACCGCCACACTAGCGCATCATTAACGATCCACCGCAATTCGGCGCAGCTCACGGCGTGCGTGCGCCATAGCGCCTGAACCCCCACCCTGCCCTGCACCGACTACCGGGTGAGCCTCGACCGGTCGCCGGGATCGTCCGGCGGCTGCGTGGCGTCCGGAGAAATCTCATGTCGATGCCTGGAAATGCCGATCCGTTCCGTGCCTCGCGCCGGTCGGCGTGGATCGTGACGCTGCTCTCGCTCTCGATCCTCACTCTGATTTGCATCGCGCAGCCCGCGCAGGCGCAGGTGATCCGCAGCTTCAACATGCGGTCGCCCAGCATGGAGCCGACCATCCGGCAGGGCGAGCGAATCCTGGCCAGCCCAAGTCACTACCGGAACAATGCGCCGGCGCGCGGCGACGTCGTGATCTATCGCCACCCGCAGCGCGCGGGCGAGGTCTGGATCAAGCGCATCGCCGCGGTCGCCGGCGACCGCGTTGCGGTGCGCGAGGGCCGCGCCATCGTCAACGGCATGCCCGCCGCCGAGCCCTATGTCCTGTCCGGCGGCCCCGGCGCATTCTTCAACACCATGGCAGAGATCACCGTGCCGGACGGACATGTGTTCGTGCTCGGCGACAACCGCGCCAACAGCATGGACAGCCGCGCGCGGCAACATGGACCCGTGCCGGTCGCGAATCTCGAAGCGCGCGCGACCGGCATCGCCTTCTCGCGCGACATCTGGCGGATCGGCCGCTGGATTGGCACGCCGTCACCGTAAGATCCGTTGATCCCGGCAGCAGGGGCGCGCCGCGGGCGCGTGGCCCGAAAAGGCTCGTCAAATCGCACACCTGGCCTGTAGTCATAAAATGATCTCTAATGGGCGGAACCTAATCCCGCGATTGTAGTTTGGTACCTTCGGGGGAAATCGCCCATGTCGCACCCAGAGCCGGATCAAGTCACAGTCGAAATCGAGCGGCGGCGACCGCAGGCTGAGGCTGTTCGTGAGCTGGGCGATGGACCCGCACTCAAGTCGATGCTTTCCACGGCCGAGTTGAGCCGGCGTCCCTCACGTCCTACCGACCATGCGGCCGAGAGCCGCGCCCTGATCGCCTTGGCGCGGACCATGGCGGCCACGCCCAACCGCATCCTGCAGGCGCTCGCCGAAACCGCGCTATCGCTGTGCAGCGCACACTCGGCAGGACTCAGCCTGCTGGAGAATGACGACAGAAGGACACGATTTCATTGGCGTGCCATTGCCGGGCAGTGGTCTCCCCATCTGCACGGCGGGACCCCGCGCGACTTCGGTCCATGCGGCACCGTGCTCGACCGCAACATGGCGATGCTGTGCTCGCATCCCGAACGCGACTTCCCTTACTTTGCCCCGGTTACGCCTCTTCTCGAGGAAGCGTTACTGTCCCCGTTTTACGTCAATGATGAAGCCGTCGGGACCATCTGGGTCGTCGCGCACGACACCAGCCGCCGTTTCGACGCGGAAGACCTGCGCATGTTGACCAGCCTCGGCGCGTTCGCGGCGGCGGCCTATCAAACCGTGCAGACCATGAATGCGTTGCAGCGGACAGCCTCGGTTGTCGCAGACTCCCACGACGCTGTCGTGGGCAAGGACCTCAGCGGCATTATCCGCAGTTGGAACCGCGGAGCGAAACGCCTGTTCGGCTATTCGGCAGATGAAGTTATCGGCAAATCGATCACCATCCTGATCCCGCCGGAGCGCCAGAACGAAGAAACGGAAATCATTCAACGCATCGGACGCGGCGAGTGCATCGAACACTACGAAACCGTTCGCCGGCGCAAGGACGGAAGCCTGATCGACATCTCGCTGACCATCTCGCCGGTTAAGGACGTGGACGGCACGATCGTCGGCGCATCAAAAATCGCTCGCGACATCACCGAGCGCAAGCTGGCGGCCAAGCAGATCGCGCTCCTCGCCGCCGAGGTCGACCATCGGGCCAAGAATCTCCTGGCGCTGGCGCAGGCGGTCGTGCAGCTCACGCAGGCCGACACCGTCGCCGGCTTCAAGGAGGCTGTCGAGGGACGCATCCAGGCGCTGGCGCGGGCACACACGCTGCTCGCGCGAGGACGCTGGGCCGGCGCCGACCTGAAGCAATTGGCTGCCGAACAGTTCGCGCCCTATTGCCGGGATGGCGAACAGCGCGCCCGGGTAGACGGACCCGCTCTCATGCTGGAGCCGAACACCGCGCAGTCGATCGCGATCGTGTTGCACGAGCTGACGACGAATGCGGTCAAGTACGGCGCTCTGTCGTCGGCGGACGGCGCGGTGGCCGCCGAATGGAAGCGCACAGCGGATGGGCCGCTTGTGCTGCGCTGGACCGAAACCGGCGGGCCGCCGGTCACGCCGCCCGCGCGTCAGGGCTTCGGCACCAAGGTGATCGAGCAAACCGTGCGCGGCCAGCTCAAGGGCGATACACGCTTCGATTGGCGGCGCGAAGGGCTGCTCTGCGAGATCACGATGCCGATGCCTTCCGACCCGGCATAAGAGAATGCGCACATGAAGGAAGAAGGGCCGCCCTTGCGGGCAGCCCTTCCATTGTCAGGCCGTGGTCCGGCCCCTCAAGTTTATGAGGTGACGCCAAGCGTCAAACGGATACCTCGTAAGAAGCGAGGATCCAGAGTGCCGGCGACCGCGGCGATAGACAATGAGACACTGGATCACCTCCTTTCAGTTGTTAACGACGCCCTCAATATAGCGGCCGGGGTCACGATTCGAAAGCCCGGCCGCCAGAGCCGTTTTCCACATGTGTGGTACCGGGGCGCGAAACTGACTGCCTAGCTGGCGGCCCTGCGGTTGACGCCCTTGCGCAGCGCGACGGTCGAGAGCTTCTTGTCGGCGGCCTTTTCCTCGTTCAAATTCGTGGTCAGGAAACGCACAATATCGTCCTGGCCGAGCGCCTCCGCCCACGCGATCAAAGTTCCATAGCGCGCGATCTCATAGTGCTCGACCGACTGCGCAGCGCCGACGATCGCGGCGTCGAGCACCTCGTCATCGGCCACCTCGCTCGCAATCTCATCGGCTTCGGCGATCAGGCCGTCGATCGCCGGGCATTTGACGCCCTGGGGCTGCTGGCCGAGCTTCTTGAACACCTGATCGAGGCGGCTGACCTGGTTCTTGGTTTCTTCGAGATGATCCTTAAGGCCCGTGGTCAGCTCGCGGTTGGTCGCCTTGTCGATGAGCTTGGGCAACGATTTCACGATCTGGTTCTCGGCGTAATAGATGTCCTTCAGCCCATGCAGAAGCAGATCGTCCATGTTCTGAATGTCTTTGGCGAACAAGCCCATTGTAGACTCCTCGGTTGCCGTTGATTCCCACGAAAGCAACGAAGCGACGCAGTGGAAGTTCCTGCCGTGTAATGGAACCTGCGGCGCGTGGCCCCCGTTGAAGGTTCACACACGCAACGAGGACATTTCCATGAACGAGGATCGGATCGCCGGAACCGCCAAGAACCTTGGCGGCAAGGTCGAGGAAGGCGTCGGCCGCATGACGGGTGATGCCGGCACGCAAGTCCGCGGCGCCGCACGGCAGGTCGAAGGCGACATGCAGAACCTTTACGGCCAAGCCAAGGACACTGCTGCAGAGACGTTCGAAACCGTGCGCGAAGCTGCGTACGACGCCGGCGACGTCGTTCGCGATTTCGTCGAGCAGCGGCCCTACACGACCGCCTTTGCCGCGCTGTGCATCGGCTGGGCGATCGGGCGGATGGGACGCAGCAACTATTGATCGGCGTGTGCGGTCACATGCCAAAGCAACGGCCCCGCTTGCGCGGGGCCGTTTCGTTTCCGATTGGTCGTTACCGTCAGGCGGCGCGGCGGCGGCGCCAGTCCCACCGCAGCGGCGGCGATATCGACTGGTCGCGGTGGCGCCCGCCAACGCCGGCGGCAAACCAAGCCGCCACGGCGCCAAGCGCGAGCGAAGCCGCGGTCATGAAGCCGATGATGATGCCGCTTGCGCGCGTGCGGCGTCCGGCCTGGCGGGTCTCCGCAAGGACCTGCGCCACGCGCTTGTCGGCCTCCGGCTGCGCCAAGCCGGTGCGGGCCGAAACCAGCCGGACCAGATGGGTGCGATCATCCGGGCGCACATCGCGGCCGATGCCGCTCAACAGGATACGGCCGGCTTCCGCACGGACCTCGGGCTCGACGGGTTCGGTCCGCTTCTGCGAGCGGAACAGACGGTCGAGCTCGACGGCGAGATAGGCCGGTTCGGTGGAGGTGCCGCGCTGGTTGGCGGTGCTTGTGGTCGTCGCCGAAGCAAGCAGCGTCGCGCTCGCGCCGATGAGCACGCCGCCGATGACCGACGCGAGCGCCCAGACCAGCAGTCCGTGCGCGCCATCGCGAAATTCGATCTCATCCGCTCCGGTCGACCAGCTCGAACGCACGCGGCCGGCGAGATATCCGCCGAGCCCGTAGCTGCCGAGCGCGACCACCAGCAGCCACACGCCCGACAGGATCGCGAGCCCCACCGAGGTGTCGCGCCAGGTCGGCGAGGGCGATGCGACCGCCAGGCCGACCGCGGCCGCAAACGTCATCAGCACGTAGAAGACGGCGGCGGCCAGCACGGCTCCGGCGAACACCGGTCCCCAATGAATGTACGACAACGGTCCGCCCGGCGTGGGTACTGGGCCGTCTGCTGCCGTCGCGGGCGCGACGGTTGGCGCCGCTGGGGCGCGGTAAACGTCGGTCATGACGATGTCCTCCGTCCGGTTGGCGCGTCAGCGCAGGCCGAAGAAGGAGAGGATGGCCATGATCACGACGATCAGGCCGACGAGATAGATGATGCCATGCATCGCTTGCCTCCACAGTCGCCAGCCACGCCCAAGCGATAGCGCAACGCCATCCCGGAGAATAAGTTCCGCCTGCCGCGAAGGTCGATCGGCCTCCCTATATGTGGAGGAGCGAACGCAAAGCATCGTCTCCGCAATGACGGCCACAAGGAGTTGCAGCATGCCGCGCTACTATTTCCGCCTCACCGACGGCAAGGAAACCCTCAAATCCGGCGAGGGCCTCGACCTCATCGGCAACGCCGCCGCGCGCGAGGAGGCGATGCGGCTGGCCAGCTCGATCAAGCAGGGCAAGACCATGCAGGAGCGAAAATGGGACGGCTGGTTCGTGCTCGTGCTCGACGAGCACGGCAAGCAGGTGGATTCGGTGCCGATCGACGCCGCGCCCGGCGGGCTCGAGGTGAAGGTGCCGTGACGGTCAGCGTTGTTCCGCGGTGCGGATGTCGATCTCCGAGGTGAGCGTGCGGTGGACCGGGCACTTGTCGGCGATTTCGAGGAGCCGCTTGCGCTGCTCCTCATCGAGCGCGCCGGTGAGCGCGATCGCGCGCTCGATGCGGTCGATCTTGCCCTCCTTCGTTTCGCAATCCTCGCAATCGGCGGCGTGGACCTTCGAATGCCTGAGTTCGACCGAGACGCGTTCGAGCGGCAATTTCTTGTGCTCGGCATAGATGCGCAGCGTCATGGCAGTGCAGGCGCCGAGCGCCGCGAGCAACAGGTCGTAGGGCGACGGGCCTGAGTCGAGGCCGCCGGACGACACCGGCTCATCGGCGGTGAGGCGATGCTTGCCGATGGTCGCATCCTGCTGGAAGCGGCCGAGCCGCGTCTCCGTGACGACCACCGTGCCTTCCTGCCCCGCGCTCTCCCGCGCCGGGGCCGCTTCGAGATAGCGCTCGGCCCACGCCGCCAGCACGTTCGCCACATAGGCCGCATCGCTACGCCGGGTGAGCAGATGATCAGCGCCGGCCAGCGAGACGAAACTTTTGGGGTGTTTGGCTGCGGCAAAGATGTGGGAGGCGTTGGCGATGCCCACGGTGTCGTCGGTCGGCGAATGGAAGATCAGCAGCGCCTTGCGCAGTTGCGCGATGCGGTCGGTGAGCTGCTGCTCGGCGACGTCGGCGAGGAATTCGCGGCGGATGCGGAACGGCCGTCCGGCCAGCGCCACTTCGACCTCGCCCTGCGCCCCGATGGCGTCGATATGATCCTTGAACAGATGGGTGACATGGCTCGGATCGCTCGGCGCGGCGATGGTGACGACCGCCCTGGCCTCCTCGACCGATTCCGCTGCGGCCAGCACCGCCGCGCCGCCGAGGCTGTGGCCGATCAGCAGCGCCGGCGCCTGCCGCGTTGCGCGCAGGTGACCGGCGGCGGCGACCAGGTCCGCCACGTTGGAGGAGAACGTGGTGTTGGCGAACTCGCCTTCGCTCGAACCGATGCCGGTGAAATCGAAGCGCAGCACCGCGATGCCCTGCGAGGTAAGCGCGTCCGCGATGCGCTTGGCGGCGAGCGCATTCTTGCCGCAGGTGAAGCAATGCGCGAACAGCGCATAGGCGCGCGGCGAACCGGCCGGAAGATCGAGCACGCCGGACAGCGTGTCGCCGCTGGCGTTGGGGAAGTCGAAGCGCTCGGAGGGCATGGCGGGCTCCCGTCATCGTGAACGTGGGAGGGAGTGTAGCCCGGCCGCGCGCCGGAGCCGATCAATTGACGGCGAGGGGCTGGGGCCGTCTTGTCGGGCGGTGCGAAGCCGCTATGGTTGCGGCAGCAGAACAGGAGCCATGGCCATGCCCACCACGTACAAGGATTTGATTGCCGCCGCCGACGCTGTCGTCCCGCGCCTCACCCCGGCGCAGGCTGCCGAGATGATCCAGGGCGGCAACGTGCTGGTGGTCGACGTGCGCGACGGAACCGAGGTAGCGCAGACCGGCAAGCTCAAGGGCGCGGTGCATGTCGCGCGCGGCTCACTCGAGGGCCGCGCCGACCCGACGGCGCCGACCTACAACCCCGCCTTCAAGCAGGACCAGCCGGTGATCCTGCACTGCGCCGGCGGCGGGCGCGCCGCGCTTGCCGGCAAGACGCTGGTCGATATGGGCTATGCCAAGGTGTTCAACGGCGGCGGCTTCAAGGACCTCGCCGGCGCGGGCATCGAGGTGGAGAAGGCGTAAGCGAAGCCGCTTCAATCGTAGAACGCCGGCGATTTCTTCTGTACGTCGCTCTGGACCTTGTCGTGATGAATCCAGAGCTGCGCCTTGGTGCTGGCCACGATCGCGGCGATCCGCTCCATCGAAGCGAGCGACTTGGCCACATCGAAGTTGAAGGACGGAACGCGCCGCAAGTCCCAGTTCTCCTGGAAATGCGCGGCGTCGCCGCTGATCAGGATCGCACCGGTATTCTTGAGCCGCAGCAGGATCGACTGGTGGCCCGGCGTGTGGCCCGGCGTCGCCAGCAGGACGGCGCTGCCGTCGCCGAACACATCGTGGTCGCCGACGATCTGCGTGACCGGATGCGCCGGATTGAAGCGGGGCTTGCCGCCCGCCGCAGGCCATTCGTACTCGGCCTTCTGCACCAGCAGCATGGACTGGGGGAACAACGCGACGTTGCCGATGTGATCGCCGTGGGTGTGCGAGGCGGCGATGAATTTGATGTCGGCCGGTTTGACGCCAATCTCCGCGAGCTGCGAGGCCAGCGTGCGCTTGAGCCGCCAGTTGATCGCGCCGGGCCGCCCTTCCGGCATCTTCGCGACGTGGTCGCCGACGCCCAGCTCCCAGAGCAGGTAGCCCTGCGCATGCCTGACCAGATAGCAGTTGGTGACGAAACTCTGTTTCTTCTTGATGTTGACGCCCGGCGACCAGCGCGACAGGTCGGCCGTGTCGCCGTACCCGCATTCGATGACGTAGAGACGTTCGGCGGCGCCTTGCGCCACGGCCGGCGATGATGTTTGGACCATAACGGCGGCGGCAAGCGCGGCGATACAGGCAAAGCGCATGGAAACCTCCCCGGTCATTTCATTGTCGTTGACGGCGTCGAGGCCGTGGCGACCACGATGGTAGCCTACCGCACCAGTTCCCGCATCGCTTTCGGGGGCCCCATAGGCGTCGAACGCGAAAACCAGGGGATCGTCTTACCAACCCCGGATTCGCTTTACTCAATCCGGGCTGCGCTTGCTACATTATTGTCGCGATTGCTGATCGCATTGTTGCGGTTAGAGGTGCGCTCGCCAGCGCTCCACGCTAGCGTACCGCCATAAACGTATTTTCAGTTACGGATACTCACATGGTCGACAATCCGCAAAATCTAAACTCGTTCACAGGTTCATGGATTGGGGACTTGCGCGGGTCCTCACATGGAAATCTGTTCGCAATTACAACGCTCGACAACGAAAAGCTAAATTTTCGTATAACAGTTGGCGCTCAGGAAAATGCGACGACCTTTGAAGGTCACGTCGTATTTGATGGCAGCGGAAACAAGGTCCTGTTCCTCAACACGGATAGTCCCCAAGCCAAAGAACTTCCTAAGCCACATGCTCGGGTTGACATCGACATACTCGCCGCCAATGAAATTGGCGGGAGATGGGCATCAGTTAGAGGACATGCGGGTCTATTTTGGCTCCGGCGCGCATCGACGGGAGCACCGGCAGAAAAGGAAATTAAGCCAGCAAAGCCAATCGAGTTACTTGCTAAAGAAGTAAGCCTCCCCAAACTCACGATTTATCGCGACGAACTCGAAATCCTAATTGAAAAGTTGCGAGCCTTGATGGGTGACGGCAATGACGTGATCGTCACAATGCGGGTCGGCTCGAACGATGTTACGCAATATGGAGCGACATTTCTGTCCCGCACTGATCTGCCGCCGAAGCTCACTCAGCTGAGACTTAATGTAAATGATGGTCGACAGCCATTCCAAAATTCAATCAACGTGGTTCTGTCCAACACTCTTCCGAGCCAATTCATCGTCCAATCCGACAACCAAATTTGGATGAATGGTGTATCGGCTGAGCTAATAGAATTTTTTGGACGATACACCAATCAGCTGGTCACCTACTTTCAACGCTATGGCTTGAATCTCAATTTTGTTTTCTTCTTGGCAGTTATCGCAACCTTGCCCGACCTGTCTCTGGCTAACAGATATATCTTTTTGGTCGTCATGATCCTGTTGGCCGCCGCGTTTATGAAAATCCATGCATATTTCAACGCAACCAAGATATACACCTCAGCGAAAATTGGCAGAGATTGGCTTTCGACAGAAAGAGTACGAGTTGGCTCTGGAATCGTTACAACAGTTATGGTTGGTGCCTTAGGCGCTATAGCAACAGCAGTTTACCAATTGCTGTTACAGGGAAAGCTAGCGGACCTTCTTAAATGGTTTGGCGAAATAGTTGGCAGGTGATTACCGCCCCAGCTCCCGCATCGCCTTGTCGAGCCCCTCCAGCGTCAGCGGATACATCCGCCCGCCCATCAACTGCTGCATCATGCGGATGGACTGCGTGTAGCCCCACTCCTCCTCCGGCGTCGGGTTGAGCCAGACGCAGGCCGGATAGGTGCGCAGGACGCGCTCCATCCAGACGTGGCCTGCCTCCTCGTTGAAATGCTCGACCGAGCCGCCCGGCGCGGCGATCTCGTAAGGCGACATCGCCGCGTCGCCGACGAAGATCGCCTTGTAGTCGTGCGGATAGGTGTGCAGCACGTCCCAGGTCGGCGTGGTGTCGTTCCAGCGGCGGCGGTTCTCCTTCCACACCCGCTCGTATAGGCAGTTGTGGAAGTAGAAGTGCTCCATGTGCTTGAACTCGGCGCGCGCCGCCGAGAACAGCTCCTCGGTCGCCTTGATGTGCCAGTCCATCGAGCCGCCGATGTCGAAGAACAACAGTACCTTCACCGCGTTGTGGCGCTCGGGCCGCATCAGGATGTCGAGATAACCCTTGTGCGCAGTGCCCCTGATGGTGCCGTCGAGGTCGAGTTCCTCCGGCGCCCCGGTGCGCGCGAACTTGCGCAGCCGCCGCAACGCGACCTTGATGTTGCGGGTGCCGAGTTCGACATCGCCGTCGAGGTCCTTGAACTCGCGCTTGTCCCACACTTTCACCGCGCGCTTGTGGCGGCTTTCGTCCTGGCCGATGCGCACGCCTTCGGGATTGTAGCCATAGGCGCCGAACGGCGAGGTGCCGGCGGTGCCGATCCACTTCGAGCCGCCCTGGTGGCGGCCCCTCTGCTCGGCCAGCCGCTTGCGCAGAGTCTCAAGCAGTTTCTCAAGACCGCCGATGGCCTCGATCTCGCGCATTTCTTCTTCGGTCAGGTACTTTTCCGCGAGCTTCTTCAACCATTCGGCGGGAATTTCAGCGGTGACCTCGCTCAGAAGTTCCAATCCTTTGAACACGTGCCCGAACACGCGGTCGAACTTATCGAGATTGCGCTCGTCCTTGATGAGCGCCGCGCGCGAGAGATAGTAGAAGTTTTCCACCCGCCGCCCGGCGAGGTCGATCTGCATCGCCTCCATCAGCGTGAGGTATTCGCGCAGCGTCACCGGCACGCCGGCGGATTTCAGCTCATGGAAGAAGGCGACGAACATGGGCGCGGATCGTAGATGGGGTAACGGGCCGCGGCCAAGGCGCTCGCTCGCTACGGCTCTGAAGTGGCGCGCTCGGTTGCGGCTTGGCTGGCGAGGCGGTCGTCCCTCAAACTGATGGTGTCAAAGCAACGGAGTCGG